>NZ_JBVHOQ010000026.1:91721-130170 GCF_055568375.1 Streptomyces sp. NPDC026062
GCCCCCCCCCCGCCCCCCCCCGGCGGGGGGGCCCCCCGCCCCCCGGGGGGGGCCGGCGCCCCCCCGCACACCCTGGGCGGGGCCCGGTCCCCCACGGCGCCCGGGCCCCGCTCCATGTCCTGCTGCGGCTCGGTCAGCCGCCGAACTCTTCCAGGCCCTTGAGAGCCTGGTCCAGGAGCGCCTGCCGGCCCTCCAGCTCACGGGCCAGCTTGTCGGCACGGGCGTTGTTGCCCGAGGCGCGAGCCGTGTCGATCTGCGTGCGCAGCTTGTCGACGGCCGCCTGGAGCTGCCCGGTCAGACCAGCGGCACGGGCCCGTGCCTCCGGGTTCGTCCGGCGCCACTCCGACTCCTCGGCCTCCTGGAGCGCCCGCTCCACCGCCTGCATCCGCCCCTCGACCTTGGGGCGGGCGTCGCGCGGCACATGGCCGATGGCCTCCCAGCGCTCGTTGAGCGCCCGGAACGCGGCCCTGGAGGCCTTGAGGTCCTTCACCGGCACCAGCTTCTCGGCCTCGACGGCGAGCTCCTCCTTGAGCTTGAGGTTCTCGCCCTGCTCCGCGTCACGCTCGGCGAAGACTCCGTTGCGAGCGGCGAAGAAGACGTCCTGGGCACCGCGGAACCGTTCCCACAAGGCGTCCTCCGCCTCGCGCTGGGCGCGGCCCGCCGCCTTCCAGTCGGTCATCAGGTCGCGGTAGCGGGCAGCCGTCGCGCCCCAGTCCGTCGACCCGGAGAGCGCCTCGGCCTCGACGACCAGCTTCTCCTTGACCTTGCGGGCCTCCTCGCGCTGGGCGTCCAGCGAGGCGAAGTGGGCCTTGCGGCGCTTGGAGAACGCCGAGCGCGCATGCGAGAAGCGGTGCCACAGCTCGTCGTCCGACTTGCGGTCGAGCCTCGGCAGGCCCTTCCACGTGTCGACGAGCGCGCGCAGCCGCTCACCCGCGGAGCGCCACTGCTCGCTCTGCGCCAGCTCCTCGGCCTCGACGACCAGCGCCTCCTTGGCATGCTTCGCCTCGTCGGTCTGCTTGGCCTTCTGGGCCTTGCGCTCCTCGCGCCGCGAGTCGACCGTCGCGACCAGGGCGTCCAGCCGCTTGCGCAACGCGTCCAGGTCGCCGACGGCGTGATGCTCGTCGACCTGTCCCCGCAGATGCTCGATGGCGGTCGTCGCGTCCTTCGCCGACAGATCGGTGGTCTTCACCCGCCGTTCGAGGAGGCCGATCTCGACCACAATGCCCTCGTACTTGCGCTCGAAATAAGCCAGGGCCTCCTCCGGAGAACCGGCCTGCCACGATCCGACGACCTGCTCGCCATCGGCTGTACGCACGTACACGGTGCCTGTCTCGTCGACACGGCCCCACGGGTCGCTGCTCACAGCGTCTCCTCCACCTGATGCCCGTGAGGGGGTTCGCCCCCCTGGCATCGTCCACAGTTCCTGGGGCGGGCAGCGCCCGCCCTGCACAACGCCAATCTAGGCGAAGGGCCGCCCGGCTGTCCGCACTCAGCGCGGCCGAAAATTATCCGACCGCACCGAGTGACCGCTGGACGGAGATTCCGCCGGGTCCGTCCGGGTTCAGGACTTGTCGACGGCCGCCTTCGAGATGTTCACGGCCTTCTCCGGTGCACCGTCGGCAGCGCCGCCGCTGACTCCCGCCTTGCCGATGGCCGCGACGGCCTTCAGCGAGTCCGCGTCCATCGTGCCGAACGGCGTGTAGGTGGGCGGCAGTTTGCTGTCCTTGTAGACGAGGAAGAACTGGCTTCCGCCGGTGTGCTCCTGGCCGGTGTTGGCCATCGCCACGGTGCCTGCCGGGTAGGTCACGGTTCCGTCGGCGCCCGCCTTGCCCAGCGCGGTCAGGTTCTCGTCGGGAATCGTGTAGCCGGGCCCCCCGGTGCCGTCGCCCTTCGGGTCGCCGCACTGCAGGACGAAGATGCCCTGCGTGGTCAGCCGGTGACACTTCGTACCGTCGAAGAACTTCTTGTCCGCGAGGGACTTGAACGAGTTCGTGGTGTGCGGGGTCTTCGCCGCGTCCATGGTGAACGCGATGTCGCCCTGGCTCGTCTTGAGCGACATCGTGTACTTCGCCGATTTGTCGATCTTCATCGCGGGCTCGGGCTCGGTCTTCTCGCTGGCCGAGGGCGAGGGCTCGGCCGACGGGCTCTGGCTCGCGGCCGCGTCGGCCTTGCTGTCCTTGTCGTCGTCACCGCTGGTGACGAAGTACGTGGCACCGCCGATGACCGCCGCCACGGCCACCGCGGAGGCGATGACGACGGTCAGCCGCCTCGTCCTGCGACGGGCTTCCTCCCGGCGCTGCTGCTGCCGCTCGAACTTCTCCCTGGCGAGCTGCCGCCGCCGCTGATCGCTGCTGACCACCGGGTGATCTCCTTGTACGTCGTCTGATCGGGCCTGGGCTGCCCCGTACGGTATATGGGTTAGCTGTGGAATGAGGAGCGCCGGTAGGCTCTGAACTGCTGCGACCTCGCAGCCGACCTCCCTCGTCGGACGACCATTAAGGACGATCGTGCTCATTGCCGGGTTCCCCGCCGGGGCCTGGGGGACCAACTGTTACCTGGTCGCCCCCGCCGCGGGTGAGGAGTGCGTGATCATCGACCCGGGCCACCAGGCCGCCTCAGGGGTCGAGGAAGCGCTGAAGAAGCATCGGCTGAAGCCCGTCGCCGTCGTGCTCACCCATGGCCACATCGACCACGTCGCCTCCGTCGTTCCGGTGTGCGGCGCGCACGACGTCCCTGCCTGGATCCACCCCGAGGACCGCTACATGATGAGCGACCCGGAGAAGGCCCTCGGCCGCTCCATCGGGATGCCGCTCATGGGCGAGCTGACGGTGGGGGAGCCGGACGACGTCAAGGAACTCAGCGACGGCGCGCGACTGCTGCTGGCCGGTATGGAGTTCGGCGTCTCGCACGCGCCCGGCCATACGAAGGGGTCGGTGACCTTCAGGATGCCCGAGGCCGCGGAGATCCCGCAGGTCCTCTTCTCGGGCGACCTGCTCTTCGCCGGCTCCGTCGGACGCACCGACCTGCCCGGCGGCGACCACGCCGAGCTCCTCGAGTCGCTGGCCCGTGTGTGCCTGCCGCTCGACGACTCGACCGTGGTGCTGTCCGGCCACGGCCCCCAGACGACCATCGGCCGCGAGCGCGCCACCAACCCGTATCTGAGCGGTATGGACGCGCCCCGACGAGGAATGTGACGAGAGCGACATCGTGAGCACCTTCAAGGCCCCCAAGGGCACGTACGACCTGACCCCGCCCGACTCCGCGAAGTATCTCGCCGTGCGCGAGGCGATCTCCGCACCGCTGAAGAACTCCGGCTACGGCTACATCGAGACCCCCGGCTTCGAGGACGTGGCCCTCTTCTCGCGCGGCGTCGGTGAGTCCACCGACATCGTGAGCAAGGAGATGTACACCCTCACCACCAAGGGCGGCTCCGAGCTCGCCCTGCGCCCCGAGGGCACCGCCTCCGTGCTGCGTGCCACGCTGGAGGCCAACCTCCACAAGCTCGGCAACCTGCCCGTCAAGCTCTGGTACTCCGGCTCGTACTACCGCTACGAGCGGCCGCAGAAGGGCCGTTACCGCCACTTCTCGCAGGTCGGTGCCGAGGCGATCGGCGCCGAGGACCCGGCCCTGGACGCCGAGCTGATCATCCTGGCCGACCAGGCGTACCGCACCCTGGGCCTGCGCGGGTTCCGCATCCTGCTCAACTCCCTGGGCGACAAGGAGTGCCGGCCCGTCTACCGCGAAGCGCTCCAGGGCTTCCTGCGCGACCTCGACCTCGACGAGGAGACCCGCCGGCGCGTCGAGATCAACCCGCTCCGGGTCCTCGACGACAAGCGCCCCGACGTCCAGAAGCAGCTGACCGGCGCCCCGGTGCTGCGCGACTACCTGTGCGACGCCTGCAAGGCGTACCACGAGGAGGTCCGTGACCTCCTCAACGCGGCAGGCGTCGTGTACGAGGACGACGAGAAGCTCGTCCGAGGCCTCGACTACTACACCCGCACGACCTTCGAGTTCGTCCACGACGGTCTGGGTTCGCAGTCGGCGGTCGGCGGCGGCGGCCGGTACGACGGCCTGTCCGAGATGATCGGCGGACCGGCGCTCCCCTCGGTCGGCTGGGCGCTCGGCGTCGACCGCACCGTGCTCGCACTGGAGGCGGAGGGCATCGAGCTCGAACTCCCCTCCACGACCAGCGTCTTCGCCGTTCCGCTCGGCGAGGAGGCGCGGCGCGCGCTGTTCGGTGTCGTCACGCAGCTGCGCCGCCAGGGCGTGGCCGCCGACTTCGCTTTCGGGGGACGAGGTCTGAAGGGCGCGATGAAGAGCGCCAACCGCTCGGGTGCGCGTTTCACGATCGTGGCCGGCGAGCGCGACCTGGCCGAGGGGGTCGTGCAGCTCAAGGACATGGAGTCCGGTGAGCAGACGGCTGTTCCCCTGGCCGAGGCGGTCGAGACGGTGCGCACGCGCCTCGCCTGAACCCTCCGTGCCGCGGGCGGGCCGCACGGCCCGCCCACGACCGGTGAACGCCGGTGGCCTTCAACCCGGTGGCCTTCAACAGGGGGCCGATAAAGCCCTGTTCCCCTGCCGTCAATGTGACGGTCGCAGATTCATCCTGCCGGGCGATTTCCGCCGCAGGTCGGCAGTGGCGGCCCGGAGGCGGGGCGGATACCGCCCGAGGACGCGCGCGGACGTGCGTGGACGCCCTCGACGTGGCGGGGACGGTCCCGCACCCTCCCGTTCCGTGCGGTCCGCGCCCCGCTTGTGTGCGCATTTTTATGTTCATCGAACGGAAGACCAGTGCGGCCGTACGGCACAATGACCGTGCCCCAGCAGGCCACTCACTGACGGAACGGCGATATGACGACTGCAGCGGTTGACCATCCCTCCTCCGACCAGGAAGAGGACGGCGGGAAGAGGACCATCGGCGGCGGTCGCGCGCTGGCGCTGCTGCTGGTGATCACGGGCGCTGCCGGACTCCTTGCCGCCTGGGTCATCACGCTCGACAAGCTCAAGATGATGGAGGACCCCAGCTTCGTCCCGGGCTGCAGCCTCAACCCGGTGGTGGCCTGCGGCAACATCATGAAGAGCGAGCAGGCGTCGGCCTTCGGGTTCCCGAACCCCTGGCTCGGCATGGCCACCTACCCCGTGATCATCGGGATCGGTCTGGCGCTGCTCGCGGGAGCACGCTTCCGCAGCTGGTACTGGCTGGGGATGAACGCGGGCACCCTGTTCGGTGTCGGATTCTGCACCTGGCTCCAGTACCAGTCGCTCTACAACATCAACTCGCTGTGTCTGTGGTGCTGCCTGGCCTGGGTCGCCACGATCCTCATGTTCTGCTACATCACCACGCACAACATCAAGCACCGGATCATTCCCGCGCCGAGCTGGCTGCGCAACGGGCTCACCGAGTTCCACTGGGTGCCCCCGGTCCTGTGGATCGGGATCATCGGCATGCTGATCCTGACCCGCTGGTGGGACTTCTGGACCAGCTGACCGGCCCTCTCTCCCCTGCGGGCCGCACCGGCCCGGCGGGTATGTCAGTGCGGTGACATAGGCTTCAAAACGTGGAGCCCGACCTCTTTACCGCAGCTGCCGAAGACCGCCAGGAGAAGGACCCGTCCAGCAGCCCCCTCGCTGTCCGGATGCGTCCCCGTACCCTCGACGAGGTCGTGGGCCAGCAGCATCTGCTCAAGCCGGGCTCGCCACTGCGCCGCCTCGTCGGCGAGGGGGGCGGAGGACCGGCCGGCCCCTCCTCGGTGATTCTCTGGGGTCCGCCCGGCATCGGGAAGACGACCCTGGCGTACGTGGTGAGCAAGGCCACGAACAAACGATTCGTCGAACTCTCCGCGATCACGGCGGGCGTCAAGGAAGTACGGGCCGTGATCGAGGGAGCCCGTCGCGCCACCGGCGGCTACGGCAAGGAGACCGTCCTCTTCCTGGACGAGATCCACCGGTTCTCCAAGGCGCAGCAGGACTCCCTGCTCCCGGCCGTGGAGAACCGCTGGGTCACGCTGATCGCCGCGACCACCGAGAATCCCTACTTCTCGATCATCTCGCCGCTGCTCTCACGTTCGCTGCTGCTGACGCTGGAGTCGCTGACCGACGACGATCTGCGCGCCCTGCTGCACCGGGCCCTGACCGACGAGCGCGGACTCGGTGGCGCGGTGACGCTGGCCGAGGACGCCCAGGAGCATCTGCTGCGCATCGCCGGGGGTGACGCGCGCCGGGCGCTGACGGCGCTGGAGGCGGCCGCCGGCGCGGCGATGTCCAAGAAGGAGGAGGAGATCACCCTCCTCACCCTGGAGGAGACCGTCGACCGGGCGGCGGTGAAGTACGACCGGGACGGCGACCAGCACTACGACGTGGCGAGTGCGCTGATCAAGTCGATCCGGGGCTCCGACGTCGACGCGGCGCTGCACTACCTGGCCCGGATGATCGAGGCGGGGGAGGACCCCCGGTTCATCGCCCGGCGGCTGATGATCTCGGCCAGTGAGGACATCGGCCTCGCCGACCCCACGGCGTTGCCCACAGCGGTCGCGGCGGCCCAGGCCGTCGCGATGATCGGTTTCCCGGAGGCGGCGCTCACCCTCAGCCACGCCACCATCGCGCTTGCGCTCGCCCCGAAGTCCAACGCGGCGACGCTGGCGATCTCCGCGGCCCAGGAAGACGTACGGAAGGGCCTGGCCGGTGCGGTGCCGGCCCATCTGCGCGACGGCCACTACAAGGGCGCCGCCAAGCTGGGCCACGCCCAGGGCTATGTGTATCCGCACGACGTCCCCGGTGGCATCGCCGCCCAGCAGTACGCCCCGGACGCCGTCCGCGACAAGCGCTACTACCGCCCCACCCGTTACGGGGCCGAGGCGCGGTACGCGGATGTCGCGGACCGGGTCCGCGAGCGTCTGGGCCGTACGGACACCGAGGGCGGCCCGAGCGCGCGGGACAGTTCGTAGGGTCCGGTCTCAGTGCACGGGACAGTTCGTAGGGTCCGGTCTCAGTGCGCGGCGGCTTCGAAGAGGGTGCGCATGGCGTGGCGCAGCTCCACCACGTCGCGCACCGGCTCGGGGAATTCGAAGCGCGCGTCGAAGCAGGGGCCGTTCCGTTCGAAGAAGCGGACCCGCAGCCCGTACCGGTCCAGCGCGACGGGCACGACGGACGGCGGGTTCAGGGCGCCGGTCCGGTCCGCCCGCTCGCCGAGCAGTTCGCACAGCGTCCCCAGCCGGTCCCCGTGCGCCGCGTGCAGATGCTGGAGCACCTCCGTCTCGTGGGCGAGGAGCGGGTCGGCGGCCGCGTCCCGCAGGTCTTCCGGCTCGACCGTTTCCGAGCCCCAGAGGTCCTCGACGTGGGCCTCGCCCGTCTCCAGCCGCAGCAGCATCCGGCCGGGACCGGCGATTCCGGGCACGGAGGTGAGCCAGCCACTGACGCGGGCCCGGCCCCGGACGCGGTGGGGTACGGCGACCGGGGCGACGTCCGTGATCTCCAGCACGGCCGTCAGCTCGTCGTCCTGGGCATGGGTCGCGGCCCGTACGGCCGGGGAATCAGCGGGGAATTCGAGGAAGAGGTCGCCGTCCGGACCCACGCTCCGGGACAGCGGCATCAGCTGGTCCGAGCCCGCGGTCTCCAGCCCGGGGATGAGCAGCACCGCGGAGCAGGTACTCTGTACGAGAGTTCGTGTGCGCTCGGCTGCTGACGGCATCCGTGTGTTTTCAAGCCCGCTGGGACGCGGCTGACCACGATCAGATCGGCCTTCCGTCGTAGCAGCACCTTCATGTGTGCTGCCGCTGTCTGTGCTGTCCGTGACGTGTGTGGTGTTCCCAGGGCGAGACATGCGATCTCCTTGAGTAAGGTGAGCCTAACCTAACCTACAACGGAGGTCTGGAGAACGTGCCTAATCAGTCGCGTCCCAAGGTCAAGAAGAGCCGCGCGCTCGGCATTGCGCTGACGCCGAAGGCCGTCAAGTACTTCGAGGCCCGCCCCTACCCGCCGGGCGAGCACGGCCGTGGCCGCAAGCAGAACTCGGACTACAAGGTCCGTCTGCTCGAGAAGCAGCGTCTGCGCGCCCAGTACGACATCAGCGAGCGCCAGATGGCGCGTGCCTACGACCGCGCCAAGAAGGCCGAAGGCAAGACGGGCGAGGCGCTGGTCGTCGAGCTCGAGCGCCGTCTCGACGCGCTGGTTCTGCGTTCCGGTATCGCCAAGACGATCTACCAGGCCCGCCAGATGGTCGTCCACGGCCACATCGAGGTCAACGGTGGCAAGGTCGACAAGCCGTCGTTCCGTGTCCGTCCCGACGACATCGTGATGGTCCGCGAGCGCAGCCGTGAGAAGTACCCCTTCCAGGTTGCCCGCGAGGGTGGTTACGACACCGACGGTGAGACCCCGCGCTACCTGCAGGTGAACCTGAAGGCCCTGGCCTTCCGCCTTGACCGGGACCCGAACCGCAAGGAAATCCCCGTGATCTGCGACGAGCAGCTCGTCGTCGAGTACTACGCCCGCTGATTCAGGCGTAGCCGCTCAGCACCGGCGCTCAGGCCCGCCCCTCCCCGATCGGGGAGGCGGCGGGCTTTCGCGTTCCCCCGGCCGGGGGCGGCGAACCCTGTACGCCGGAGTGTTCGCCGCGCCCGCCCGACAGCGCCCTGGCCACCACCGCGTCCATGTCCAGCTCGCCGCCGGTGCGCAGCCCCGCCCTGTACAGCTCCTCGCCCAGTTCGTTCCGGACCAGTTCCTCGCACCGGGCCCGGGGCTTGCTGTAGTGCGCCGAGCCGAACAGCGGCAGACCGACCGACGGCCAGATCCGGTCGGCGGCCCCTTGCAGCAGGGCCGCCTCGGCGGCGTCGCCCTCGATCACCGTGACGAGTGCCAGCAGCTCCAGGGCGAGCACGGTGCCCAGCCGGTCGTGGAAGGTGTGGCTGATGGTCAGCGACTCCCCGAGCAGCTCCCGTGCCCGGCCGGGCAGGCCCCGCTGCAGTGAGGCGAACCCCAGGACGTACAGCGCATAGCTGAGCGCCCACCGCTCCCCGTGGTCCTCGCAGATCTCCCGGACCTCCTCGCAGATCGCGACCGCGCCGTCCAGGTCCCCCTGGAACCCGGTCGTCATGGCGAGTTCCACCTGGGCCATCAGCACGTTGCTGTTCAGCTCGCCGAGCTCCCGGTAGCGGCCGAGGGCCTCCCGCAGCAGTTCGTGCGCGCGGGCCACGTCGTCCGTGACCAGGGCCAGGCAGCCGGTGCGGTGCAGCGCGTACGCCGACGCCGCGGCGTCACCCGCCCGGTCCGCCTCCTCCCGGCACTCGGTCAGTGCCGAGATCGCGCCCACCGGATCGCCCTGGAGGACCGCGACGTAACCGAGCACCCACAGCGCCTTCAGCCGCGAGGTGTCGTACGGAGTCTCCTCCTCCCGTACGTGCTCCAGCCAGTGCCGGCCCTCCGACAGGCGTCCGCAGCCGACCCACAGGAACCAGAGCGTGCCCGCCAGATACTGCGCGAGGTGCGCCTCCCCGGGGATCTCCAGCGAACACTCCATGGCCTGCCGCAGATTCGGCAGCTCGCTCTCCACCCGGGCCGCCACCGCCGCCTGCCGGGGGCTGAACCAGTCGAGCTCGCACCAGGTCGCGAGCCCCAGGAACCAGTCCCGGTGACGACGGCGCAGCCGGTCCGTGTCGCCCGTGGCCGCCAGCCACTCGGCGCCGTACTCCCGGACCGTGTCCAGCATCCGGTAACGGGCGCCCGCAGCCGATTCCTCCCGCAGGATCACGGACTGGGCCAGCAGCCCGGACAGCACGTCCAGCACCGCTTCGGTGGGCAGATCGGGACCGCTGCAGATGTACTCGGCCGCCTCCAGGTCGAACTGCCCGGCGAAGACGGAGAGCCGCGCCCACAGCAGCCGCTGTTCCGGCGCGCAGAGTTCATGGCTCCAGCCGATGGCCGTACGGAGCGTCTGGTGCCGGGCGAGCGCGCTCCGGCTGCTGCCGGTCAGCAGCCGGAACCGGTCGTCCAGCCGTTGCAGCACCTGCTCCGCCGACAGGGCGAGAAGGCGGCCGGCGGCCAGCTCCAGCGCGAGCGGAATGCCGTCGAGACGGCGGCACAGCTCCAGGGCGGTGTCCCGGGCGTGCTCGGTCAGCCGGTACTCGGGCCGCACCGAGGAGGCCCGCTCGGCGAACAGCAGCACGGCGTCCTCGTCACCCATGGTCGCGAGCGGGTAGGCGGTCTCGCCGTCGAGGTCCAGCGGCAGCCGGCCGGCCGCCAGTACCCGTAGCCGCGGCGCCCGGCGCAGCAGGTCCCGTACCAACTCCGCGCAGGCGTCCACCAGATGCTCGAAACCGTCGATCACCAGGAGGAGGCGGTGCTCGGCACAGTGTTCGAGGAGTGTCGTGCGCGGCGGTCTGCTCGTGTGATCGGTGAGGCCCAGAGCATCGACCAGGGCGTGCTCCAGCAGTGCGGGATCGTGGACGCCGGACAGTTCCGCCAGCCAGACCCCGTCGCAGTACCGTTTCTCCAGGAGCGCCGCCACCTTGCTGACGAGCCGGGTCTTGCCGGCCCCGCCCACCCCGACGACGGTGACCAGCCGGGACTCCTCCAGTAGCCCGACGACCTCGGCCAACTCGGCCTCCCGCCCCACGAATCTGTTCAGCTCCGCGGGGAGATTGCCCCGGTGGCAGGGGGTGGGGGCCTCGGGGGAGGCGGCCGAAGGGCTGGAATCACCGGAGGAAGGGAAGGGGCGCTGAGGGCGTCGCATGAGACACGCAGAGTACTGGCCCGAAAGCGCTCCGTACGACATCGTTGCGGGAACTCCTGCGGGGCCGGCCCGCAATGCGGTACAAGGCGCGAGCCCCGGCGCGATAAGCTCGGGGGCGGTGATCGGCTTCGGCGACGGCCGTCGCCGAAGAGCTGGAAACAAGACAGACAGACGACAAGCCAGAGAGCGGTGCACTGTGTCCGGTGGAGAGGTGGCCGGGATCCTGGTGGCCGTCTTCTGGGCGATCCTGGTTTCGTTCCTCGCCGTCGTGCTGGTGAGGCTAGCCCAGACGCTCAGGGCGACCACGAAGCTCGTTGCGGACGTGACCGAACAGGCCGTTCCGCTGCTGGCCGACGCGTCCGCGACCGTACGCTCCGCGCAGACCCAGCTCGACAAGGTCGACGCGATCGCGACGGACGTCCAGGAAGTCACCTCCAACGCCTCGGCGCTCTCCACCACCGTCGCCTCCGCCTTCGGCGGTCCGCTGGTCAAGGTCGCCGCATTCGGCTACGGAGTCCGGCAGGCCATCGGCCGCAAGACCGGTCCCGAACCCGAAGCGCGTTCTGGGCGCCCGGTGATCGTCGGCCGGACCGTGCCGTCCGCGCGTGGCAGGAAGCGCAACGGCAGAAACCCCCGCGGATCGAAGGACTGACGCAGCGATGTTCCGCCGTACGTTCTGGTTCACCGCCGGCGCAGCCGCCGGCGTCTGGGCCACCGCCAAGGTCAACCGGAAGATCAAGCAGCTGACCCCCGAAAGCCTTGCCGCGCAGGCCGCCGACAAGGCGGTCGTGGCCGGTCACAAGCTCAAGGACTTCGCCCTGGACGTCCGTGAGGGCATGGCCAGGCGCGAGGCCGAACTGGGCGAGGCGCTCGGCCTCGAAGCGCCCGTCGACCCTGATCTCCCCGTGCGCCGCCACCTCGTCGTCGAGGCGTCCGAGCCCGAGGCGCGCCGCGCGCTTCCCCCCACGTCACGTACCTACAACTCGTACAACCGGAATGAGGACCACTGATGGAGTCGGCTGAAATTCGCCGCCGCTGGCTGAGCTTCTACGAGGAGCGCGGTCACACCGTTGTCCCTTCGGCGTCGCTCATCGCGGACGACCCGACTCTGCTGCTGGTCCCGGCGGGCATGGTGCCCTTCAAGCCGTACTTCCTCGGCGAGGTCAAGCCCCCCGCCCCGCGCGTCACCAGCGTGCAGAAGTGCGTCCGCACGCCGGACATCGAAGAGGTCGGCAAGACCACCCGCCACGGCACGTTCTTCCAGATGTGCGGGAACTTCTCCTTCGGCGACTACTTCAAGGAAGGCGCCATCGAGTACGCCTGGGAGCTGCTCACCAGCTCCGTGGCGGACGGCGGCTTCGGCCTCGACCCCGAGCGACTGTGGATCACGGTCTACCTCGACGACGACGAGGCCGAGCAGATCTGGCGCGACAAGATCGGTGTCCCCGCCGAGCGCATCCAGCGCCTCGGCAAGAAGGACAACTTCTGGTCCATGGGCGTCCCCGGTCCCTGCGGCCCCTGCTCCGAGATCAACTACGACCGGGGCCCCGAGTTCGGCGTCGAGGGCGGCCCCGCCGTCAACGACGAGCGGTACGTGGAGATCTGGAACCTGGTCTTCATGCAGTACGAGCGCGGCGCCGGCGACGGCAAGGACGACTTCCCGATCCTCGGCGACCTGCCGTCCAAGAACATCGACACCGGCCTCGGCCTGGAACGCCTCGCGATGATCCTGCAGGGCGTACGGAACATGTACGAGACCGACACCCTGCGCGTCGTCATGGACAGGGCCACCGAGCTCACCGGCGTGCGCTACGGCGCGGCCCAGGGCACCGACGTCTCGCTCCGCGTCGTCGCCGACCACATCCGTACCTCCGTCATGCTCATCGGCGACGGTGTCACCCCCGGCAACGAGGGCCGCGGCTACGTACTGCGCCGCATCATGCGCCGGGCCATCCGCAACATGCGGCTGATGGGGGCCACCGGATCGGTCGTCAGCGAGCTGGTCGACGTCGTGATCAACACGATGGGGCTGCAGTACCCCGAGCTGATCACCGACCGCAAGCGCATCGAGACCGTGGCTCTCGCCGAGGAAGCCGCCTTCCTCAAGGCCCTCAAGGGTGGCACCAACATCCTGGAGACCGCCGTCACGGAGACCAAGGCCGCAGGCGGCCGGGTCCTCGCCGGCGACAAGGCGTTCCTGCTCCACGACACCTGGGGCTTCCCGATCGACCTCACCCTGGAGATGGCCGCCGAGCAGGGGCTGTCCGTGGACGAGGACGGCTTCCGCCGCCTCATGCAGGAGCAGCGGGACAAGGCCAAGGCCGACGCCAGGGCCAAGAAGACCGGTCACGCCGACCTGTCCGCCTACCGTGAGGTGGCCGACAACTCCGGCATCACCGAGTTCACCGGGTACACCTCCACCGAGGGCGAGTCGACGGTCGTCGGTCTCCTCGTGAACGGCGTCTCCTCGCCCGCGGCCTCCGAGGGCGACGAGGTCGAGGTCGTCCTGGACCGCACCCCGTTCTACGCCGAGGGCGGCGGCCAGCTCGCCGACCAGGGCCGGATCCGTTTCCACAACGGTGCCGTCATCCAGGTGCGCGACGTCCAGCAGCCGGTCCCCGGTGTCTCCGTCCACAAGGGCTCGGTCCAGGTCGGCGAGGTGACGGTCGGCGCCTCCGCCCTCGCGATCATCGACACCAACCGCCGCCGCGCCATCGCCCGCGCCCACAGCGCCACCCACCTCACGCACCAGGCGCTGCGCGACGCGCTCGGCCCGACGGCCGCCCAGGCCGGTTCGGAGAACTCCCCGGGCCGCTTCCGCTTCGACTTCGGTTCGCCGGCCGCCGTGCCCGGCACGGTCCTCGTCGACGTCGAGCAGAAGATCAACGAGGTCCTCTCGCGGGAGCTCGACGTGCGGGCCGAGGTCATGTCGATCGGCGAGGCCAAGAAGCAGGGCGCCATCGCCGAGTTCGGCGAGAAGTACGGCGAGCGGGTCCGCGTCGTCACCATCGGCGACTTCTCCAAGGAGCTGTGCGGCGGCACGCATGTCGGCAACACCGCCCAGCTCGGTCTGGTGAAGCTGCTCGGCGAGTCGTCCATCGGTTCGGGCGTGCGCCGCATCGAGGCCCTGGTCGGCGTCGACGCGTACAACTTCCTCGCCAAGGAGCACACGGTCGTCGCCCAGCTCCAGGAGCTGGTCAAGGGCCGTTCCGAGGAGCTTCCGGAGAAGGTCGCCGCGATGCTCGGCAAGCTGAAGGACGCCGAGAAGGAGATCGAGAAGTTCCGCGCGGAGAAGGTCCTGGCGGCCGCCGCCGGGCTGGTCGAGTCCGCCAAGGACGTACGGGGCGTCGCCCTGGTCACCGGCCAGGTGCCGGACGGCACCTCCGCCGACGACCTGCGCAAGCTCGTCCTCGATGTCCGGGGGCGCATCCAGGGCGGCAGGCCGGCTGTCGTGGCCCTGTTCACCACGGCCAACGGCCGCCCGCTGACCGTCATCGCCACCAACGAGGCGGCCCGCGAGCGCGGTCTCAAGGCCGGCGACCTGGTCCGTACCGCCGCCAAGACGCTCGGCGGCGGTGGCGGCGGCAAGCCGGACGTCGCCCAGGGCGGCGGCCAGAACCCGGAGGCCATCGGCGACGCCGTCGCCGCTGTCGAACGCCTCGTCACCGAGACGGCGTGACGCCGGACATGACGCGGATGCGCCGTGGCCGCCGGCTCGCCATCGACGTCGGGGACGCCCGGATCGGGGTCGCCTCGTGCGACCCCGACGGGATCCTCGCCACACCGGTGGAGACCGTGCCGGGACGTGATGTCCCGGCCGCCCACCGGCGGCTCGGGCAGATCGTCGCGGAGTACGAGCCGATCGAGGTCATCGTCGGCCTGCCGAGGTCCCTGGGCGGCGGTGAGGGACCGGCGGCGGCCAAGGTCCGCGCCTTCACCGATGTGCTCGCCCGTGCGGTTGCACCCATTCCGGTGCGATTGCTGGACGAGAGGATGACCACAGTGACGGCCAGTCAGGGACTGCGCGCGTCGGGCGTGAAGTCCAAAAAGGGCCGGTCCGTCATCGACCAGGCTGCCGCTGTGGTGATCCTCCAGAACGCTCTGGAGTCCGAACGGGCTTCGGGCAAGCCACCCGGCGAGGGCGTCGAAGTGGTTGTCTGATCGCGATACGGTAACGTTCCGCGCGATGCGGCGGTGTTCGAACAAACACCGCACAGCAAAGAGACGGAACGTCGTCTCGCGGCTCAAGGGGATCGATGACTGAGTATGGCCGGGGCCCCGGCTCCGAACCGTGGCGTCCCGAGGATCCCCTGTACGGGGACCAGGGATGGGGAGGCGGGCAGCAGCCCGCTCCCGGCCAGAGCCAGTACGGCGGCCAGCAGCAGCCCTACCCGCAGGACCCGTACGCCCAGCAGCAGCCGCAGACGCCGTACCTGCAGGACCCTTACGCGCAGCAGCATCCGCAGGCCCCCTACGCGCAGCAACAGCAGCAGGATCCGTACGCGCAGCAGCAACAGCAGCAGAACCCGCAGGATCCCTACGCACAGCAGCCGCAGTACCAGCAGCAGCCTCCGTACGGCGCCCAGCAGGACCCGTACGCCCAGCAGCAGCCCTACAACGGCGGCTGGGACACCGGTCAGCAGCCCGCCGCGATGCCGTACGAGGGCCGGCCGGACGCCCCGTACGGCTACGGCGAGACGAACGACTACTACGGCACCTCCGAGGCGTACCCCCCGCCGCAGCCCCCGGGCCGCCGCGAAGCGGCTCCCGCGCAGGCCCCCGAGCGGAACCCGGACTGGGACCCCGAGGTCCAGCCGGAGGAGACGCACCCCTTCTTCACGGGCGCGGACGACGGCGAGGCCAAGGACGACGACTACGACGACGACGATCCCCGCGAGTCCCGCCGAGGTGACGGCGGAGGCGAGCGGCGCGGCAAGGGCAAGAAGAAGAAGGGCCGCAGCGGCTGCGCCTGTCTGGTCGTCTCCCTCGTCCTGGCCGGCGGTCTCGGCGGAGCGGTCTACTTCGGCTACTCGTTCTACCAGGACAAATTCGGTTCCGCCCCCGACTACACGGGCAGCGGCTCGGGTTCGGTCGAGGTGGAGATCCCGAAGGGCTCGTACGGATACGACATCGGCAACATCCTGAAGAAGCTGGGTGTGGTCAAGAGCGTCGACGCGTTCGTCTCCGCGCAGAACGAGAACCCCAAGGGGAAGTCGATCCAGGCCGGGGTCTATCTCCTCCACAAGGAGATGTCGGCGGCCGAGGCCGTGAAGATGATGGTCGACCCGAAGAGCCAGAACCTTCTGATCATTCCCGAGGGCTCCCGCAATGTCGCCGTCTACGCGATGATCGACGCGAAGCTGGACCTCAAGAAGGGCACGACCAAGGCCGTCGCCACGTCGAAGAAGGCCGATCTGGGCCTCCCCGGCTGGGCGGGCAGGAACAAGGACATCAAGGACCCGCTGGAGGGATTCCTCTACCCGGCCGCGTATCCGGTCACCAAGGAGACCAAGCCGGAGGCGATCCTCAAGAAGATGGTCTCGCGGTCCAACGAGGAGTACGAGGATCTCGACCTCGAGGGAACCGCCAAGAAGTACAAGCTCGACGGTCCCTGGCAGGTGCTCACCGTGGCCAGCCTGGTCCAGGCGGAAGGCCTGACGCACGACGACTTCCGCAAGATGGCCGAAGTCGTCTACAACCGGCTCAAGCCCGACAACGTGGCCACGAACCGCAAGCTGGAATTCGACTCTGCGTTCAACTACCTGAAGAACCAGAGCGAGATCAAGATCAGGTCGAACGAGATCCGGACCAATCCGGATCCCTACAACACCTACTACCACGCAGGTCTGCCGCCCGGCCCCATCAGCAACCCCGGTGACGAGGCCCTGCGCGCCACGCTCAGTCCCACCGCCGGCGGGTGGATGTTCTTCATCTCGCTCGACGGCAAGAAGACCCAGTTCACCAAGACGGCCGCGGAGCACGAGAAGCTCAACGAGAAGTTCAAGGAATTGCATGGCCTCGACTGACGGGCGCCACCGGGCAGCCGTTCTCGGTTCGCCCATCGCCCACTCGCTCTCCCCGGTGCTGCACCGGGCCGCCTACGCCGAACTCGGTCTCGACGGCTGGTCGTACGACCGGTTCGAAATCGACGAGCAGGCACTGCCCGGCTTCATGGGCGGCCTGGACTCCACCTGGGCCGGGCTCTCCCTGACGATGCCTCTGAAGCGGGCGGTCATCCCGCTGCTGGACTCCGTCAGCGAGACAGCGGCCTCCGTGGAGGCCGTGAACACGGTCGTCCTCGGCGAGGACGGCCGGCTCACCGGCGACAACACGGATATCCCCGGCATGATTGCCGCCCTGCGCGAGCGCGGTGTCGAGAAGGCCGAGGCCGCCGCTGTTCTCGGTGCCGGAGCCACCGCCTCGTCCGCACTCGCCGCACTCGCGCGGATCTGTCCGGGACCGGTCACCGCCTACGTCCGCAGCCGCGAACGCGGTGACGAGATGCGCGGCTGGGGCGAACGGCTCGGGGTCGATGTGCGGATCGCCGACTGGGCCGAGGCCGAGCAGGCGCTGCACGCCCCGCTGGTCATCGCGACCACGCCGGCCGGGGCCACGGACGGGCTGATGGACGCCGTGCCGGACCGTCCAGGCACGCTCTTCGACGTGCTGTACGAGCCATGGCCCACTGGACTCGCCTCCGCGTGGGCGGCCCGCAACGGTGCAATCGTCGGAGGTCTTGATCTCCTGGTGCACCAGGCCGTCTTCCAGGTCGAGCAGATGACGGGCCGTGCGCCCGCCCCGCTGGCCGCCATGCGCCGGGCCGGCGAACAGGCGCTGGCCGCCCGCTGACCGCACCTTTCGCCCGGCCGCTCCGTCCGTCTGCTGGACCGGCGGCGGGCCGGGCGGCCCGGTCGTGGGAGGATCGGGGGCGGCGGGCCAGGGCCGCGCACCCGGTCGCGCCGTTGCAGTTACAGGCGCGAGCATGAGGAGCACCGTTGAGCAGGTTGCGCTGGCTGACCGCCGGAGAGTCGCACGGCCCCGCACTGGTGGCGACGCTGGAGGGTCTTCCCGCCGGTATCCCCGTCACTACGGAGATGGTGGCGGACGCGCTCGCCAGGCGACGGCTCGGTTACGGGCGCGGCGCCCGGATGAAGTTCGAGAAGGACGAGGTCACTTTCCTCGGCGGGGTCCGGCACGGTCTGACCATGGGCTCGCCCGTCGCCGTGATGGTGGGCAACACCGAGTGGCCCAAGTGGGAGCAGGTCATGTCGGCCGACCCGGTCGACCCCGAGGTGCTGGCCGCCCAGGCCCGCAACGCCCCGCTGACCCGCCCCCGGCCCGGCCACGCCGATCTCGCCGGTATGCAGAAGTACGGCTTCGACGAGGCCCGGCCGGTCCTGGAGCGCGCCAGCGCCCGGGAGACCGCGGCGCGCGTCGCCCTCGGTGCCGTCGCCCGGTCCTACCTCAAGGAGACCGCCGGCATCGAGATCGTCAGCCATGTCGTCGAGCTGGCCGCGGCCAAGGCGCCGTACGGGGTCTACCCCGTCCCCGCCGATGCCGACAGGCTCGACGCCGACCCGGTGCGCTGCCTCGACGCCGACGCGAGCAAGCGGATGGTCGCCGAGATCGACCAGGCCCACAAGGACGGCGACACGCTCGGCGGCGTGGTCGAGGTGCTGGCGTACGGCGTGCCCGTCGGCCTCGGTTCCCACGTGCACTGGGACCGCAGGCTCGACGCCCGTCTCGCCGCCGCGCTCATGGGAATCCAGGCCATCAAGGGGGTCGAGGTCGGCGACGGCTTCGACCTCGCCCGGGTGCCCGGGTCGCAGGCGCACGACGAGATCCTGGTGACCGACGACGGGATCAAGCGCGCCTCCGGCCGCGCGGGTGGCACCGAGGGTGGTCTGACCACCGGTGAGCTGCTGCGCGTCCGCGCCGCGATGAAGCCGATCGCGACGGTGCCGCGCGCGCTCGGCACGGTCGATGTGGTGACGGGCGAGCCGGCCAAGGCGCACCACCAGCGCTCCGATGTCTGTGCCGTTCCGGCAGCGGGCATCGTCGCCGAGGCGATGGTCGCACTGGTCCTCGCCGACGCGGTCGCGGAGAAGTTCGGCGGCGACAGCGTCGCCGAGACCCACCGCAACGTCCAGTCGTACCTCGACCACCTCCAGATCCGATGAGCGGTCCGCTGGTGGTCCTGGTCGGGCCGATGGGCGTCGGCAAGTCCACGGTCGGCGAACTGCTCGCCGACCGTCTGGGCACCGGTTACCGGGACACCGACGCCGACGTCGTCGCCACGGCCGGCAAGCCGATCTCGGACATCTTCTACGACGAGGGCGAGGAGCGCTTCCGCGCACTGGAGCGGGACGCCGTGCGGGCCGCGGTCGCCGAGCACGAGGGCGTCCTCTCGCTCGGCGGCGGCGCCGTCCTCGACGCCACGACCCGCGCCCTGCTCGTCGGCCACGCCGTCGTCTACCTCTCGATGGACGTCGACGAGGCGGTCAGGCGGGTCGGGCTGAACACCGCCCGTCCGCTGCTCGCCGTGAACCCGCGCCGGCAGTGGCGCGAACTCATGGAGGCCCGCCGTCACCTCTACACGGAGGTGGCCCGCGCGGTCGTCGCGACCGACGAGCGCACACCGGAAGAGGTCGCCCAGGCGGTCCTCGACGCACTGGAGCTGCCGGACGCACCGTCCGGCCGGGAGAAACCAACGATGACCGACCAGGCCCCCACCCGTATCCGGATCGCCGGCAGCGCGGGCACCGACCCGTACGAGGTGCTCATCGGCCGGCAGCTTCTCGCGGAGCTCCCCTCGCTCATCGGTGAGCGTGCCCAGCGCGTCGCGGTCCTGCACCCGGAGGCGCTCGCCGAGACCGGCGAGGCCGTCCGCCAGGACCTCGCGGACCAGGGCTACGAGGCCATCGCCATCCAGCTGCCCAACGCGGAGGAGGCCAAGACCGTCGAGGTCGCCGCCTACTGCTGGAAGGCGCTCGGCCAGACCGGCTTCACCCGCACCGATGTCGTCGTCGGCATCGGCGGCGGCGCCACCACGGACGTCGCGGGCTTCGTCGCCGCCTCCTGGCTGCGCGGAGTGCGCTGGATCGCCGTACCCACGACCGTGCTCGGCATGGTCGACGCGGCCGTCGGAGGCAAGACGGGCATCAATACCGCCGAGGGCAAGAACCTCGTCGGCGCCTTCCACCCGCCGGCCGGAGTGCTCTGCGACCTGGCCGCGCTGGACTCGCTGCCGGTCAACGACTACGTCTCCGGCATGGCCGAGATCATCAAGGCCGGCTTCATCGCCGACCCGGTGATCCTCGACCTCGTGGAGGCGGACCCGCAGGGCGCGCGTACACCGGCCGGACCGCACACCTCCGAACTGATCGAGCGGGCCATCCGGGTCAAGGCCGAGGTGGTCTCCAGCGACCTCAAGGAATCCGGGCTCCGCGAGATCCTCAACTACGGGCACACGCTGGCCCACGCGATCGAGAAGAACGAGCGCTACAAGTGGCGCCACGGTGCTGCCGTCTCGGTCGGCATGGTCTTCGCCGCCGAACTGGGCCGCCTCGCCGGACGCCTGGACGACGCCACCGCCGACCGGCACCGCGCGGTCCTGGAGTCCGTCGGACTGCCGCTCACCTACCGCGGTGACCAGTGGCCCAAGCTGCTGGAGAACATGAAGGTCGACAAGAAGTCCCGCGGCAACCTGCTGCGCTTCATCGTCCTGGACGGCCTCGGCAAGCCCACCGTCCTGGAGGGCCCCGACCCGGCCGTGCTGCTGGCCGCCTACGGTGAGGTGTCGGCGTGACCCGCCGGGTGTTCGTCCTCAACGGACCCAACCTCGGCCGCCTCGGCTCCCGCGAGCCGGACGTCTACGGGGCCACCTCCTACGCCGGCCTCGTCGACACCTGCCGCACCCTCGGCAAGGAACTCGGCTTCGACGTCGACGTCCGGGAGACCAACGACGAGGGTGAGCTGATCCGCTGGCTGCACGAAGCCGCGGACGGTTCAATTCCGGTCGTTCTCAACCCGGGTGCCTTCACGCACTACTCGTACGGAATGCGGGACGCGGCCGCGCAGCGCACCGCTCCGCTGATCGAGGTGCACATCTCGAACCCGTACGCGCGGGAGGAATTCCGTCACAACTCCGTGGTCGCACCGGTCGCCACGGGGACCGTGGCCGGCTTCGGTATCGGGTCCTACCGGCTCGCCCTGCGGGCGCTCGCCGACGAACTGACGGACTGACGCATCCCCGCCCCGGAAGGCCGACTTGGCCGACGGGGCACGGTGAACCCTCCCCGGCCGTTCCCTCCGTGGCGGCCGGGGAAGGTACGGTTGCCGTTCCACCAGCGCCAGTTGCCTGTACGAGACGGAGTGCCACCGGATGCAGCACGCAGTGGGGGCCCCGCTGCCGCCGCCCCAGGGACCCGGAAACGGACCTGTCGGCTGGCCGCACCAGTCCCAGCACCCCGGCCACCCGGGTCCGCCCCTCCCGCCCCCGGCCGGACCGCCCGCCCAGCCCCCCGCCGGGCGCCCGGGGCCGCCGCCCGTCGCACCACCCGCCCCGCAGCAGGGCTGGACCGGTCCCGCGCCGCACCACGCCCCCGTTCCGGTCTCCAGGGAGACCACCGGGCACATCCAGCTGCCGCCGGGCGGGCCCGTACCGCTGCCCGCGCCGCCCGCCGAGCCCGGTACCGGCAACGCGACCCTGGCCGTGCTCCTGATCGGGCCGGCAGGCGCCGGAAAGACCACGGTGGCCAAGCTCTGGGCCGCCCGCCGCCGCGTCCCCACCGCCCACGTCAGCCTCGACGACGTCCGCGAGTGGGTCTGCTCCGGCTTCGCCGACCCGCAGGCGGGGTGGAACGACCAGTCGGAGGCCCAGTACCGGCTGGCCCGCCGCACCTGTGGCTTCGCGGCCCGCAACTTCCTGGCCAACGGCATCTCCTGCATCCTCGACGATGCCGTCTTCCCCGACCGGCCCGTCGTCGGCCTCGGCGGCTGGAAGCGCCACGTCGGCCCCGGACTGCTTCCCGTCGTCCTGCTGCCGGGCTTGGAGATCGTCCTGGAGCGCAACGCCGCCCGCAGCGGCAACCGCCGTCTCTCCGACGAGGAGGTCGCCCGGATCCACGGCCGGATGGCCGGCTGGTACGGCTCCGGGCTGCCGATCATCGACAACTCCACCTACGACGTGGAGACCACTGCCCGCGTCCTGGACGACATACTGGCCCGCTCCCTCGCCAGCCCGCCGGCCTGGTGAGCCGGCGGCCCGTCCGCCGACGAGCGGGCGCACCCCCCGGGCGGGTGCGCTGACCGCGCGGGCCCGCGCTCACACTCGTACGCTCGATGCATGTCAGAGGTGTACGCCGTCCGCCGCGGGCTGCTCCGCGACCGGTGCGCCGCCGTCGGATCCGCGGCCGCCCTGGTCTCCCGCCCCGCCAATGTCCGCTACCTGGCGGGCGGAGCGCCCCCGGGGGCCGTGCTGCTGCTCGGCCCCGACGAGGACGTCCTGCTCTGCCCGCGCCCTCCGAGCGGTGATCCGTCCGACGGGCGCACCGACGACCGGCTCCGGGTGGATCTGCTGTCCGTGACCGGCGGTGATCCCGTGGTCGCGGCCGCGGACCTGGCCGCGGCGGGCGGTGCGGAGTCGCTGGCCGTCGAGGAACACGATCTGACCGTTGCCAGGCACCGGGCCATGGCCTCGGTCGCCCCCAGGCTCCGGCTGGCCGACCTCGGTGCCAACGTCGAGCAGCTGCGCATCGTCAAGGACGAGGAGGAGATCGGCTGTCTGCGGATCGCGGCCGAGATCACCGACCAGGCGCTGGGTGAACTCCTCGAATCGATCCTGGTCGGCCGCACGGAGCGGCATCTCGCCCTCGAACTCGAACGCCGGCTGGTCGATCACGGCGCCGACGGCCCGGCCTTCGCGACCTCGGTCGCCACCGGTCCCCATTCCGGCCGAGGCCGTCACCGGCCCTCGGACCGTCGGGTGGAAGAAGGAGATTTTCTCTCCGTGTGCCTCGGTGCCAGCTACCGCGGATACCGGTGCGAGATCGGCCGCACCTTTGTCATCGGTACGGCGCCGGCCGACTGGCAGATCGACCTCTACGACCTGGTTTTCGCCGCTCAGCGGGCCGGACGCGAGGCTCTCGCACCCGGTGCCGCCTACCGTGACGTGGACCGTGCCGCCCGTCAGGTACTGGACTCCGCGGGCCATGGTGAGGGCCTCGCGCCGTGGACCGGGCACGGGGTGGGGCTCGAAATCGACGAGGACCCGCAGCTGGCACCTGGAGCCATGGGTAAACTGGACGCTTGTGTGCCGGTCACCGTCGAACCGGGGGTCCACCTCCCGGGCCGGGGCGGGGTCCGGATCGATGACACGCTCGTCGTGCGCCCCGAGGCGGACGGCGGACCCGAGCTACTCACCATTACGACCAAGGAGCTGCTCGCGCTCTAGCGCGCATCCTCGGTCGTTCCACCAGCTTCAGTCCAGGAGATTCCGCAACCGTGGCTTCCACGAACGACCTCAAGAACGGCCTGGTGCTCAAGCTCGACGGAGGCCAGCTCTGGTCCGTCGTCGAGTTCCAGCACGTCAAGCCCGGCAAGGGCCCGGCCTTCGTGCGCACCAAGCTCAAGAACGTGCTGTCCGGCAAGGTCGTCGACAAGACGTTCAACGCCGGCGTGAAGGTCGAAACGGCCACCATTGACCGGCGCGACATGCAGTTCTCGTACATGGACGGCGAGTACTTCGTCTTCATGGACATGGACACCTACGACCAGCTGATGGTCGACCGCAAGTCTGTCGGCGACGCCGCCAACTTCCTGATCGAGGGCTTCACCGCCTCCGTCGCCCAGCACGAGGGCGAGGTGCTCTACGTCGAGCTGCCGGCCGCCGTCGAGCTGACCATCCAGCACACGGACCCGGGCGTCCAGGGCGACCGGTCCACCGGTGGCACCAAGCCCGCCACGCTGGAGACCGGCTACGAGATCGGTGTCCCGCTCTTCATCACCACCGGTGAGAAGATCAAGGTCGACACCCGCTCGGGCGATTACCTCGGCCGGGTGAACAGCTAACCGTGGCTGCCCGGAACACGGCCCGCAAGCGAGCCTTCCAGATCCTCTTCGAGGCCGACCAGCGCGGTGAGTCCGTGCAGACGGTCCTCGCGGACTGGGTCCGGCACTCGCGGTCCGACACCCGTCAGCCGCCGGTCACCGAGTACACGATGGAGCTCGTCGAGGGGTACGCGCAGTACGCGGACCGGATCGACGACCTCATCGTCACCTACGCCGTGGACTGGGAGATCGACCGCATGCCGGTCGTCGACCGGAACATCCTGCGGCTCGGTGCGTACGAGCTGATCTGGGTGGACGCGACACCCGACGCGGTGGTGATCGACGAGGCGGTGCAGATCGCCAAGGAGTTCTCCACCGATGACTCCCCGTCCTTCGTGAACGGCCTGCTGGCCCGTTTCAAGGACCTCAAGCCGAACCTTCGCCGGGAGCAGTAGCCCTGGCGGCGTTCTGCCGACGAAGGGCCCACGGTCATGAGACCGTGGGCCCTTCGGCATTTCCGTGGACCTGCCCCGGTGCGGGCTGTCCGAAAACGCGGACGCCGGGCCCGGCAGGGCACCGAAAAGGGCCCCGCCGGACCCGGCGGTACGTTTCTTCTGGGAGGGTCAGCCCTCGTCGTGGGCGACCGCGCGGCGCGCGTCCGCGTCGAGGACGCCCCAGCTGATCAGCTGCTCCGTGAGCACGGACGGCGACTGGTCGTAGATCACGGCCAGCGTGCGCAGGTCGTCCTGGCGGATCGAGAGGACCTTGCCGTTGTAGTCGCCGCGCTGGCTCTGGATCGTGGCCGCGTAGCGCTGCAGGGGTCCGGCCTTCTCCGGCGGGACGTGGGCGAGGCGCTCAAGCTGGAGGACGAGCTTCGGCGGCGGCTCGGCAGCCCCGCCGGGGGTCGTGCCGGGCAGGAGTTCCTGCACCGGAACGCCGTAGAAGTCCGCCAGCTCGGCAAGGCGCTGGACGGTGACGGCGCGGTCGCCGCGCTCGTACGAGCCGACCACGACGGCCTTCCAGCGGCCCTGGGACTTCTCCTCCACGCCATGGAGGGAGAGGCCCTGCTGGGTGCGGATGGCGCGGAGCTTGGCCCCGAGCTGTTTTGCGTATTCGCTGGACATAAGGCTCCCCGGACGCTGGAACATTGTGCGGCTCCGCCGCGTGGCTGGTAACTCACTGTGAGGTTACGCAGCGTTACTTGGGTGCGTCAAGCTGAATGGTCCGGACCGGTACCTCCCGGGGGTGGGGGCAAGGGCCCTGCTCAGGGCCTGGTAACGTGAATGACGCAATTTCGACGTCCTTTAAGATCCGTCCAGTGAGGCGGAGAAGGAGGTCCGTTTCTTATGGACGCACAGCACGACGCCACCGGCAATGCGGCACGCCCCGTTCTCGAGGCTCCCGACATCGCCCGAGTACTGACCCGCATCGCCCACGAGATCGTCGAACGCGCCAAGGGCGCCGACGACGTGGTGCTCCTCGGCATCCCGACCCGGGGCGTCTTCCTCGCCCGCCGGCTCGCCGACAAGCTCGAAGAGATCACCGGCCGCACCATCCCGGTCGGATCGCTCGACATCACCATGTACCGCGACGACCTGCGCATGCGCCCCGCGCGCGCCCTGGCCCGCACCGAGATCCCCGGCGAGGGCATCGAGGGCCGCCTGGTCGTCCTCGTCGACGACGTCCTCTTCTCCGGCCGCACGATCCGCGCCGCTCTCGACGCGCTCGGCGACATCGGCCGGCCCCGCGCGGTGCAGCTCGCGGTCCTCGTCGACCGCGGACACCGCGAGCTCCCGATCCGTGCCGACTACGTGGGCAAGAACCTCCCCACGTCGCTGCGGGAGACGGTCAAGGTCCAGCTCGCCGAGGAGGACGGCCGCGACGCCGTGCTGCTCGGGGTCGAGCAGGCCGCCCCGGCGGTCGGGCAGTAGCTGCCCTCTCCGTACGGCCCACTGCCGTACGGCGGCTTCCGCACGCCCGCATGCCTGAACCCTCCAGCCACCCGGAGAACACCCAGATGAAGCGCCACCTCATCTCGGCCGCCGACCTCACCCGCGACGACGCCGTCCTGATCCTCGACACCGCCGAGGAGATGGCCAGGGTCGCGGACCGGCCGATCAAGAAGCTCCCGACCCTGCGCGGCCGTACCGTCGTCAACCTCTTCTTCGAGGACTCGACGCGTACCCGCATCTCCTTCGAGGCAGCCGCCAAGCGGCTGTCCGCCGACGTCATCAACTTCTCCGCCAAGGGATCCTCGGTCTCCAAGGGCGAGTCGCTCAAGGACACCGCGCTGACCCTGGAGGCGATGGGCGCCGACGCCGTCGTCATCCGGCACGGCGCCTCCGGCGCCCCGTACCGCCTGGCCACCTCCGGCTGGATCGACGGCGCGGTCGTCAACGCCGGTGACGGCACGCACGAGCACCCCACCCAGGCACTCCTGGACGCCTTCACCATGCGCCGCAGGCTGGTCGGTCCCGACACCGGGCTCGGCAAGGACCTCGACGGCCGCCGGATCACGATCGTCGGCGACATCCTGCACAGCCGCGTCGCCCGCTCCAACGTCCACCTGCTGACCACCCTCGGCGCCCACGTCACCCTGGTGGCCCCGCCCACCCTGGTCCCCGTCGGCGTCGAGCAGTGGCCCTGCGACGTCAGCTACAGCCTCGACGAAATGCTGCCGGACTCGGACGCTGTGATGATGCTTCGTGT
Organism: Streptomyces sp. NPDC026062; assembly: GCF_055568375.1. NCBI lineage: Bacteria > Bacillati > Actinomycetota > Actinomycetes > Kitasatosporales > Streptomycetaceae > Streptomyces > Streptomyces sp. NPDC026062. The sequence goes on from NZ_JBVHOQ010000026.1 coordinate 118,204, forward strand.
GCAGCGTGAGCGGATGAACGCCGCGTACTTCCCGACCGAGCGCGAGTACTCCCGCCGCTACGGCCTGGACGGCGAGCGGATGGCCAGGATGCCCGGGCACGCCATCGTCATGCACCCCGGCCCGATGGTCCGCGGCATGGAGATCACCGCCGAGGTCGCCGACTCCGACCGGTGCACGGTCGTCGAGCAGGTCGCCAACGGCGTCTCGATCCGCATGGCCGTGCTCTACCTGCTGCTCGGCGGATCCGAGCCCGCCGCACCTGCCGCCCCCGCCGTCCACGCCCGTACCGAGGAGAACAAGTAACCATGAGCAAGATCCTTATCCGCGGCGCGAAGGTCCTCGGCGGCGCACCCCAGGACGTCCTCATCGACGGCGAGACCATCGCGGCGGTCGGCACCGGGCTCGACGCCGGCGACGCCACCGTGATCGAGGCGGCGGGCCAGATCCTGCTGCCCGGCCTGGTCGACCTCCACACCCATCTGCGCGAGCCCGGCCGCGAGGACTCCGAGACCGTCCTCACCGGCACCAAGGCCGCGGCCGTGGGCGGCTTCACCGCCGTGCACGCCATGGCCAACACCTTCCCGGTCGCCGACACCGCCGGCGTCGTCGAGCAGGTCTGGCGGCTCGGCAAGGAGTCCGGCTACTGCGACGTGCAGCCCGTCGGTGCCGTCACCGTGGGCCTGGAGGGCAAGCAGCTCGCCGAGCTCGGCGCCATGCACGACTCCGCCGCCGGAGTGAAGGTCTTCTCCGACGACGGCAAGTGCGTCGACGACGCGGTCATCATGCGCCGCGCCCTGGAGTACGTGAAGGCGTTCGACGGGGTCGTCGCCCAGCACGCCCAGGAGCCCCGCCTCACCGAGGACGCCCAGATGAACGAGGGCACCGTCTCGGCCGAGCTCGGGCTCGGCGGCTGGCCCGCCGTGGCCGAGGAGTCGATCATCGCCCGCGATGTCCTGCTCGCCGCGCACGTCGGCTCCCGCGTCCACATCTGCCACCTGTCGACCGCCGGATCCGTCGAGATCGTCCGCTGGGCCAAGTCCAAGGGCTGGGACGTCACCGCCGAGGTCACCCCGCACCACCTCCTCCTCACCGACGAGCTGGTCAGGTCCTACAACCCGGTCTACAAGGTGAACCCGCCGCTGCGCACCGAGGCCGACGTCGTGGCCCTGCGCGAGGCGCTGGCCGACGGCACCATCGACTGCGTCGCCACCGACCACGCCCCGCACCCGCACGAGGACAAGGACTGCGAGTGGGCCGCGGCCGCCATGGGCATGGTGGGCCTGGAGACCGCGCTCTCCGTCGTCCAGCAGACGATGGTGGAGACCGGTCTGCTCGACTGGGCCGGCGTCGCCGACCGCATGTCCGCGCGCCCCGCGGCCATCGGCCGCCTCGACGGACACGGCCGGCCCGTCTCGGAGGGCGAGCCCGCCAACCTCACCCTGGTCGATCCGGCATACCGTGGAGCAGTGGACCCCGCGGGCTTCGCCTCCCGCAGCCGCAACACCCCCTACGAGGGGCGCGAGCTGCCGGGCCGAGTGACGCACACCTTCCTGCGGGGCCGTGCCACGGTCGTCGACGGGAAACTCGCGTGACAACACTCAGCCCCACCCACCAGCTCTACCGACTGGCCGCCGAGCAGAAGTCGGCGGAGGTCACCGACTGGTCCGCCCGCATCAGCTGGGTGATCGGACTGCTTGTCCTCATCGCCTTCGTCTACTGGCTGATGCGCCAGGGATGGAAGTGGCGCGGCAGCCTCCAGTCCGGCCTCTCCGGCCTCGCGACCACCCCGGACGGCTTCTCGGACGGCGAGAGGCTGCTCACACTGACCGGGCGCTACCACGCCTCGACGACGGCCGGGCAGTGGCTCGACCGCATCGTCGCCCATGGCCTCGGCACCCGCAGCCGCGTCGAGCTCACCCTCACCGCACAGGGCCTCGACGTCGTACGGCCCGGCGCGACGGACTTCTTCGTCCCCGCCGCCGACCTGCGCGAAGCCCGGACCGACAAGGCCCTCGCGGGCAAGGTCCTGCCCGAGGGCGGACTCCTGGTCATCACCTGGGCGCTCGGCGACCAGCTGATCGACTCCGGATTCCGTTCCGACCACTCGGCCGAACACGCCGCCTGGGTCGAAGCCGTCAACGGCCTCACCAGCACTCATCTCACCAGCACTACGGAAGGCACCGCACGATGACGATCTCCACCCGGGGAGCCGCCAAAGCTCCCGCCGTACTCGTCCTGGAGGACGGCCGCTCCTTCCGCGGCCGCGCCTACGGGGCTGTGGGGGAGACCTTCGGTGAGGCCGTGTTCTCCACCGGCATGACCGGCTACCAGGAAACGCTGACCGACCCCTCGTACCACCGCCAGGTCGTCGTGATGACCGCCCCGCACGTGGGCAACACCGGTGTGAACGACGAGGACCCCGAGTCCAAGCAGATCTGGGTCTCCGGCTACGTCGTGCGCGACCCCGCCCGGGTGCCCTCCAACTGGCGCTCGCAGCGCTCGCTCGACGAGGAGCTGGCCACCCAGGGCGTCGTCGGCATCAGCGGCATCGACACCCGCGCGCTCACCCGCCACCTGCGCGAGCGCGGCGCGATGCGCGTCGGCATCTTCTCCGGCAACGCGATCGCCGACGAGGGCACGCTCCTCGCCCGGGTGCGCCAGGCCCCCGAGATGAACGGCGCCGACCTCTCCGCCGAGGTCGCCACCAAGGAGACGTACGTCGTCCCCGCGATCGGCACCAAGAAGTTCACCGTCGCCGCGATCGACCTCGGCATCAAGGGCATGACCCCGCACCGGATGGCCGAGCGCGGCATCGAGGTGCACGTCCTGCCCGCCACCGCCACCCTGGAGGAGGTGTACGCGGTCCGGCCCGACGGAGTCTTCTTCTCCAACGGCCCCGGCGACCCGTCCACCGCCGACCACCCCGTCTCCGTCATGCAGGGCGTCCTGGAGCGCGGGACCCCGCTCTTCGGCATCTGCTTCGGCAACCAGATCCTGGGCCGCGCGCTCGGCTTCGGCACGTACAAACTGAAGTACGGCCACCGCGGCATCAACCAGCCCGTGCAGGACCGCTCGACCGGCAAGGTCGAGGTCACCGCGCACAACCACGGCTTCGCCGTCGACGCCCCGCTCGACAAGGTCTCCGACACCGCCTACGGGCGTGCCGAGGTCTCCCACGTCTGCCTGAACGACCAGGTCGTCGAGGGCCTTCAGCTCCTCGACCGGCCGGCCTTCAGCGTCCAGTACCACCCCGAAGCAGCCGCCGGCCCGCACGACGCCGCGTACCTCTTCGACCGCTTCGTATCCCTGATGGAGGGCCAGCGTGCCTAAGCGCTCCGATATCCAGTCCGTCCTGGTCATCGGCTCCGGTCCGATCGTCATCGGCCAGGCCGCCGAGTTCGACTACTCCGGCACCCAGGCCTGCCGCGTTCTCAAGGCCGAGGGCCTGCGCGTCATCCTGGTGAACTCCAACCCGGCGACGATCATGACCGACCCGGAGATCGCCGACGCCACGTACGTCGAGCCGATCACCCCCGAGTTCGTCGAGAAGATCATCGCCAAGGAGCGCCCCGACGCGCTGCTCCCGACCCTGGGCGGCCAGACCGCGCTCAACACCGCGATCTCCATGCACGAGAACGGTGTCCTGGAGAAGTACGGCGTCGAGCTGATCGGCGCCAACGTCGAGGCCATCAACAAGGGCGAGGACCGCGAGCTCTTCAAGGGCGTCGTGGAAGCCGTCAAGGCGAAGATCGGCTACGGCGAGTCCGCCCGCTCGGTCATCTGCCACTCGATGGACGACATCATGAAGGGCGTCGACACCCTCGGCGGTTACCCCGTCGTCGTCCGCCCCTCCTTCACCATGGGCGGCGCCGGCTCCGGCTTCGCCCACGACGAGGAGGAGCTGCGCCGCATCGCCGGACAGGGCCTCACGCTCTCCCCGACCACCGAGGTGCTCCTGGAGGAGTCCATCCTCGGCTGGAAGGAGTACGAGCTGGAGCTGATGCGCGACAAGAACGACAACGTCGTGGTCGTCTGCTCGATCGAGAACTTCGACCCGATGGGTGTCCACACGGGTGACTCGATCACCGTCGCCCCGGCGATGACGCTCACCGACCGCGAGTACCAGCGGCTGCGCGACATCGGCATCGCGATCATCCGCGAGGTCGGCGTCGACACCGGTGGCTGCAACATCCAGTTCGCCATCGACCCGGTCGACGGCCGGGTCATCGTGATCGAGATGAACCCCCGCGTCTCCCGCTCCTCGGCGCTCGCCTCCAAGGCCACCGGCTTCCCGATCGCCAAGATCGCCGCCAAGCTGGCCGTCGGCTACACGCTCGACGAGATCCCCAACGACATCACCGAGAAGACCCCGGCCTCCTTCGAGCCGACCCTCGACTACGTCGTCGTCAAGGCCCCCCGCTTCGCCTTCGAGAAGTTCCCCTCCGCCGACTCCACCCTCACCACCACCATGAAGTCGGTGGGCGAGGCCATGGCGATCGGCCGGAACTTCACCGAGGCGCTGCAGAAGGCCCTGCGCTCCCTGGAGAAGAAGGGCTCGCAGTTCGCCTTCACCGGTGAGCCCGGCGACAAGGCCGAGCTGCTGGCCGAGGCGGTCCGCCCGACCGACGGCCGGATCAACACCGTCATGCAGGCGATCCGGGCCGGCGCCACCCAGGAGGAGGTCTTCGCGTCCACGAAGATCGACCCGTGGTTCGTCGACCAGCTCTTCCTCATCAAGGAGATCGCCGACGAGCTGGCCGAGGCCGACGAGCTCGGCCCCGAGCTGCTGGCCGAGGCCAAGCGGCACGGCTTCTCGGACGTCCAGATCGCCGGGATCCGCGGCCTGCGCGAGGACGTCGTCCGCGAGGTCCGGCACGCGCTCGGCATCCGCCCGGTCTACAAGACGGTCGACACCTGCGCCGCCGAGTTCGCCGCGAAGACGCCGTACTTCTACTCCTCCTACGACGAGGAGAGCGAGGTCGCGTCCCGCACCAAGCCCGCGGTGATCATCCTCGGCTCCGGCCCCAACCGCATCGGGCAGGGCATCGAGTTCGACTACTCCTGCGTCCACGCCTCCTTCGCCCTGAGCGACGCCGGCTACGAGACCGTGATGGTCAACTGCAACCCGGAGACCGTCTCCACGGACTACGACACCTCCGACCGTCTGTACTTCGAGCCGCTGACGCTGGAAGACGTGCTGGAGATCGTGCACGCCGAGTCCCTCGCGGGCCCGATCGCCGGTGTCATCGTCCAGCTCGGCGGTCAGACCCCGCTGGGTCTGTCGCAGGCGCTCAAGGACAACGGCGTGCCCGTCGTCGGCACCTCCCCGGAGGCGATCCACGCAGCCGAGGACCGCGGCGCCTTCGGCCAGGTGCTGGCAGAGGCCGGCCTGCCGGCCCCCAAGCACGGCACCGCCACCACCTTCGCCGAGGCCAAGGCCATCGCCGACGAGATCGGCTACCCCGTCCTCGTACGCCCCTCGTACGTGCTCGGCGGCCGGGGCATGGAGATCGTGTACGACGAGAGCCGGCTCTCCTCGTACATCGCCGAGTCCACCGAGATCAGCCCCACCCGGCCGGTCCTCGTCGACCGCTTCCTCGACGACGCCATCGAGATCGACGTCGACGCGCTCTACGACGGCACCGAGCTCTACCTCGGCGGCGTCATGGAGCACATCGAGGAGGCCGGCATCCACTCCGGCGACTCCGCCTGCGCCCTGCCCCCGATCACGCTCGGCGGCTACGACATCAAGCGGCTGCGCGCCTCCACCGAGGGCATCGCCAAGGGCGTCGGCGTCCGCGGACTGATCAACATCCAGTTCGCGCTCTCCGGCGACATCCTCTACGTCCTCGAAGCCAACCCGCGCGCCTCCCGCACCGTCCCCTTCACCTCGAAGGCGACCGCGGTCCCGCTCGCCAAGGCCGCCGCCCGCATCTCGCTGGGCGCGACCGTCGCGGAGCTGCGCGAGGAGGGGCTGCTGCCCAGGAACGGCGACGGCGGCACCCTGCCGCTCGACGCGCCGATCTCCGTCAAGGAGGCCGTCATGCCCTGGTCGCGCTTCCGCGACATCCAGGGCCGCGGCGTCGACACGGTCCTCGGCCCGGAGATGCGCTCCACCGGTGAGGTCATGGGCATCGACTCGGTCTTCGGCACGGCGTACGCCAAGTCGCAGGCCGGCGCGTACGGCCCGCTGCCCACCAAGGGCCGCGCCTTCATCTCCGTCGCCAACCGCGACAAGCGCACGATGATCTTCCCGGCCCGTGAGCTGGTCGCCCACGGCTTCGAGCTGATGGCCACCTCCGGCACGGCCGAGGTGCTCAAGCGCAACGGCATCAACGCGACCGTCGTGCGCAAGCTGTCCGAGGGTGTGGGCCCGAACGGCGAGAAGACGATCGTCCAGCTGATCCACGACGGCGAGGTCGACCTCATCGTCAACACGCCGTACGGAACCGGCGGCCGGCTCGACGGCTACGAGATCCGCACCGCGGCCGTCGCCCGGTCCGTACCGTGCCTCACCACGGTCCAGGCGCTCGCCGCGGCCGTCCAGGGCATCGACGCCCTCACCCACGGAGACGTCGGCGTACGTTCCCTCCAGGAACACGCGGAACATCTGACGGCAGCACGCGAATAGCGGCCCAGGAGGGGGACACCGGAAACGGTGTCCCCCTCTTCGCGAGCACACCGACGCGCCGACACCACCGAGGACACACCCCGATGTACAAGCTCTTCTTCCAGCTCGCCTTCCAGCGGATGGACCCCGAGCAGGCCCACTACCTGGCCTTCCGCTGGATCCGCCTCGCCGCCCGCACCCCAGTCCTGCGCACCTTCGTCGCCGCCGCGCTCGCTCCCCGCTACAAGGAGCTGCGCACCGAGGCCCTCGGTCTGCGGATGCACGGCCCCTTCGGGCTGGCCGCCGGCTTCGACAAGAACGCGGTCGCGATCGACGGCATGGCCATGCTCGGCTTCGACCATGTCGAGATCGGCACGGTCACCGGTGAGCCGCAGCCGGGCAACCCGAAGAAGCGTCTGTTCCGCCTTGTCGCGGACCGCGCGCTGATCAACCGCATGGGCTTCAACAACGAGGGTTCGGCCGCTGTTGCCGAGCGTCTGGCCGCCCGCAACCCGGTCTTCCGGACCACCGTGGGTGTCAACATCGGCAAGACGAAGACCGTCGCCGAGGCCGACGCCGCCGCCGACTACGTGAAGTCCACCGAGCGGCTCGCCGCACATGCCGACTACCTCGTGGTCAACGTCTCCTCGCCCAACACCCCGGGACTGCGCAACCTCCAGGCCACCGAGTCGCTGCGCCCGCTGCTGACCGCGGTGCGCGAGGCGGCCGACCGGACCGTCAACGCCCGCCGGGTCCCGCTGCTCGTCAAGATCGCACCCGACCTCGCGGACGAGGACATCGACGCAGTCGCCGATCTCGCCGTCGAACTGGGTCTGGACGGGATCATCGCCACCAACACCACCATCGCCCGCGAGTCCCTGGGCCTGAAGTCCCCCGCCTCCCTGGCGAAGGAGACCGGGGGCCTGTCCGGCGCACCCCTCAAGGAGCGCTCCCTGGAGGTCCTGGGGCGCCTGTACGCGCGCGTGGGGACCCGGATCACCCTGGTCGGCGTAGGCGGCATCGAGAACGCCGAGGACGCCTGGCAGCGCATCCTCGCAGGCGCCACTCTCGTCCAGGGCTACAGCGCCTTCATCTACGAGGGCCCGTTCTACGCCCGCGCGATCCACAAGGGCCTGGCCGCGCGCCTGGCCGCCTCGCCGTACGCCACCCTCGCCGACGCCGTCGGCGCGGAAACCAGGAAGGCCGCGAAATGACCCAGCAGCCCTTCGGCGCGCGTCTGCGCCACGCCATGGACACCCGTGGGCCGCTCTGCGTCGGCATCGACCCGCACGCCTCCCTGCTGAGCTCCTGGGGGCTCGGCGACGACGTCGCGGGCCTGGAGCGCTTCACCCGTACGGTCGTCGAGGCACTGGCCGACCGGGTCGCGGTGCTCAAGCCGCAGTCCGCGTTCTTCGAGCGGTTCGGCTCACGCGGTGTCGCCGTACTGGAGAAGGCCGTCGAGGAGGCCAGGGCGGCCGGCGCGCTGGTCCTGATGGACGCCAAGCGCGGCGACATCGGCTCCACCATGGGTGCCTACGCAGCGACCTACCTGGACAAGGACTCGCCGCTGTTCTCGGACGCGGTCACCGTCTCGCCGTACCTCGGCTTCGGTTCGCTGCGGCCCGCGCTGGACGCCGCGGCGTCTTCCGGGTCCGGTGTCTTCGTGCTGGCCCTCACCTCCAACCCGGAGGGCGCCGAGGTACAGCGCGCCACCGCAGCCGACGGCCGCTCGCTGGCCCAGGTGATGCTGGACCACATGGCCGCCGAGAACGCGGGCGTCACCCCGCTCGGCTCGGTCGGCGCGGTGGTCGGGGCGACGCTCGGCGACGCCGGCGCGGACCTCGCGATCAACGGCCCGCTGCTCGCGCCCGGCATCGGCGCCCAGGGGGCGACGCCCGCGGATCTGCCGGGCGTCTTCGGGAACGCGGTCGGCAATGTGGTGCCCAGCGTCAGCCGGGGCGTGCTGCGCCACGGTCCGGACGCGTCAGGGCTGCGCGAAGCCGCCGAACGGTTCGCGGACGAGGTCCGTGCGGCCGTCTCGGACCGCTGACACTGCCACGTAACGCGCTGTTGACGGAATACTGACCAGAAATCTCAGGTGTTATGCCAGGAATGTCCTGGTCGGCTAAGGCTGACCAGGACTTTTAGTCCGTTCTCGCTGACTCCGGCGGCCGTGGCCGCTAGTCTCCGTCGAGAGCCAACGAGCACAGGTTGTTCGCGGCTCACCAGGTGAGGGGCGATCCCGCTGCCTCGCCGGTCCGTATCCGACAGAACGACATCCGAGGTGACGTAGGCGTGGCTCTTCCGCCCCTTACCCCTGAACAGCGCGCAGCCGCGCTCGAAAAGGCCGCCGCGGCTCGCCGGGAGCGGGCCGAGGTCAAGAATCGACTCAAGCACTCCGGCGCCTCCCTCCACGAGGTCATCAAGTCGGGCCAGGAGAACGACGTCATCGGCAAGATGAAGGTCTCCGCCCTGCTTGAGTCCCTGCCCGGCGTGGGCAAGGTCCGCGCCAAGCAGATCATGGAGCGGCTCGGCATTTCCGAGAGCCGCCGGGTCCGGGGTCTCGGCTCCAACCAGATCGCATCCCTGGAGCGTGAGTTCGGCGGCAGTCCCGCCTGACGTTCTCAGGCACTCCTGAGAACCTGGATAATCGCTCCATGGCTGCAACATCCCGGGGGACGTCCCCCGTACCCCCGGACGTACGTCCGCGGCTGACCGTGCTCTCCGGCCCCTCGGGGGTCGGCAAGAGCACGGTCGTCGCGCATATGCGCAAGGTCCACCCCGAGGTCTGGCTCTCCGTGTCGGCGACGACGCGCAAGCCCCGCCCCGGTGAACGCAACGGTGTCCACTACTTCTTCGTGGACAACGAGGAGTTCGACAAGCTGATCGCCAACGGTGAGCTGCTGGAGTGGGCCGAGTTCGCCGGCAACCGCTACGGCACGCCGCGCCGCGCCGTGCAGGAGCGGCTGGAAGCCGGTGAGCCGGTGCTGCTGGAGATCGACCTCCAGGGTGCCCGGCTGGTCCGGCAGTCCATGGCCAATGCCCAGCTGGTCTTCCTCGCGCCGCCGAGCTGGGACGAGCTGGTGCGCCGGCTCACCGGCCGCGGAACCGAGGCGCCCGAGGTGATCGAGCGCCGTCTCGGTGCAGCGAAGATCGAACTGGCCGCCGAATCCGAGTTCGATACGACGCTTGTCAACACCTCCGTCGAGGATGTGGCGCGCGAGCTGCTAGCCTTGATGCTGGAGGCTTCCGGCCCCCGTGCCGGCGGCGAATGAGCGCAACGAACGCACCGACACAAGGGCGCCGGCCACAGAGCCCCTGACTGTCAAAGATTTCTTTGATCTTCACCCCCTTCGGAAGGCAGAGAGTGTCCTCTTCCATCACCACGCCCGAGGGCATCATCAACCCGCCGATTGATGAGCTCCTCGAAGCAACCGACTCGAAGTACAGCCTCGTGATCTACGCCGCCAAGCGCGCGCGCCAGATCAACGCGTACTACTCGCAGCTCGGTGAGGGACTCCTCGAGTACGTCGGTCCGCTCGTCGACACCCACGTCCACGAGAAGCCGCTCTCGATCGCGCTCCGCGAGATCAACGCGGGCCTGCTCACCTCCGAGGCCATCGAGGGCCCCGCGCAGTAAGCAGGAAAACGCACCTTCACCACAGGCCCGGCGGTCGCGACCGCCGGGCCTGTGGTGTGTCCCGGGGCGACGGACCCGGGCCGGCGACGGTGAGGCAGCATGGGGGATGTACGGAGCGCGTACGTATCCGAGTGCGGGGAGACGCAGTGGACAAGCCGAAGGTCGTTCTGGGGGTCAGCGGCGGCATCGCCGCGTACAAGGCGTGCGAGCTGCTGCGCCGGCTGACCGAGTCCGGACATGACGTACGGGTCGTCCCGACCGAGTCGTCGCTCCACTTCGTGGGTGCCGCCACCTGGTCGGCGCTCTCCGGCCACCCGGTCTCCACCGAGGTCTGGAACGACGTCCACGAGGTCCCGCACGTGCGGATCGGACAGCACGCCGACCTCGTCGTCGTCGCCCCCGCCACCGCCGACATGCTCGCCAAGGCAGCTCACGGCCTGGCCGACGACCTGCTCACCAACACCCTGCTCACCGCTCGGTGTCCGGTCGTCTTCGCGCCCGCCATGCACACGGAGATGTGGGAACACCCCGCGACCCAGGAGAACGTCGCCACGCTGCGCCGTCGCGGCGCCGTGGTCATCGAACCCGCGGTCGGGCGCCTCACCGGTGTCGACACCGGCAAGGGCCGGCTGCCCGACCCGGCCGAGATCTTCGAGGTCTGCCGCCGCGTCCTGGCGCGCGGCCCCGTCGCCCCCGACCTCGTCGGACGGCACGTGGTGATCAGCGCGGGCGGCACCCGGGAGCCGCTCGACCCGGTCCGCTACCTCGGCAACCGCTCCTCCGGCAAGCAGGGGTACGCGCTCGCCCGCACCGCGGTCGCCCGTGGTGCCCGGGTCACGCTCGTCGAGGCCAACACCGGACTGCCCGACCCGTCCGGCGCCGACATCGTGCGCGTCGGCACGGCGGTGCAGCTGCGCGAGGCCGTACTGAAAGCGGCGGCGGACGCCGACGTCGTGGTGATGGCGGCGGCGGTCGCCGACTTCCGCCCCACCGAGTACGCCCAGGGAAAGATCAAGAAGAAGGACGGCCAGGAGCCCGCCCCCATCGTCCTCGTGCGCAATCCCGACATTCTCGCCGAGGTGTCCGGCCGGCGCGCCACGCCCGGGCAGATCGTCGTCGGATTCGCCGCCGAGACCGACGACGTCCTCGCCAACGGCCGGGAGAAGTTGCGCCGCAAGGGCTGCGATCTGCTGGTGGTCAACGAGGTGGGGGAGCGCAAGACCTTCGGCTCGGAGGAGAACGAGGCGGTGGTGCTCGCGGCCGACGGCGGCGAGACACCCGTGCCCCATGGGCCCAAGGAGGCTCTCGCCGACACGGTCTGGGATCTCGTGTCGGCACGTCTCGGGTGATTTTCCCGTGTCCTCGCCCTGCGGTCCGACCCCTTGCGCATGCGGGCGCGAACGGCGTCGGGACGGCCCTCGGGGCCTTCTGGACGCCGGCTCCGCATGTTACAGATCCGCCAAAGGGCGAGACACGTTGTCCGGGAGCGGGGGCCGACCGATAAACTGGTCCAGGTTCGTACCGGGCGCAGCTCCCGGGCCGACCGCCAAATGATCAGCCAGCAGCCGCTGCAACCCCAGGGAGCGATGTGTCCCGCCGTCTCTTCACCTCGGAATCCGTCACCGAGGGTCATCCCGACAAGATCGCTGACCAGATCAGCGACACGATTCTCGACGCGCTTCTGCGCGAGGACCCGACGTCGCGCGTCGCCGTCGA
>NZ_JBVHOQ010000027.1:0-65255 GCF_055568375.1 Streptomyces sp. NPDC026062
AACGACGAACATCGACCCGGGTACTACTGCGTACCGGCGGAACGTTCGTCGTTCGAGGAGACGCCCCGGAGGGGCACCGGACCCCCACCCACCGGAACAAGGCGAACCCCGCAACGCGGAGCGACCCGCACCCACGGGGCGACCCGCACACACCAAGCCCGTCCGGCGATTGAGGACGGAACCCCACGCCCCGGACCGGGACAAGGCCAAAGCCACCCGCTGCCGCCCGCCCAAGGGCAACGGTCACTCCACGAACAGCCCCCGGGCCACAGCCCCCGCGTCGAACTCCTCCAGGCGGGCCTGCGCGTCGGGCAGGGCGTCGCACATGGCCTCCAGCAGCACGCGCCCGAGCAGCATCGGCGCGCACGCGGTGTCGAAGGCGAGCCCGGTCCCCACGGCGGCCGGGATCAGCAGATCGCTGTGCCGGGCCACGGGGGCGAAGGCGGAGTCGGCGACCGACACCACGGTCAGGCCCTGGTTCCGCGCGTGGCCGAGCGCGTCCACGACCTCGCGGGGGTGGCGGGGCAGCGCGAAGCAGATCAGCGCACTGGCACCGGCCCGCCGGGCCGCGTCGATCCGGTCGTGCAGCATGCTGCCGCCCTCGTCGAGCACCCTGACGTCGGGGTGCACCTTGGCGGCGAAGTACCCGAACCCCCGGGCCTGGGAGGACGCGGCGCGCAGCCCGAGCACGAGCAGCGGGCGTGAGGCGGCGAGCAGTCTTCCGGCCCGCTCGACGGGGCCCGGGTCGGCGAGCAGTTCGGCGAGGTGGCGCAGGTTCTCGATCTCGCCGAGCACCGCCTGCTGGTACTCGTTGCGCACGTCCTCCCCGTCGCTCTCGGCAGTTCCGGCCGGGGCGACCTCGCGCAGGTGCTTGCGCAGCGCGGGATAGCCGTCGAAGCCGAGGGCGACGGCGAACCGGGTGACGGAGGGCTGGCTGACCCCGGCCAGTTCGGCCAGTTCCACGCTGGAGAGGAACGGGGCGTCACCGGCCCGGCGCACCATCGAGTGCGCGATGCGCCGCTGCGTGGGTGTGAGCCTGCGCCCCTCGAACAGCTGCTGCAGACGTGCGCCCTGGCTGCTCCCGCTCATCCTGTCCCCTCGGTAGACGGTTCGCCGGGATCCTGCACCGACGAATCCATTCAGCCAGCAAGCCGTCTGCATGTCCATATGCAGCCGGGCGGGGCACGGGGCCGATCTTCGTGAGGCCCGGCGCGGGTGCCGGCCCTCGTACGGCCACCCGCTCGGACGCCCCGGCCACCCGGAGGCCCCCGCCCGCACCGAGGACCCCGGCCGTCAGCCGGGCAGGCCGGCCCGCTCGGCGAGTACGGCGAGAGCGTCGCGCAGCCCGGCCACCGACGCGGCGTCCAGGCCTGCCGTCAGCTCCTCATCGAGGGCGGCGGCCGTCGACGCGCAGAGGTCGAGCAGTTCACGCCCTCTGGCGGTGAGGGTGAGGATCTGACGGCGGCGGTCGCCGGGGTCCCGCTCCCGGCCGACCGCGCCCAGCTCTTCGAGATGGTCCGCGAGGCCGACGACCAGGCTCGGAGTGACCCGCATGGTGCGGGCGATCTCCTGCTGCGAGGCGGCGGCGCCGCTGGCCAGCACTGCCATCAGCCCGGCGTGTTTGGGCTTGAGCGGTCTCAACGCGGTCATGGCGGTGGCTTCGGCGGCCGCGGCCGTGGCCGGGGTTGTGCGCCCCACGCTCGTCCTCGGTCCCGGCGCGGAGCCGACAGCCGGGCTACAGCTCTACGCCGAGGCGTACGCGGTCCGCGCCGTCCCGCTCGCCGCCGCGGTGCTGTACCTGCTGCGCGGCGAAGGCCGCGGACTGGTCCCGGTCCTCGCGGTGGCGGGCACGGCCCAGCTCGGTGATGTGTACATCGGCGGCAGCCGGGGGATCACCGGCATGGCCGTCGGCGGAGCGCTCGCGGCGGGCACCCACCTCGCCTCCGCATGGTGGCTGAACCGCCGCACCGGCCCCCGCACCCTGCGGCCGGCTCTTTAAGGGGCGACGGAGGACCGCGACCCCGGAATGGCCGCACGCGTCCCGGGGCCGGGTCCGTCCTCCGGCCCCCCCGCCCCGGCTCGGACTCCGGGGCCGGGTCCGTCCTCCGGCCCCCGGAAACAGGGGGGCTAGCCCCACTGACCCGGCCGCCCCCGCTTCGTACCGTGGAACGATGGACGCACCCGACACCGAGCTCAAGAAGGAGCTCAACGCCACCCTTCAGGCCCGAGGCGAGCTTGGGGCCGAGTACGAGTCCGCGCTCGTCGAGTCGTTTCTGGAGAAGGTCGAGCAGCGGCTCGACAGCACCCTCGACCGACGGGTCCGGCGGCATCTCGCGGAGCAGCAGGTCGTCGTCGCGCGCGGGGCCCGCGCTCCGGAGCCGCTGCTGGGCAACTTCGGTGAGCGCTTCGGGTTCGCGATCATCACGCTGGTCCTGGCGATCCCGCTGTCCGCGATCGGGGTGGCCAACGCGGGGATCGAGGGACTCGCCGTGACCTGGCTCGGGATCGTCGGGGTGAACGCCTTCCAGGCCGCGCACGGCGGACGGCTGTTCCGGCGCCGGGACGAGCGACGGACGGCGTCCGACTGGGACAACTGAGACGGCTGGGACGACAGAGCGGAGGGCTCATGGGGCGGCCGCCCCGGAGTGACGGACCGTCGGCCGGATGCGCGCACCGGCGCCACGCGTCAGCACCCGGCCTCGGTCCGTATGACGGGTCCTACGCCTGCCGGGTCGGCAGGACGACCAGCTGGCGCAGGTTGATGTGGCGCGCGCGGCTGGTCGTGTAGGCGATCAGGTCGGCGATCTCGTCGCTCGACAGTCCCCCGAGCGCGTCGAACATGCCGTCGAGCCGGCCGCTCAGCTCCGCGTTGTCGATGTGTCCGGCCAGTTCGGATTCGGTGAGGCCGGGCTCGATGTTCGTGACGCGGACGTCGCGCGGCCCGAGTTCGGTGCGCAGCGAGGCCGACAGATGGGTGAGCGCGGCCTTCGTGGCGCCGTACACCGCGTAGTCGGGGAAGGTGATGTGCGCGCCGATCGAGGAGATGTTGACCAGGTCGGCGGTGCGGCCGTCGGCGGCGGCTGCCACCAGGTCGGCCGTGAAGACCCGGATGACGCGCAGGGCGCCGGTCACGTTGGTGTCGAGCATCCGCTGCCACTCGTCGGCGCGGCCCGCGTCCACCGGGTTCGGCAACATCACCCCGGCGGCGTTGACCACCAGGTCCACCCGGCCGAACTCCGCGTGCACCCGCTCGGCGGCGGCGTCCACGGAGGCCTGGCCGGTGACGTCGGTGACCACGGCGAGCGCCTGCCCGCCCTTGGCGGTGATCTCGGCCGCCAGCTTCTCCAGCCGCTCCGCGCGGCGGGCCAGCAGTGCCACCCGGACCCCCTGGGCGGCGAGCAGCCGGGCGGTCGCGTTCCCCATGCCGCTGGCGGCTCCGGTGATGACGGCGGTGCGGCCTGCGAGCGTTCCGTACGACATGTGGGTGCTCCTTGACGCGGTTCTGCCGGGGCGTCCGCTCCGGCCGGTCCCCACTCTGTGACGGCGCGCGGCCGCCACCCAGGGATGCGTCTTTCCTGGGTCCGGCAGTACCAGGCCGGGAGACGGCCGGTCTTCTACGATCGCGGCATGGACGGCGACCTCGGAGACTTCCTCCGCTCACGACGTGCCCGTATCCAACCCGAGGACGTGGGGCTGAACTCGTACGGCAGAAGGCGTGTCCCCGGGCTCCGGCGCGAGGAGGTCGCCCAGCTCGCCGGGGTGAGCGTCGACTACTACATCCGGCTGGAACAGGGCCGGGGCCCCAGCGTCTCGGACGCCGTGCTCGACGCGATAGCCCGGGTGCTCCGGCTGGACGGGACCGAGCACGGCTATCTGCGCACGGTGGCCCGTCCCGGGACACGTAGGGCAACGCCTCCCGCGCAGCGTGTGCGGCCGGGGCTGCGACTGCTCCTGGACTCGTTCGACCGGGCGCCCGCCTTCCTTCTGGGCCGCCGGATGGACGTCCTGGCGTGGAACGCGCTGGGCGACGCGGTCGTCGGCTTCTCCCGGATGCCGGCCGCCGAGCGCAACATGCCGCGCCAGACGTTCCTGGAGCCGTCGGCCCGGGAGCTGTACCCGGACTGGCCGGCCGTCGCGGCGGAGACGGTCTCGTATCTGCGACTGGACGCGGGCCTGCACCCCGACGACAAGCGGCTCGCCGCCCTGGTCGGCGAACTGTCCTTGAAGAGCGAGGACTTCCGCCGACTGTGGGCGGATCACCAGGTGAGGGCGAAGACCTACGGCGTGAAGCGGATCGACCACCCGGTCGTGGGCGCGCTGACGCTGCCGTACGAGACGCTCGGCGTGCCCGGCGACCCCGGTCAGTCCCTGGTGGTCTACACCCCGGAGCCCGGTTCGGAGACGGCGGAGCGCATCGCGCTGCTGGCGAGCTGGGCGGCAGCACAGCGGACGGATGACGAAGGAGGTGACGAAAACGGGGGCGAGGACGGGGACGGGGACGGGGAGCACGAGGGCCCGCGTGGTCTCCGCGCATAGATGTGTCGCGGGGACCGCCGCACCCCCGGTTTCCCAGGGGGCGGGACGACGGCGGTCCCCGCGAAGGACGCAATCCGGGTCAGGGCCGGTCTCGCATCCGGGCGACGGTGGAGGTCCGGGAGCCGCTCCGTAGTCCGTGTCGCCGTTCGGGTGCCGACGGGTTTCCCTGCCGACACCCACTAATCTGCCCGAGCCGTGTTAAGCCGGTGCTGCGCGTACGTGTCGTGCGCGTACCGTTTTCACGAAGCGCGCGTTCCGTCCCGGGCGGGCCCGCGTTCCGTTCCGGGCCCGGCGTTCCGTCTACGGGTGGGCGGACGTGGCCGTCGTGTCCCTGGCGAGGAATGCCAGCAGGTCCTGCCGGCTGACGACGCCCTTCGGCTTGCCCTCCACCAGCACGATCGCCGCGTCGGCCGCGCCCGTGCCGCCGAGCACCGCCATCAGGTCCTCGACCGGTTCGCCGGAGCCGACCTGCGGCAGCGGCGGGGACATGTGCTTCTCCAGCGGGTCGGTGAGCGAGGCCTGCTGGGCGAAGAGCGCGTTCAGCAGCTCCCGCTCGACGACCGAGCCGATGACCTCGGCGGCCATCACGTCCGGGTGCCCGGCCCCGGGCTTCACGATGGGCATCTGCGAGACGCCGTACTCGCGCAGCACGTCGATCGCCTCGCCGACGGTCTCCTCCGGGTGCATGTGGACGAGTGTGGGGATCGGACCCGCCTTGTGGTCGAGGACGTCGGCGACGCGGGCGGACGGGCCGGTGTCCTCCAGGAAGCCGTAGTCGGCCATCCACTCGTCGTTGAAGATCTTCGAAAGGTAGCCTCGGCCGCTGTCCGGCAGCAGGACGACGACCACGTCGTCGGGCCCGAGCCGCTTCGCGACCTCCAGGGCGCCCACGACCGCCATGCCGCAGGAACCGCCGACCAGCAGCCCCTCCTCCTTGGCGAGGCGGCGGGTCATCTGGAAGGAGTCCTTGTCGGACACGGCGACGATCTCGTCCGTGACCGTCCGGTCGTACGCCGACGGCCAGAAGTCCTCGCCGACGCCCTCGACCAGATACGGCCGTCCGGAGCCGCCCGAATAGACCGAGCCCTCCGGGTCCGCGCCGATGACCTGGACGGCGCCGCCGCTGGCCTCCTTGAGATAGCGGCCGGTGCCGCTGATCGTGCCGCCGGTGCCGACGCCCGCCACGAAGTGGGTGATCTTCCCGTCCGTCTGCTCCCAGAGCTCGGGACCGGTGGTCTCGTAGTGGGAGCGCGGGTTGTTCGGGTTGGAGTACTGGTCGGGCTTCCAGGCGCCCGGCGTCTCACGGACCAGCCGGTCGGAGACGTTGTAGTACGAGTCCGGGTGTTCGGGGTCGACCGCCGTCGGGCAGACGACGACCTCGGCCCCGTAGGCGCGCAGCACGTTGATCTTGTCCGTGGACACCTTGTCCGGGCAGACGAAGACGCACTTGTAGCCCTTCTGCTGCGCGACGATCGCCAGGCCCACGCCCGTGTTGCCGCTCGTCGGCTCGACGATCGTGCCGCCGGGCCGCAACTCGCCGCTCTGTTCGGCTGCCTCGATCATCCGCAGGGCGATCCGGTCCTTGACCGATCCGCCGGGGTTGAAGTACTCGACCTTGGCCAGGACCGTCGCCTGGATGCCGGCCGTCACACTGCGCAGCCTCACCAGCGGGGTATTGCCTACGAGGCTGATCATCGAATCGTGGAATTGCACCGTGTACTCCGGGGTCTCCGAGATGGTGCGGCAAGAGTATGCGTATGGGCACGAGATTGGGCGAAGCGATTGAACAACTGCCCCTTGGGGGCAGTTAGCTCTGTGTACGGCGGTACTGCGACGAGGAGGTGGACCGGACTGTGTCGAGGGCAAGGGTGGCACGGCGGATCGCGGCGGGCGCGGCCTACGGCGGTGGCAGCATCGGGCTGCTGGGCGCTGCGGCGGCAGGCGTCCTGCTGGCGGAGGTCCAGCTGGCGAAGCGGCAGGTGGGCGGCGGTATCGCACCGGTCCCGCCGAGCGCGGACGGGCGGTACGGGGTGGCCTTCGCCGGGTCTTCGGACCCGCTGCGGTTCGGGCTGCTCGGGGATTCCACGGCGGCCGGGCAGGGGGTGCGGCGGGCCGGGCAGACCCCGGGGGCGCTGCTCGCCTCGGGGCTGGCGGCGGTGTCGGAGCGGCCGGTGGATCTGCGCAACGTCGCGCAGCCGGGCGCCCGGTCGGACGATCTGGAGCGGCAGGTCTCGTTGCTGCTCGCGGACCCGTCCCGGGTGCCGGACGTCTGCGTGATCATGATCGGTGCGAACGACGTGACGCACCGGATGCCCGCCACCCAGTCGGTGCGCTGTCTGACGACGGCGGTGCGCAGGCTGCGTACGGCGGGGGCCGAGGTCGTCGTGGGCACCTGCCCGGACCTGGGCACGATCGAGCCGGTCTACCAGCCGTTGCGGTGGATGGCCCGGCGGGTGAGCCGGCAGCTGGCGGCGGCCCAGACGATCGGTACGGTGGAACAGGGCGGACGCACGGTGTCGCTCGGGGACCTGCTGGGCCCGGAGTTCGAGGCGAACCCTCGCGAGCTGTTCGGCCCGGACAACTACCACCCGTCGGCGGAGGGCTACGCGACGGCCTCGATGGCGGTCCTGCCGACGCTCTGCGCGGTGCTGGGCCTGTGGCCGGAGACCGACCGGCTGGACGGCGCCCGGCGCGAGGACATGCTGCCGGTGGCCAAGGCGGCCTCCCAGGCGGCCAGGGAGGCCGGTACGGAGGTCACCGGGGCCCGGGCGCCCTGGGCGCTCCTCAAGCACCGCAGGCGGCGGCGTCTGCCTGCGGCGACGGAGCCTCACCCGCACCCGGAGACGCAGGGGGAGGCGGGCGGCTCGACCCGGGTGGAGCCGCACCCGGGTACGGACACGGGCACCTCGCCCCGGCGCGTCCGAGGGCGGCGGCCCGGCGCCCCGGCACCCGGGTCCGCGCCCCGGCCCTCCGGTGCGGACCCGGCGAACTGAGCGGTCGCTTAGAAAAGAGGCCCGCATCACATGCCCGGTCGGGTGACCTCTGCGGGTACGTCCGGGTAACTTCCAGAGCAGTCCTGCCAGACAGCCTTCCAGCCCTCATGGAGCCGTGTGATGCCCGAAGCCGTGATCGTCTCTGCCGCCCGTTCGCCCATCGGCCGGGCCTTCAAGGGTTCACTGAAGGACCTGCGCGCGGACGACCTGACCGCCACGATCATCCAGACCGCCCTCGCCAAGGTCCCCGAGCTGGACCCGAGGGACATCGACGACCTGATGCTCGGCTGCGGCCTCCCCGGCGGCGAGCAGGGCAACAACCTGGGCCGCATCATCGCCGTACAGATGGGGATGGACCACCTCCCCGGCTGTACGGTCACGCGCTACTGCTCGTCCTCCCTCCAGACGAGCCGCATGGCGCTGCACGCCATCAAGGCCGGCGAGGGCGATGTCTTCATCTCCGCCGGTGTCGAGATGGTGTCCCGCTTCGCGAAGGGCAACTCCGACAGCTGGCCGGACACCCACAACCCGCTCTTCGCCGACGCCGAGGCCCGCACCGCGGCCCGCGCCGAGGAGTCGGGAGCGAGCTGGCACGACCCGCGCGAGGACGGCCTCGTCCCGGACGCGTACATCGCGATGGGGCAGACGGCGGAGAACCTGGCCCGGACCAAGGGCATCACCCGTCAGGACATGGACGAGTTCGGCGTCCGGTCGCAGAACCTCGCCGAGGAAGCCCTGAAGAACGGCTTCTGGGAGCGTGAGATCACTCCGGTGACCACCCCGGACGGCACGGTGGTCTCCAAGGACGACGGCCCGCGTGCGGGTGTCTCCCTGGAGGGCGTGCAGGGTCTGAAGCCGGTCTTCCGCCCCGACGGCCTGGTCACGGCCGCCAACTGCTGCCCGCTCAACGACGGCGCCGCGGCGCTCGTGATCATGTCCGACACCAAGGCGCGCGAGCTGGGCCTGACCCCGCTGGCGCGGATCGTCTCCACCGGCGTCTCGGGCCTCTCCCCCGAGATCATGGGCTACGGACCGGTCGAGGCGAGCAAGCAGGCGCTGAAGCGGGCCGGGCTGACGATCGACGACATCGACCTGGCCGAGATCAACGAGGCGTTCGCCGCCCAGGTGATCCCGTCCTACCGCGACCTGGGCCTGCCGCTGGACAAGGTCAACGTCAACGGCGGCGCCATCGCCGTCGGGCACCCCTTCGGCATGACCGGCGCGCGGATCACCGGCACGCTGATCAACAGCCTGCAGTTCCACGACAAGCAGTTCGGCCTGGAGACCATGTGCGTGGGCGGCGGCCAGGGCATGGCGATGGTCATCGAGCGACTGAGCTGAGCCCCTCCGAAGGCGGCAGGCACCGAACGCGGCAGTGACGCTCCGGATTCACCGGATCACCCGCCACCGGCGCCCGCCGGGCCCACACCGCCCTCCGGCCACTTCGGCCGGACGGAGTGGCCGGTTCCGAGCCCCGACCGTGACCGAATCTCCCCCAGGATGTGACCTATCTCCTGGGGGAGACTCATTCCTGCAGGTCACACCAGCATCAGGGTTTAACCCCAGGTCCAAAGACCTGTCCAATTCGTGACGTAATGCACTGACACATGGTGCCGCTACAGGACAAGCTGATGTAGGAAGTCGGGGGATCGATTGAAACCGGGAGTACGTCAGTGAGCGCCATGTCTCTTGCCCTGTTGCTGACCACCACCGCTGCCACGGCCGTGGGCGCCGCCTCTCTGCATGCCGCTCACGGGCTGCGCCGACAGGTGTCCGCCCTGCGGAGCGAGCTGGCCGACGGCCGCGCCCACAGCGCCGCCGTACCCGCCCAGAGCCGTGGCGAGGCCACTCCTGTCGCCGAAATACGCGCGGCGGTCGCCGAGGCGCTGGCCGAGGAGCGGGAGCGCGAGCTCGCCGAGGCCCGGGCCTTCTGGGCGACCCAGGAGGCGCGTGACGCCGCCGACGCCCCGTCCCTGCTGGGCGGTCTGGCCGGGCTGGGCGAGGACGCCCCGTTCTTCATGCCGCGCCAGAGCGACTTCACCGGGCTGGAGTCGATGGACCTCGACGCCACCGAGGCGTTCGAGGAACTGACCGAACTGGCCGAGCTGACGGAACTGGCCGACATGGCCGAGCTCCCGGAGACGGCCGAGTTCGCCGAGGACTCCCCCGAGCTGGCCGCGGCACGCCGCCGCCACCCCTCGCACCCGGACTTCGTACCGGTACAGACTCCCGTGGTCACCGATCACGAGCGCACGGTGAACCGCCTGGAGGAACTGGCCGACAGCCGGACCGAGCTCGCCGATGTGCGCCCCGGCCCGCTCGGCACGCTCGACGTGTACGTCTTCGCCGACGGCACCACGCTCTGTATGACCCCCGGCCACCGCGAGACGGCCGAGCAGCTGGCCGCGTCGATGCGGGCCGGTGAGCGCCCCGTGCTCCTGGGCGGTTCCGGCGTCTCGGGCGCCTACGCGCTGACCTTCTCGTGCGGCAAGGACAACGTCTACATACTGGCCGACCGCGTCATCGCGAGCTTCTAGCCGGCCCGCTGACCGGTCTCCGGCCCCACCCCTGGTACAGCGGCTCTCGCCGGCCGCTGCCGGTCCAGGACCTCGCGCGCGATCCCCTCGGCGCACCCGACCCGATCGAACGCCCGCGCGCCCTCATCGCCCGAACGAACGCCCGCACCCACCACAGGGACGAACGCCCGCCCGCGCGCACCGCTCAAGCGAACGCCCGCGCGGCCGCTTCCCCGACGAACCGCACGGCCTCGTCCAGCTCCACGGACGGGGCCATTTCCAGTGCCACGGCCAGATCGCGCCCCGCGACAGCGAGTTGGTCACCGATGGCGAAGATCCCGGCGTCCGGCATGATCCTCGGTTCCCGCTCCGGCGCCTCGACGCGCTGGGCCCGCACCGCGAGCTCCCTGGCCGCGGCCAGCCCCTCGGCCGCCGCACCCCGCTGGAGTCTGCTCTGCGGGGCGGCGCGCAGCCGGTCGGCGAATCGGTCCACGGCGGTGATCAGGGGCGTCGTATCAAGCACCCCGCGACCCTACGCGCCCCTCCCGGACGGTTGCCAACGGACCGATGCCACAGCCCACCGCCCGGTCGTCATCCCCTCCGGCCCCGTCCCCGTGCCCGTGCCCGTCCCCATCCCCGTACAACAGAATCGGCCCGCAGGCTCCGTCCTTCCGGAGCCTGCGGGCCGATTCACGTATCCGTCGCGGGGGACTAGTCGTCGCCGCTGAGGATGGAGAGCAGACGCAGCATCTCCAGGTAGATCCACACCAGGGTCATGGTGAGGCCGAAGGCCGCCAGCCAGGACTCCTCGCGCGGAGCGCCGTACGCGATGCCGTCCTCGACCTGCTTGAAGTCCAGGGCCAGGAAGCACGCGCCGAGGATGATGCCGATGACACCGAAGAGGATGCCGAGGCCGCCGCTGCGGAAGCCCAGGCCGTCACCGCCGCCGAACACGGAGAACAGCAGGTTGACCACCATGAGGAGCATGAAGCCCATGGCGGCGGCCATCACGAAGCCGTAGAACCGGCGGGTCACACGGATCCAGCGCATCTTGTACGCGAGCAGCACACCGGCGAAGACACACATGGTGCCCATCACCGCCTGCATCACGACGCCCGGTCCGATGTAGGTGCTGACCGCGCTGGAGATGACCCCGAGGAACACGCCCTCGAAGGCCGCGTACGCGATGATCAGCGCCGGGACGGGCGTGCGCTTGAACGACTGGACGAGCGACAGCACGAAGGCGATCAGCGCGGCGCCGATCGCAATGCCGTACGACTTGCCGATGTTGGCCTCGTCGACCGGCAGCAGGGCCCAGGCGAGCGCGGCGCCGAGCACGACCGTGCCCAGCGTCAGCCCGGTGCGGGTGACGACATCGTCGATCGTCATCACACCGGAGCGCGCCGGCGCCTGCGGGGCGCCGTACTGGGTGTCCTGCTGGGCATAGGGGTTGGTGGCGTACGGGTTCGGGGCGGTGCCCTGTGCGTACGGGTTGGCACCCGCTGCGGGGGCCCCGGCCTGCGGTGACGCGTTGAAGCCCGCGTGACCGTTGTCGCGGCTGAATCCCCGTCGCGAGAAGACCGGGTTGCTGCTCCTCATCTCACTCCTCCATGGCCACCCAGCGTGGCCTTCCCACAAGAGTAATGGGTAGGCAAAGCAAACTCCCTAGTGCCAGGGGAGGATCTTTCATCGATTACCGGCAGCAGACCGACGGCCTCCGGCCCTCAGCGCCCGGAGGCCTCCCGGGCGGCCCGCTCCACCCGTTCCCGGTGGTCCGCCCATCCGGCCGCATCGCCGGGGGCCATGTTGCGGCCCGCCTTCCGCTGCCCGGTGTCCCCGTCGACCAGTTCCCGGACGATGTCGGCGTGCCCGGCATGGCGCTGGGTCTCGGCGACCATGTGGACGAGGACCCGGTGAAGGGTCAGCTCCTTGCCCTCGCCCCCGGGGAGCCGGCCGGTCGCGTCGAGGTCCAGCGCATCGATCGTCGCGTCGGAGTGGGCCCACACCCGGCGGTACCGTGCGACGATCCCGTCACGGGTCTCGTCGGCCGTCGCCCACAGGTCCGCGTTCGGCTCGGCGTCGCCGGCGATCCAGAGGTCCGGCGAGTCGGCCGGCCGGCCGAAGACATCGCCGAAGTAGAAGCCCTCGGCTCCGGTGACGTGTTTGACCAGGCCCAGCAGATTGGTGCCGGTGGAGGTCATGGGCCGGCGGACGTCGTACTCCGACAGCCCCTCCAGCTTCCACAGGAACGCGTCGCGGGCGTCCTGCAGATATACGTGCAGGTCCTTCTTGTGATCGGCCCTCTGGCACGTCCCCGTCATGCGGTCACTCTGCCGGACGTCCGGTCCGCGCCCAACTGCTTTCCGTACGGGCGGCCTCACGCGGCGAGCCCCTGCCCCCGCCCCGGCCGAGGGCAAGCAGGCAGGCGGGCGAGCGGGCGAGCGTGCGGGCGGGCGGGCGGGCGGGCGGGCGGGCGGGCGGGCGGGCGGGCGGGCGGGCGGGCGGGCGGGCGGGCGGTGAGGAACGAGGCCGGGTCCGGGACCGTTCCTCACGATCGCTTGACCTGGAGCGCGCTCCAGATCCGAGGATGGCGCCATGGACACCAACGAACCCCAGATCGTCCTCGGCACCATGGACTTCGGCACCCGCGTCGCTCCGGACCGGGCCTTCGCGATCCTCGATTCCTTCGTCGCCGGCGGCGGGGTCTGGCTCGACACCGCGAACTGCTACTCCTTCTGGAACGACCCCGCCGGTGTCGGCGGCGCCAGCGAGCGTGTCATCGGCGCGTGGCTCCGGGCCCGCGCCGGCGCGCGCGACACCGTCAGGATCGCGACGAAGGTCCGTCACAACCCGCTCGTCGCGCACGCGCCGGAAAGCGCCGAGGGGCTCTCGGCGCGCGCCGTTCACGCCGGTGTGGAGGAGAGCCTGAGCCGGCTCGGAGTCGATCACGTCGATCTGCTCTGGGCGCACGCCGAGGACCGGGACGTTCCGCTCGAGGAGACGGTCGGCGCCTTCGGTGAACTGGTCGCGAAGGGGGTGACTCTGCGGGTCGGGGCGGCGAACCACGCCGCCTGGCGCGTCGAGCGAGCCCGGTCACTGGCGCGGGAGCGGGGCGTGGAACCGTGGACCTGCCTGCAACTGCGGCACTCGCTCACCCAGCCCCGGCCGCTCACCCCCGTCGCGGAGGGCGGCCACCGCATGCTCGCGGCCGAGGATCTCGACCTCGCGCGGTCGGAGGGGCTCGCCGTGTGGTCGTACAGCTCCCTGATGTGGGGTTCGTACGTACGCGAGGACAAGCCGCTTCCGTCGACCTACGATCACCCCGGAACCACCCGGGTCCTCACGGTCCTGGACGATGTGGCCGACGAGCTCGCGGCCACGAGGAACCAGGTCGTCCTCGCCTGGCTGATGCGGCAGGGGATCGATCCCATCGTCGGCACGAGCCGGGTGGCGCAGATCGAGGAGGCCCTCGCCGCACGCCGTGTGCGGCTCGGGGACGCGCACCTGGCCCGCTTCGCCGAAGCGCGGTAGGGGCAGTGACGGAAGGAACCCTGATGACCCTCACCCCGGCGGTTGCCGCCGACCGCACCGGCGTCTCCATAGACACACTGCGGTACTACGAGCGTGAAGGGCTCATCGGCCCGATCCGGCGCTCAGGAGGCGGACGCCGGGAGTACACCGAGGACGACGTCTTCTGGATCGGTCTCGTCACCTGCTTCCGCGATGCCGGGCTCGGCATCGCGGACCTGCGGGACTTCGTCGCCCTCCTGCGCGCCGAACAGCCCCCGCAGGAGCGGGTCGCCTTCCTCCGCGAGCGCCGTACCGCCCTGGAACAGCGGGTGACGGCGCTGCACCGGGCCATGCAGGTCCTCGACGACAAGATCGCCTACTACAGCTGAGCAACGGGCGCGCTGCCCTGCGGTGTTGTCGGCGCGATACGCGATACGCGGCACGAGGGCACAGGGGCACGGGGAGGCAGGGTGGCACGGCCACCCGGAGCGGCAGCGCGGCGCCCGGCGGGTGCCGCGCCGGGCGTCACTACGCCGCTGCTGCCGCCGCCGACGCCTCGGCCAGACGCTCGAACGTCTCGTTGAGGACCTTCCGGCGCTCGACCTTGTACGTCGCGTCCGGCTCCAGGCCGTCGATCGTCTCCTCCCACACCGCGAGGAACGTCTTCTGCCACGACCTGATCAGCTCGGGCGCCGGAAGGGTCACCCCCACCCAGCCCTGCCGGTCCAGGACCAGCAGCAGCTCCAGATTGCAGGGGACGGTCACGCCCCCGTACTCGTCCGGTTCGAGCTCCACCGGATCGCCTGCCATCATCTCGGTCACCTCGGCCACCAACCGGCCCGCCAGGTCCCCGAGACGGTCGGCCGCCGTGTCACTGTCGAAGTTGCCCGCGCCCCACGTGCCCACTGTTCCGCCTCCGCGTTGTGCGTTGCCGCCCGCCGTCTCTTCGCTACGTCATCACAGCAGAGGGCACTGACAGCCAGGAGGAGCATCAACCGGCGTGACAGCCGGTCAGTCGAACAGGTTCTGCGGGAAGTCCGTGAGGAACATCAGCAGCACCAGCCCCATCAGCAGCAGGGAGACGGCCCCCTCGGTCAGCGCCGCGCGCGGGGTGCCCGCGAGGGTCGCCGTCCGGTGCGGGTCCGCGGGGTCGTAGCGGACCATGACCCGGGCCCCTTCGAGGAAGCGTTTGCCTCCGCCGTCGCGGAACTCGATCCACTCCCCGCTCCGTGCGGTGAACGCGAACACGTACCAGGCCCGCCGGTCGCCCGTGGAGCCCGTCGCCGAGTCCCGCTCGTACACCCGGATGCAGCGCGCGGGCGCGGTCACGCCGGAGCGTGCGCCGCGCAGTTGCTGCACGGTCCGGCCCAGGGACCTGAGCGCCGCGAGCGCGACGACACCGGTGATGACGAGCGAGGTGTCCATGGAGACCTTCTAACCGTTGCGCAGCCTGTCGACGAGGAAGCCCACCGCACAGCCAACCACCAGGACGACCAGTTGCACCAGGAACGTGAGGACGGTGAGGTCGCCGCCCTGCGAGAAGAAGATCACCAGTTGCAGGGCGACGGCCGGGGTGAACGCCGCGACCCAGTGCCGTACCCGTGACTCCCGCGACGCTCCCTGGTGCAGGGCCGCCGCGATCCAGGTGCCCAGGGCGACGCAGGCAGCGGACGGCAGGTGGAGCAGCAGAATGGTGCGGACCGGTGAGTCCATGGTGGAGACGTCGTCGCCGGTGATGATGTCCCAGACGAGCATGGCGAGCGCCAGCTGCGTCATCAGCATCACGACGATGCCCGCGGCCCAGGGGATCATGAAGTCCAGCAGTCGCGGCCGGTCGTCGCCGGGTGCGGGGGCGTATCCGCGGTGTACGTCGTATCGGGACATTCGGCTGCCTCTTCGTCGTCGCCCGACGCCTCGGGCGCTGCTTCACCCTGGACCGGGGCTCTGCTTCATCGTGGACTCGGGCCCTGCTTCATCCTGGACTCGGGCCCTGCCTGCACTGCTCCACCCGGAACCGGGCACTGCCTCACCCTGGAGGGGCGCTGCGTCACGCCTCCCCCCGGGCGCTACTTCACCTGGATGCTCTCGACGATCTTCGTCCGGTCGGCCTCGCTGAGCTTGCCTTCCTGGGCATCGATGCGGACGGAGTAGATCTTCCCGTCGGAGTCGACGCCCGTGATGACCACGCCGTCGACCGTCGCGCCCTTCGGTGGCGACTGCGGCACCCCTGTACCCGTATAGGTGAAGTCGATGCGCTTGGCATCCTTCGCACCCGCGATGCCCGCGTCCTTCGTGCTCTTCACCTCGGTGGTCGCCATGAGGAGTGCCCGGCCGACCGAGGCCGCGTCGTCCCCGGTCGAGGCGTCGGCGAAGCCGCTCTGGATCGACACCTTCACCGTGGGCCGGCCGCTCTCGCTCCGCAGGGCGGCGGCGTCGTTGAGCTTGCCGCGCTCCGCCGCGCTCTGCTGGACGAGACCGGCCGGGTGGACCAGCGACACCGTCGGTCCGGCGAGCTTCTTCCAGCCGCTCGGCACGGCGGATGCGGCCTGGTCCGAGCCCTCCTCACCGCCGCACGCGGTGAGCATCAGACCGGCGGTGAGTGCTGCGGTGGCGACGGCGACGGTCCGCACGGTCCGCCGGACAGAAAGCTTGGTCATGATCACGTCTCCTTGTACCGCTGGATCATTTCGCACAGTAGCTGTACGGGAAGAACGAGCGCCGGCCGTCGGAGGGGGCCCCCAGGAACTCCGCCTTCGTCAGCCGCTTCTGCGACTCGGAGGTGGTGTAGGCGCCGTTGATGCCGGCGACTTCCAGGTTGATGTCGAGGCCGATCTCCTCGGACGAGGAGGAACCGTCGTACTCCTGCTTGCTGACCTGGCCGTGGTTGAAAGCGTAGTGGCCGAACGGGTCGCCCGCGCCCGGGTCCTCGGTCGGTACCGGGGTGCCGGTGAAGAGGTAGTTGAAGGCGCTGTTCATGCCCTGGCCGGAGAACATCTGGGCCTTGATGGCGTCGGACTCGGCCTTGGACATGTTCTTGTCGTCGAGGGGGACGGTGGTGGTGATGACCTGGGTCGTCGTTCCGCCGCCCTTCGCGTTGCCGTTCACATCACCCTTGAGACCGGCGTTGGCCTCCGCCTTGCCTTCCAGGGTCCGCGTCATCGTGATGCTCTTCACCTTGCCGGTCTTGCTGTCGACCGTGACGGTGATGGCACCGGCCGCCGAACCGGCGGCCTCCGCACCCGCCTTGACCGGACCGGCCTCGCCCTTCGCGTACGCACCGCCGGTGGCCTTGGCCTGGTAGGTGTACGAGTCTGTGTTGTTGATGTGGTTCTGCGTCAGCGTGACTTCCTGGGCCTCGGAGATCTTGAGGCCGGCCTCGGCGGTGGCGCCGGGCTTGGGAGCCGGGGTGGTCGTGCCGTCGGCGTTCGTCGTGTCGGGGGCGTTCATGCCCGCGCCGAACTGGAACCCGGCCTGCGCGGCGACTTCGAGGCTGATCTTCTGCGTGGTGATGTGCTTGTTGCCGAGCTTGTCCTCGATGCTCTGCTTGAGGCGGCTCTCATGGGCCTTCGGCCCCTTGCCGAACCAGCTGGCTATCTCGGTGGAACCGCCCACGATCGGGCTGAGGTTGGAGAGCTTGTTCAGCCGGCTGAGCTTCTTGTACTCCTGGAGGTCCTTGCGGAACTGGTCCGCCTCCTCCTGGCTGTCGAAGACCCAGGTGTCGCCCGTCGTGACGGTGAGACCGGCGGCGATCTCCACCTTGTCCTTGCCCACGTCCCCGATCTTGATCCGGCCCTTGGGCTTCTCCGTGCCCTTGATCGAGCCGGCGTCGGTGAAGGTGAGCGAGACCTGCTCGTCGTTGTCGTCGATCTTGCCGTCTTTGTTGACGTCCGTCTTCGCCCTGCTCGTCGTCTCCTCGAAGCCGAACTCGCCGCCGAACTCGACACCGAGCGTCTCGAACGAGACCCCGAACTTGCCGCCCTGCGTACCGGCCTTGGTGACCGTGGCACAGGTGAGGGGCTCGAACTCGGCGTTGGGATCGCCGCCCGCCTCGCCGCCTTCCCCGCCCGCGCAGGCCCCGCCGCCCATGACGGAGGAGATGGCGCACGAGAACCGTTCACTGACCGGCCCTGCGAGGCCGGTCACCAGCAGGGCGCCCACGATGGCCACGGCGACCATGACCATGCCGACGTACTCCAGGGCGGATCCGCCCCGGTCGCCCCATGCACCGCGCGAGGACATGGCCCCCCGACACCTCGTCCGTGGCATGTTTATGTCCTCCCCGATGGCCTCAGGGGTCGGAGGCTACGAGAGGTGCAGGTGTGCGGGCACGGGCCCGTGGGCCCAAATACGGGGCCCCTTTACGGACGTACGAGCGAATGAATGTGGGCCCAACGGGTCTCGGAGACGGCCCCCGCCGGGGCATCGCCGACGCGGTCCGGGGCAGACGGCGGGTGGCGGACAGCGGACAGCGGATCGGCACACTCCCCCGGTGCACGGCGGGCGGTGCGGCTCCGCCCTACGGTGCCCGGTGCGGGGCGCGGCGTATGGCGAGGACGGCCAGGTCGTCCTGTTGCGTTGCCTCGGTGAAGTCGCGCATGTCGTCGATGAGTGAACTGATCAGCCGTCCGGCGGTGATGTCGACGCGGCCGCCGAGACGTTCCTCCAGCGGATAGAAGGCACCGTCGGGCGACCGGGCCTCCGTCAGACCGTCGGTGCACAGCAGCAGCGTGGCCCCGGCGGGGAAGGGGAACCAGGCCACCGTGCGTGGTTCGTCGACCAGACTCGCCAGCCCCAGCGGCACATGTTCCTCCCCCGCGCCGACTTCGGTGACCGAACCCTCGTGCAGCAGATAGGGCGGGATGTGGCCGCATCCGACGACCTGGGTGTCGGTGCCCGCGTCGACACCCAGGACAAGTGCGGTGACGAACCGTTCGGGCTCGCCGCGCTGTCCGGCGTAGTCGTTGTGCCGGACGACCGCCGCCTCCAGTGCGTCGACGAGCGCGGTCACGGTCGGCTCGCGGTGGGCCGCCTCGCGGAACGCTCCGACCACGTCGATGGCCATGCCGATGGCGGCCAGCCCCTTCCCCTGGACATCGCCGATCATCACCCGGGTGCCCCAGGGCGTGGCCACCACGTCGTAGATGTCGCCCCCGACGAGCTTGTCCTGTTGCAGCGGCTCGTAGACGCCGTCGACGAGGACATCGTCGGTGAGCAGCGGGAGCGGCCGCAGGATCTGCCTCTGCATCGCCGCCGCGGTCGACCGCAGGCTCACCAGCGCGCCCTCACGCACGATGCGTACCCGGGATCCGTAGACGGCCAGCGCGCCGAAGCCGACGGCGAACAGCGTCAGAATCACCCGGTCGAGGATCCGTCCCCCGGTCTGGAAGATCACAGGTGCGACGACGACAAGGCTCACCCACACGGAGACCAGCGCCGTCTGCCCCGGGCTGCACAGTGCCGCGGTGAACGCGGGCAGGAACACCAGCAGGCCGAGGAGCAGCACCGCGGTCCCGGTCAGCAGCCCGAAGACGACCACCACCGCCGTCGTGACCAGCGTTGCCAGGACGACGCTGCCGGTCGACGGCGTACGGATGGCCGTGACGTCGTCCTCGTTCGACGAGCCCCGGGCCGAGGGCAGCGCGGCGCGCACCGGACGGAACATGCGGGAACCTCCAGCGGCGGAGTGGCCGACGCGTGCACGTGCCGCACACGGCAGCGGACGGGGAGATCCCGATCATCCCTTCGGGCCGAGGAGGTGACCGGAGCCGGGCCGAGGCTCCGCCCAAAGTGCCTCCGTTCGAGTGGCGCCCCCGCACTGTCGTATGCTCTCCGCCGCCCACGACCACCTCCGCACCGCCCTCTCCCCAGCAGCAGGAGCACCGTGACCGCCACACCCCCCACCACCTCCGGGTTCTCCGCGTTCGGCCTGGAGCCCTTCCCCGAAGTCCGGCCGGGTGACGACCTCGCGACCACCATCACCACGGTGCTGTCCCAGAACGGAACCGCCCTGCTCGACGGAGACGTGGTGGTCGTCGCGAGCAAGATCGTGTCGATCTCGGAGGACCGCTACGTGGACCTGGCCGACGTCACACCCTCCGACGAGGCCCTGGAGCTGTCGGCCCGAACGGGCAAGCCCGCGACGGTGGTCCAGCTCATCCTGGACCACTCCACCACGCACTTCCTGGCCACGGAGCGGGGGCCGATCATCGCCCAGCACCGGCTCGGCCACCTGCTGACGTCGGCCGGGATCGACCGAGCCGGTGACAAGGGGGCATGGCTGCTCCCCGAGGACCCCGACGCCTCAGCCCGCGCGCTGCGCGACGCCCTGGTCACTCACACCGGCGCGACCGTCGCCGTAGTCGTCGCCGACTCCGACGGCCGCGCGGACCGACGCGGGGCCACATGCATCGCCGTCGGGGCCGCCGGAGTCGCACCGCTGCGAGTCACCGAGCACGACGCGAAACGGCAGGAGGAGACCCAGGTCGACATGATCGCCGCAGCTGCCGGGCTGATCCTCGGCCAGCGCGGACGCGGCGTCCCCGTCGCGATCCTGCGCGGCATCAACTACGGCTCCTCGGACGCGGGCGTGGCGGCGATCCTGCATCACGCACCGGCCCGGTAGGAGCCACCGGGCGCACGGCCCGACCCGGTCCGCGTACCTCGGAGCACACATATGAGGTGGGCCGTCAGAACCAGCAGCAGAGCAGTCCGTCCTCCCCAGTCCGAACGTACTCGCTTCAGCCCGGCCGGTACCGGGCGTTGCCGGTCCACATCGCTATCGCTGCCGCCATGTCCGCGTACGCTCGCAGCGCCGCCAGGGGCGCATCCCCGCGGGCCCGAAACCAGCACGCCCAGGACTCCGCCTCCGCCGTGCTGTGCCGCTCGCTCTGCGAATCTCCGGCACGGGAGCCACTCAGGCAACACTTGACCTGATAGCCGGTGACCTCTCCGGCCCTGTACCTTCGCTCCGCGATGTACGTCATGGGCCGACCGTAGGGAACGGTGCGCCCGCCGTGCGCCCCATACCCGAAGAAGGGATGGGCCCAACCGACCGCTCTCCCAGTTCAACCCGCGCGACAAGTTGAGTGCCCGGAGCCGGACTCGAACCGGCACGCCCCCGAGGGGCAGCGAGGTTTAAGCTCGCCGTGTCTGCATTCCACCATCCGGGCTTGGCGCGCGGCTCCGCGTTGGCACATGACCCTATCCGGGGGCTCACCCTGAGCAGACGGACAGTGGCTCGATGTTGTCTTATTTTATTGATCGCTTGAGGGTGCGTCAGCACACCCGGGAGGCATAGTCACACGCCTGGGCGGGTGTCGGGCGCGGCGGCCTCGTATCCGAATTGACGGAAAGTCGCCGCACCCATACAGCCGATTCGCCAGGCGCGCGCCACGGATCGCCAGGGGCGCGCCACCCCTATCGGGCAACGGCGTCGTTCACGCAGCGCAGTACCGGGTGCGAGCCCAGCGCCTCCGGGTCCTCCAGGACCGCTCCTGTGATCATGAACACCGTGCTCTCGCCGGGCAGCAGCGTGACGAGCATCTCGTCCACCTCGGCCGCCGGGTCCAGCCGGTCGGGGAAGAGCGCGAGGTCCCTCAGAAGGGTGCGGGCCGTCACCTCGACGCGGTATCCGGGCGCCTCGTCCCCGCTCTCCGTCACCGTGACGTCGTACCGGGCCGGCGGCAGCGCCAGGCGGGTGTCCTCCTCGTAGAACTCCACCGTCCGGGTCTCCCCGATGCGGGCGACCAGGAGTTCGCGGGCCCGGTCGGCCGGTTCGGCCACGGACGGCGGCAGCGGGACCCGGGAGACCGAGCGGGCGGCGGTGCTCACCAGCACGTCCTCCTCGGCCAGCACCGCCCCGTCCAGGCCGTGCCGGGTCAGCCGCAGTGTGCCGGCCCAGGGCGTGGAGGTGTCGTTGACGAGGTGGACGGCGCCGTCGCGTACGGCGATCAGCCGGTCCGCGTACACGGCCCGCAGGGCGTACCAGAGGGGCTTGCGGCGGCCGTCGCCGTCGACGGCGGCCCAGGAGACGACCGGCCAGCAGTCGTTGAGCTGCCACACGATCGTGCCCATGCAGTACGGGGTGTGGGAGCGGAAGTGACGGATGCCGAACGCCACGGCGCGGGCCTGGTTGAGCTGGGTGAGCCAGTGCCAGTCGTCGAAGTCCTCGCCCGGCTGCGGGAGGTGGTCGCCCAGGCCCCGGAGCAGCTTGGCGTTGCCGTCGTCGGCCTTCTGGTGATGGGCCAGGAGCGGGGCGTCGGGGGTCAGCGGGCCGCTGACGGCGCGGCGCAGGGTGGTGTACGCGGGCGGGCCCTGGAAGCCGAACTCGGCGACGAAGCGCGGCACCCGGTCCGCGTAGGCGCGGTAGTCGGCCCGGTTCCACACGTCCCAGATGTGGATGGTGCCGTGTGCCGGGTCCTGCGGGTGGATGTCCTCGGTGCCGGAGTAGGGCGAGCCGGGCCAGTACGGGCGGGTCGGGTCGGTCTCGGCGACGACGGCGGGGAGCAGCTCGTGGTAGTAGCCGTGGCCCCAGGTCCGGTCGCCCAGTTCCTTCTGCCAGTCCCAGTCGGCGTGGCCCTCCAGGTTCTCGTTGTTTCCGCACCACAGGACGAGGGAGGGGTGCGGGGCGAGGCGGGTGACGTTCTCCCGGGCCTCGGCCGCCACCTCGTCCCACAGCGGCTGCTCCTCCGGGTAGGCCGCGCAGGCGAAGGGGAAGTCCTGCCAGACCAGCAGGCCCTTCTCGTCGGCCAGTTCGTAGAACTCGTCGCTCTCGTAGAGTCCGCCGCCCCAGACCCGGATCAGGTTGACCCCGGCGGCGACCGCCTGGTCGAAGCGGTCGGAGATCCACTGCCGGGTGAGGCGGTGCGGGAAGCAGTCCTCGGGGATCCAGTTGACGCCGCGTACGAAGACGGGTTCGCCGTTGACGACGAAGCGGAACGCCTCGCGCTCCAGAGCGACGCCTCGGAAGCCGGTCCTGCCCTGCCAGGTCCGCTCGCCGAGGCGGACGGTGACGCCGTACAGGGGCTGCTCGCCGTGGCTGAGCGGCCACCAGAGATCCGCGCGCGGCACGGAGAGGGTGGTGGTGGCCCGGTCCTCGCCGGCGGGGACGGTGAACGCGGCACGCTCGCCCGCGACCTCCACCACCGCTTCGAGCACCTCGGCCGACTCCTGGCCCGGCCGGTCGATGCCGAGGGTGACGGTCAGGCGGGGCACCCCCGCCTCGTCGAGATCGGGCAGCAGGGTGACGGAGGCGATCCTCGGACCGCTCCAGGTCTCCAGGGCGACCGGCCGCCATATGCCGGAGGTGACCAGTGTCGGACCCCAGTCCCAGCCGAAGTTGCACGCCATCTTGCGGATGAAGGCGTACGGCTCCGCATAGGCGCCGGGCCGGTCGCCGAGCCGTTCGCGCAGCTCCTCGGCGTAGGTGTACGGGGCGGTGAACCGTACGACGAGGGTGTTGGCGCCCTCGCGCAGCAGGGGGCGGACGGGGAAGCGGTAGGAGCGGTGCTGGTTGGCGGTGCGGCCGACCTCGGTGCCGTTGAGCAGGACGGTGGCGACGGTGTCGAGGCCGTCGAAGCACAGGTCGGCGTGGTCGTGCCCGTCCGGCGTCCAGTCGAACGTGGTCCGGTACGTCCAGTCGGTGCGGCCGATCCAGCCGAGCCGGCTCTCGTTGTCGTCCAGGTACGGGTCGTCGATGAGCCCGGCCGCGAGCAGGTCCGTGTGGACGCAGCCGGGCACGGTGGCGGCCACGCCCGCCACGGGGAGCCCCGGGGGCACGGGGCTGTCGGCGGTGAGCGTCCAGCCGTCGTGCAGGGGCAGGTGGCTGAGGGTCACGCGGGGGTCCTTCCACAGGCGGGGAGCTGGGCGCAGGCGACGAAGTGGTCCGGCTCGGTCTCGTACAGGTCGGTGTCGCCGCCGCCCTCGTGGAAGGCGCAGCTCTCCAGCGGCTGCGGCGGGTCCCACGGGGTGTTGAGGCGGGGCACCGCGGCCAGCAGGGTGCGGGTGTAGGGGTGGAGGGGGTTGCCGAACACCTTCTGGGTGTCGCCGCGTTCGACGACCCGGCCGCGGCGCAGCACGACGGTCTTCTCGGCGAGGTAGGTGCCGAGCGCCAGGTCGTGGGTGATGTAGAGGACGCCGAGGCCGCGTTCCTTGAGTGCGGCCAGGAGGTTGAGGACGTCGATGCGGGTGGAGGCGTCGAGCATGCTGGTGATCTCGTCGGCGACCAGGAAGCTCAGGTCGAGCAGGAGGGCGCGGGCGATGAGGAGGCGTTGCAGCTGTCCGCCGCTGAGCTGGTGCGGGTAGCGGCCCAGCACCTGCCCGGGGTCCAGACGGACGTCCCGTACGGCCTTCTCGACGCGGTCGGCCCATTCCTTGTCGGGGACGCCCGGGTGGTAGGCGCGGCGGACGAGGGCGAAGACGCGGTCGGCCCGGAAGACCGGGTTGTAGCAGGAGAAGGGGTCCTGGAAGACGCCCTGGACGCGGCGGTAGAAGTCCTTTCCCGGGCGGACCTGCTGTCCGTCCAGGGTGAGGCTGCCGGAGCTGACGCCGGTCAGGCCGAGGATCATCCGGCCGATGGTGGACTTTCCGCTGCCGCTCTCGCCGATGAGGGAGACGACCTCGCCGGGTGCGGCGGTGAAGGACACCCGGTCGACGGCTGTGACGGAACCGCCGCCGAACGCTCCGGCGCGGTAGGTCTTGGTGACGTGGTCGAGGGTCAGCATCAGGCCTTCCAGCATGCGACGGAGTGACGGGGGGCGATCTCCACGACCGGGGGCTCCTCGGCGCACTCGTCACCGGCGAGCGGGCAGCGGTCGCGGAAGCGGCAGCCGGCCGGGGGGTTCAGCAGGGAGGGCGGGGCGCCCGCGATGCCCTTGAGGGGCTTGTCGGCGTACCGGGCGCCGACTTCGGGGAGCGAGCCGAGCAGGAGCTTGGTGTACGGGTGGCGGGGCGCGGTCGTGAGGACCTTCGTGGGCGCCTTCTCGGCGAGCTTGCCCGCGTACATCACCATGATGGAGTCGGCGATGTGCGAGGTCAGGCCGAGGTCGTGCGTCACGAAGATCATGCTGGTGACCAGGCCCTTGTCGCGCAGCCCGGTGAGCGCGCCGACGACGGCCCGCTGGGTGGAGACGTCGAGGGCGGAGGTGACCTCGTCCGCGATGAGGACGGACGGGTCGAGCAGGGTGGAGATCACCATGACGGTGCGCTGTTTCATGCCGCCGGAGAGCTCGATCGGATAGCGGTCGAGGACGTCGTGGTCCAGGCCCACCAGGTCGAGGCGGCGGTGGAGTTCGGCGGTGTCCACGCTGACGCCGCGCGAGGCGAGCAGTTCGCGGATCATGCGCCCGATGCGCCGGGTGGGGTTGAGAGCGCTCATGGAGTACTGCGGGACGAGCGATATCCGGTGGAAGCGGAAGGCGTTCATCGCCCGGTCGTCGGAGACCGGGACGTCGTCGCCGTCGAGGGTGACGGTGCCGCCCGCGTGCCGCATCCGGCCGTCGAGACGGATCAGCGACTTGCCGAGCGTCGTCTTGCCGCAGCCGGACTCGCCGGCCAGGCCCAGGATCTCCCCGTCGGCCAGGTCGAAGCTGACGCCGTCCAGGGCCCGGACCTCACCGCGCAGTGTGCGGTAGTGGACCCTCAGATCGGTCACGGTCAGGGTCATGTGCTCAGGCCTCTCCGGGATCGGTCACGGTGGGAGTCATGTCTCAGGCCTCCCGGAGCTTCGGGTTGAAGACCTCGTCGAGGCCGACGTTGGCGACGTAGAGCGCGCCGACGATCGCGGTGATCCCGGCGCCCGGCGGGACGAACCACCACCACATGCCGAGTTGGAGCGCGCTCCACTGCTGGGCGCTCTGGAGCATCATCCCCAGCGAGACGCCCTCGGTGGGGCCGAGCCCGATGAAGTCGAGCGAGGAGGCGATCAGTACGGATCCGCCGAAGAGCAGGATGAACATCATGAAGAGGTACGAGCTCATGTTGGGCGCGATCTCGCGGAAGACGATCCGCCAGGTGCCGCTGCCGCTGAGCCGGGCCAGGTCCACGAACTCCCGGGTGCGCAGCGAGAACGTCTGCGCGCGGATCGCGCGCGCCGCCCAGGGCCAGGAGGTGAGCCCGATGAACAGGCCCTGGACGGCGACCGAGCGGACCCCGAGGTAGGCGTTGATGATCAGCAGCACGGCGAGGGCGGGCAGCACCAGGACCACGTTGGTGATCATGTTGAGGATCTCGTCGACGGCTCCGCCCCGGTAGCCGGCCAGGAAGCCGACGAGCATGGCGATGACGGCGGCGATGGCCCCGCCGACGACGCCGACCAGGAAGGTGGCGCGCAGCCCGTGCACGAACTGGGCGTACACGTCCTGGCCGAAGGTGGTGGTGCCCATCCAGTACGTGCCGTCGGGCGGCGCGGCCTGCGGGCCCACGTATTCGTTGGGGTCGGCGTTGTCGAGCAGCGGCGGGCCGAAGACGCCGACGAGCAGGAGCAGCACGACGACGGTGAACCCGATGAGGAGCTTGGGGTTGCGCACGGCGTAGTGGAGCGTCTCGCGGCCCGGTGTGGCCGCTGCCACGGCGGGCGCCGCCGGAGCCCCGGGAACGGGTCCGGGGCCGGTGTCGGGGCCGGTGGGACCGGTGCCGGTGGCCGGTTCGGGCACGGTACTCATGACTGGCCTCCTGCCATGCCGGTACGGGTCCGGGGGTCGACGACGACGTACACGATGTCGATGAGGAAGTTGGCGATCAGTACGCCGATGACGATGAAGAGGAACGCGCCCTGGAGCAGGAAGAAGTCCTGGTTCTGGATCGCGGCCAGGATCAGTGAGCCGAGCCCGGGATAGGCGAAGACGATCTCGGTGACGAGGGCCCCGGCCACCAGGACACCCAGCTGGAGGGCGAGTCCGGTGATCTGGGGCAGGACGGCGTTGCGGAAGGCGTAGCGGCGGATGAGCCGCTGCGGTGCGCCGAGGGCCGACAGATACGAGGAGTAGTCGGACTCCAGCTCGTAAATGATCATGTTGCGCATGCCGATCGCCCAGCCGCCGAGTGCGACCAGGAAGAGCGAGAGGAACGGCAGCACCCAGTGCTGGAGCAGGTCCACGGCGAAGGCGGTGGACCAGCTCGGCTGGATGTCGAGGCTGTATCCGCCGGAGAGCGGGAACCAGCCCGCCTTGGAGCCGAGCGCCCAGGCGAGGATGACGGCGATCCACATGTAGGGCATCGCGGTGAGCAGATATCCGGCCGGCAGCACGGTGTTGTCGAGCACCTTGCGGCGGGCGGCCAGCGCCCCGGCCCAGTTGCCGACGAACCAGCTGAGCAGGACGGACGGGATCATCAGCCCCAGCGTGTACGGGAGTGCGTCGAGCAGCACGTCGGCCACGGGCTTGGGGAAGACCCAGATGGACAGCCCGAAGTCGCCCTGCAGCAGGGCGCCCCAGAAGTGCAGGTACTGCTGCCAGACGGGTTCGTCGAAGCCGAAGAGGTTGTTGTAGTAGGCGCGCATGGCCTCGACGGCCTCGGGCTGCGAGACCCGGGCCCTGGCCACCATGGCGGCGACGGGGTCGCCCGGCATGAAGCGCGGGATCATCCAGTTGACGGTGACGGCGACGACGAAGGTCAGTGCGTAGATCAGTAGTTTGCGGGCGAAGTAGCGGCGCAAGGGAGCTCCCCGGGGAGAGCCCCGCCGTGCGGGCGTCAGGGCGGCCTGCGCACGGCGGGGCGGTCATGGATTCAGGGCCCGGCGCCGGCCCGCCGTGTCGCGGCGGGCCGGCGGGGGTCCCTCAGAACGGGTGGGTCACTTGGCGGGCTTGAGCTGGGTGAGGGCTTCGAAGCCGCCCATCTCCAGCCAGTTGCGCCACATCGCCGGCGCGTACTTGGGCGCGCCCTCGGCGTCCGACGGCCAGTTCGTCCAGCTTCCGACGGTGGACTGGGCCCAGAGGCCGTTGTACCAGAGCGGAATGACCGGCATCTCCTTGAGCTGGATCGCCTGGATCTTCGAGATGACCTTCTTCATGCCCTCGGTGTCGTCCGTCTTGACCGCGCCGAGCTCCTGGACGAGCTTCCAGGCCTCCTCGTTCTCGTACCGGCCGAAGTTGACCGTGTTCTGCTGCTTCTGGACGGGCAGCTGGAACATGTACTCGTAGTACGTCCACGGGGTGCTGGACAGCTGGCGCTCGTTGTTGACGACGAGGTCGAAGTTGCCCTTGCCGCGCGTCTCGTTGAGGGCGTTCGCGTCGGGGAACTCGGTGGTGATGGAGATGCCCGCGTCCTTGGCCGACGAGGCGATGACCTTGGCGGCCTCCATCCAGTCGGTCCAGCCGGTGGGCACGGCCAGCTTCAGGCTGAGCTTGGAGCCGTCCTTGTTCTCCACCAGGCCGTCGCCGTTGGTGTCCTTGTACCCGGCGTCCGCGAGGATCTGCTTGGCCTTGTCGGTGTCGAAGGAGAAGCCCTCCTTCGACACCAGGTCCTGGTCGACGAACTTGTCCCACTGCGGGAGCAGACCGGTCGGGTTGGCGGGCTTGACCAGTTCCCCGTACACACCCTTGACGATCTTGCCGGTGTCCACCGAGGCGGCCAGCGCCCTGCGGAAGGCCGCGTCGTTCATCGGCTTCCTCGTGGTGTTGGGCACCAGCCAGGCCGTGTTGGCGGAGAGCATGTAGGGCGGCTTGTCGTAGTACGAGACGACCTTCTTGCTCTTGATCAGCGAGGAGGCGCCGGGCAGGAAGTTGTTGCTGAGGTCCAGCTGCCCCTGGCCCAGCTGGCCGATGACGACCTCGTTGCTCGGGTTGGAGACGTCGACGATGTAGCGGGGCGCGGGCTTCATGGAGAGCGCCTTGACGCCCCACCAGTCGTCGCGCCGCTGCCAGACGACCCGGTCCTGGGACTTGCTCTTGAGCGTGTACGCACCGGTGCCGACCGGCTTGTCGTTGACGCCGTCCAGGATCTCCTTCTCGGAGCGCTTGCCCCAGATGTGCTCCGGGACGACCGGCTGTCCGTAGAGGGTGAAGTCCCACTCCTGGTAGCGGGCCTCCTTGAAGGTGAAGCGGACCGTCGTGGCGTCCACCGCCTTCGCGTCCGACAGCCAGCTCCACAGGGTGTGGAAGGACGAGGCCTCGATCTTGCCGATCCCGTAGGAGTACGCGACGTCCTTGGCGGTCAGCGGCTTGCCGTCCGACCAGGTGATGCCCGGACGGAGCTTCACCTCGTACGTCTTGGCGCCGGTCCAGCTGCCCGACTCCGCCAGCCAGGGCGTCAGCTTGCCCGCGTCGGGGTCGAAGTGGAACAGCGTCTCGTAGACCAGCCCCTTGGTGCCGGTCGCGTGGTCCCAGTTGTGCAGCGGGTTGTAGTTGGCCGGTGGCCCCCACTGCGTCCCGGTGGTGTAGAGCGTCTCGTTGCGCGGAAGCGCGCCACCCCCGCCACCCGATCCGCCCGAGCCGCCCGCCGAGGAGCCGCCCCCCGTGCACGCGGTGGCGGCGAGTGCGATCACGGCGAGCGTGGCCGCGGTCCGTCCCCGGAATCCCGTGCCCATCGTCCCTCCTTCTCCCCGCCGTCCTTGCCGAGCGGAGTTACTGAACCGGGTAAGTGCCGTGAAGCTAAGGCCGCCAAGAGGGCATGTCAAGGGTGCGGGAGCGCTCCCATCCCTTTATTTTCCGGGGCAGTTGAGCGATCATCCCTCCGGGAGAGGAGTACCGAACGAGAGATCGCCGACTAGGGCATTTCGTGTAATACGAACCGGTTAAGTGAGGTCGCATTTGCCCAGACACCGCCCCACGATCGCCGACATAGCGCGCCGCGCCGGGGTCTCCAAGGTCGCGGTGTCCTACGCGCTGAACGACCGGCCGGGCGTCTCCCCCGCGACCCGCGCCACCATCAAGGCCATCGCCCAGGAGATCGGCTGGCAGCCCAACAGCGCGGCCCGCGCCCTCACCCGGGCACGCGCCGACGCGGTCGGCCTCGCCCTGTGCCGGCCCGCCCGGCTGCTCGGCATGGAGCCGTTCTTCATGGAACTGATCAGCGGGATCGAGAGCGAA
Organism: Streptomyces sp. NPDC026062; assembly: GCF_055568375.1. NCBI lineage: Bacteria > Bacillati > Actinomycetota > Actinomycetes > Kitasatosporales > Streptomycetaceae > Streptomyces > Streptomyces sp. NPDC026062. Next base: position 29,578 of record NZ_JBVHOQ010000027.1, read on the forward strand.
CTCTCCCCGCGCGGCTGCGCCCTGCTCCTCCAGGTCGTCACCGATCCGGCGCAGGAGCTGGAGCTCTACCGCCGCTGGTGGGGCGAGGGCCGGGTGGACGGCGTGTTCCTCGCCGACCTGCGCAGCCCCGACCCCAGGATCGAGGGCGTCGTCGGCACGGGGCTGCCGGCGGTGGTGATCGGCCACCCCTCGGCGGCCGGCCCCCTGCCCGCCGTATGGTCGGACGAGCACGCGGCACTCCGGGACACCCTCACGTATCTGACCGCGCTGGGGCACCGGTCCATCGCCCGGGTCGCGGGCATGCCCGGCCTCAACCACACGGAACTGCGCGACCGGGCCCAGCGTGGGATCTGCGCCGAACTCGGTCTCGGTGAACCGGTCATCGTCCACACGGACTACTCCGGACAGGACGGGGCGCACGCCACCCGACGGCTGATCAGTTCCCCGCGGCGCCCCACCGCCGTCGTCTACGACAACGACATCATGGCCGTGGCCGGTCTCTCGGTCGCCCAGGAGATGGGGCTCCAGGTGCCGGACGACCTCTCCCTGATCGCCTGGGACGACTCCCAGCTCTCCCGGGTGGTCCGGCCGCCGCTCACCGCGCTGAGCCGCGACATCCCGGCGTACGGGGGCCATGCCGCGCGCACCCTGCTGTCCCTGGTCACCGACGGTACGGCGGCGGGGTTCGAGGACGCGGCGGCCCGCCTGGTCCCGCGCGGGTCGACGGGACCGCCCCGGCGGACGGCCTTGACCTGAAGCGCGATTGAGCTTCTAGCGTCTCCTCCAGTTGCCCGTCCGGCAGTTGCCCGCCCGGCAGTTGCCCGTCCGACGACAGGAGAAGGTCCTCATGATGCTCATAACGGGAGCCACCGGGAACGTAGGAAGTGCGCTGCTCAAGGAATTGCACGCGTACGGTGCCGGGCCGCTGAGAGCGCTCACCCGTGACGCGGCGAAGGCCGTTCTCCCCGAAGGGGTCGAGGCCGTCGAGGGCGACTTCACCGACCCGGCCTCACTGAAGCCCGCTCTGGACGGGGTGCGCTCGCTGTTCCTCGTGTCGCGCCTGGGCCCGGACGCCGACGTCCTCGCGGCGGCCCGGCAGGCGGGCGTCGCCCACGTGGTGCTCGTCTCGTCCATCACGGTCCTGACCCATCCGCACCTCGGTCCCGCAGGCGAGAACCTGGCGGTCGAACAGCTCCTCAAGGACAGCGGCATGGCGTGGACGATCCTGCGGCCGACGCAGTTCGCCTCGAACTCCCTGATGTGGGCGGCTTCGGTCCGCGCGCACGAGACGGTCCTCGCGCCCTACGCGGACACCGGACTGCCCACCATCCACCCCTCGGACATCGCGTCGGTGGCGCGGGTGGCACTGACCGGGACCGGCCACCACGGACGGACGTACGCCCTGACCGGCCCGGAGCGGGTGACCGCCCGGCAGCAGGCCGAGGCCATCGGCGCGGCCCTGGGGAGGGAGGTGCCTTTCGCCGAGATCAGCCGGCAGGAGGCCCATGCCGGGATGGCCGAGGTCTTCGGGAGCGAAGCCGCGGACGCGGTCCTCGACATCACGGGCGGCGACGTCAACGACGCGATACAGGCGGTGCGCACCACGGTCTCGCAGGTCACCGGCGCCCCGGCCAGGCCGTTCCGGCAGTGGGCCGCGGAGAACGTCGCCGCCTTCCGCTGAACCGGCCGGCACTCCGCCCACCGCCCCGATGGCGCGGGCGCGGCCTACGGCTCCGGGGCGGCCGGGGCGAGTACGGCGTGCCCCTGCCCCGCGAGCCCCGCCTGGCCCGGTCCGGGCGAGGGGTCCTCGGGGTCGGTGTCATACCGCAGGAGGACGCCAGGGCCTCCCCGGTGCGACTCAAGGCTGCCCTCGATACGGGCACCGGGAGTGACGATCCCCGGCCGGCCGGCCGGGACGATGGAGCAGTGCCCTGTCCTGGGCCCGCCGCCCGGCGGGACTGCCGGGCGGGCTCCCCGTCCCGTACCCGCCCGACCCTGGAGTCTCCCGTGACCACCATGTCCACCGCTCACCGCGCCACCGCGGTGGCCGCCCGCGCCACGGAACTGTCGAAGGTCTACGGAGAGGGCGAGACGAAGGTGACCGCCCTGGACCGGGTCACCGTGGACTTCCCGCAGGGCGAGTTCACCGCGATCATGGGGCCCTCCGGCTCCGGCAAGTCCACGCTGATGCACTGCGTGGCCGGCCTCGACAGCTTCAGCAGCGGTTCCGTGCGGATCGGCGAGACCGAGCTGGGGTCCCTCAAGGACAAGCAGCTCACCCAGTTGCGCCGGGACAAGATCGGTTTCATCTTCCAGGCGTTCAACCTGCTGCCGACGCTGACCGCGCTGGAGAACATCACGCTGCCGATGGACATCGCGGGCCGCAAGCCCGACCAGGACTGGCTGCGCAAGGTCATCGAGATGGTGGGCCTCGTCGACCGCCTCAACCACCGGCCCACCGAGCTCTCCGGCGGCCAGCAGCAGCGTGTCGCGGTGGCCCGCGCCCTCGCCTCGCGGCCCGAGATCATCTTCGGCGACGAGCCCACCGGGAACCTGGACTCCCGCTCCGGCGCCGAAGTCCTCGGCTTCCTGCGCAACTCGGTGCGCGAACTGGGCCAGACCGTGGTGATGGTGACCCACGACCCGGCCGCGGCCTCCTACGCGGACCGGGTGATCTTCCTCGCGGACGGGGCGATCGTGGACCAGATGACACACCCCACCGCCGACAAGGTGCTGGACCGGATGAAGGCGTTCGACGCCAAGGGCCGCACGAGCTGAGCCCCGGGCTCCCTCCCGCGCCCCCCCCTTCCGGACCCCATCCCCAGGACTGACAGACATGTTCCGTACCGCCCTGCGCAATGTGCTCTCGCACAAGGCCAGGCTGCTGATGACCGTCCTCGCCGTGATGCTCGGCGTGGCCTTCGTCTCCGGCACCCTGGTCTTCACCGACACCCTCGGCAACGCCTTCCGCAACCAGTCGGCGAAGAGTTACGACGACATCGCCGTCGCCGTCACCACCCACGCCGACCGGCGCGACGAGCAGACCGCCGCCATCGACGCCGCCACCCTGAAGAAGATCCGGGCCCTGGACGGCGTGGCCTCCGCCACCGGCCGGGTCGCCGGCTTCGCCGGGGTCGCCGACCCCGACGGCAAGCTCATCGGCAACGGCTGGTCCAACACCGGTTCCAACTTCGCCCCCGGCAAGGACGGCAAGGACAGCCAGTACACCTTCAGCGACGGTTCCGGACCGGCCTCGGCAGGCAGCGTCGCGCTGGACAAGGACACCGCGAAGAAGGGCGAGTACAAGGTCGGCGACAAGGTACGGGTCGCGACCAACGGGCCGGTGAAGGAGTACACCCTGTCCGGGGTCTTCACCACCGAGGACGGCGCCGTCAACGCGGGCGGCAGCCTGGTCCTGTTCGACGCCCCCGTCGCCCAGCAGCTGTTCCTGCGGCCGGGCGAGTTCAAGGACGTCAACGTCACCGCAGCCCCCGGCACCACCGACGAGCAGCTGCTGAGCGCCGTGAAGCCGCTGCTCCCCGAGGACGCCGAGGCCAAGACCGGCAAGGCGCGCGCGGACGAACAGGCCGACCAGGCCGAAACCGCCCTGAGCAGCCTCAACAAGCTGCTGCTCGCCTTCGCGGGCATCGCACTCTTCGTCGGCATCTTCCTGATCGCCAACACCTTCACCATGCTGGTCGCCCAGCGCACCAAGGAGCTGGCGCTGCTGCGCGCCGTCGGCGCCTCCCGCCGCCAGGTCAAGCGCTCGGTGCTGATCGAAGCGGCCGTGGTCGGTCTGATCGCGTCCCTGGTCGGCTTCGTGCTGGGCCTCGGCCTCGCCACCGCCCTGCGCTCCGCGATGAGCCTGATCGGCGGGAAGATCCCGGCCGGACCGTTGGTCGTCGCCCCGCTCACCGTCGTCGCCGCCTTCGGCGTCGGCGTCCTGATCACCGTGCTGGCCGCCTGGCTGCCCGCCCGCCGGGCCGCGAAGATCCCGCCGGTCGCGGCGATGAACAGCCAGTACGCGGTGGCCACGGTGAAGTCCCTGGTGGTGCGCAACTCGATCGGCGGCTTCATCGCGCTGCTCGGCGGCGCGGCCGTCGTGGGCGGCGCGGCGAAGGCCGGGTCCAGCGGTCAGACGCTCCTCGCGGGCGGCGCCTTCCTGACCCTGATCGGCATCATCATCCTGATCCCCCTGCTGTCCCGCCCGGTGATCGCCCTGCTGCGCCCGCTGCTGCGGCGGACGTTCGGGGTCTCCGGCAAGCTGGCCGCGCAGAACGCGGTCCGCAACCCCCGGCGCACCGGCGCCACCGCCTCCGCGCTGGCGATCGGTCTCACCCTCGTCACCGGCATCTCGGTGCTCGGCGTCACCCTCGGCCAGGCCGTCGACAAGATGACGACGGACAACATCAAGGCCGACTACATGGTCTCGATGGCCGGCGGCGACGCGCTCGACGAGTCGGCTCTCACCGCCCTGGAGAAGGCCGACGGCGTCACCGCCCTCTCGCCCCAGCAGTCGGTCTGGCTGGACATCGGCGACACCTCGCTCTCGGCGTCCGGTGTCACCCCCGGCGATGTGGAGAAGGTCCTCGCCGTCGACACGGTCGCGGGCTCCCTGGACTCCCTGGGCCGGGGCGAGATCGCCGTCTCGGACAAGACCGCGAAGGCGCAGGGCTGGAAGACCGGGGACAGCGTCCCCGTCACGTACCAGGACGACAAGAAGGGCAGCCTGAAGGTCGGCGCCCTCTACAAGGACAACGAGTTCCTCTCGCCGGTCCTGATCCCGCGTGACGTCGTCGCCCCGCACGAGGGCCGTGCGGACATCCGTGAGATCTGGGTGAAGACGCAGGGCGGCGCGAGCGCGGCCAACGAGCAGGCGCTGGTCGACGCCCTGGGCGACAACCCGGGCATGAGCATCATGGACAGCGAGGACATCCGTGACATGTTCGGCGGCTCGATCAACCTCGCCATGAACATCATGTACGGGCTGCTGGCCATGGCACTGATCATCGCGGTGCTCGGCGTCGTCAACACCCTGGCCATGTCGGTGTTCGAGCGACAGCAGGAGATCGGCATGCTGCGGGCCATCGGCCTGGACCGGCGCAAGGTCAAGCGCATGATCCGGCTGGAGGCCGTCGTCATCTCGCTCTTCGGCGCGGTGGTCGGCATCGGGCTCGGCATGTTCCTCGGCTGGGCGATCGGCCGGACCGTGGCGGCCGAGATCCCGGGCTACGTCCTGGTCGTGCCGTGGGGCCGGATCGCGGTCTTCCTGCTCCTGGCCGCTCTGGTGGGGACGCTGGCCGCCCTGTGGCCGGCCCGCAACGCCGCGAAGCTGAACATGCTGACGGCGATCAAGACGGAGTAGTACCGCACCGGACACGGCAGAGGGCCGGTACCCGCCGCGGCGGGTACCGGCCCTCTGCCGTGTCCGCGGTCAGCCGCTCGCGTCGGCCTTCCAGTCGCGGGCGCGCAGCGGCATGCGGGCGCTTCCGCCGTCGGCCGGGCGGACCGCGAGAATCTGGTTCACGCCGATCTTGTTGTGCTCGAAGGAGAGCGCGGAGGCCGCCATGTAGAGGCGCCAGACCCTGGCCCTGCCGGGCGAGGTCATCCGCACGGCGCGCTCCCACTCCTTCTCCAGATTGGCGACCCAGCGGCGCAGGGTCAGGGCGTAGTGCTCACGGAGCGACTCGACGTCGCGCGTCTCGAAACCGGCTTCTTCGAGCGTCGCGACGGTCCGGCCCACCGGGGCCAGTTCGCCGTCCGGGAAGACATAGGCGTCGATGAACTCGTCCACGTGGTACGCGGACTCGTCCTTCTCCGGTCGGCGGGCGATCTGGTGGTTGAGGAGGCGCCCGCCGGGCTTGAGGAGTGCGTAGAGGTCGTCGGCGTACTCGCGGTAGCGGACGGAGCCGACGTGTTCGGCCATGCCGATCGAGGAGATGGCGTCGTACGGGCCGTCCCTGACGTCCCGGTAGTCCTGGACCCGGATCTCGATCCGGTCGGTCAGGCCTTCCCCGGCGATGCGCTTCCTCGCGAAGGCGGCCTGTTCGACGGAGAGGGTCACTCCGGTGACCCGGGCGCCGTACTCGCGGGCGGCGTGGATGGCCATGGAGCCCCAGCCGCAGCCGACGTCCAGGAGGCGGTCGTCCTTCTTCAGCGCGAGCTTGCGGCAGACCAGGTCGAGCTTGTCACGCTGGGCGTCCTCCAGGTTCCCGCCGTCCTCCCAGTAGGCGCAGGAGTAGACCATGGACGGGCCGAGGACCAGTGCGTAGAAGTCATTGCCGACGTCGTAGTGGTGGCTGATGGCCTCCTTGTCGCGGCGCTTGGTGTGCAGCGAGCCGCTGCGCCGGCGTACCTCCTCGGACGGGGGCGGGGGCGGCGGCCACGGACCGGCCAGCCGCAGCAGCCCCTTGACGGCGGACCGCACCTTCGGGTCGCGGGCCGGATGGGCGCCGCCCTTCGTCTCACCGGCGCGCTCCCAGATCAGCCCGGCCATCAGGTCCAGGGCCGTGTACAGATCGCCTTCGATGTCGATCTCGCCGGCCACCCAGCCCCGGGCCAGGCCCAGTTCGCCCGGCTTCCACAGCAGCCGGCGCAGGGCGCGGCGGTTCCTGATGACGAGGGCGGGGGCATCGGGGGGGCCGGATTCGCTGCCGTCCCAGGCCCGGATGCGGACCGGTAGGGGTTCTCCCAGCAGCTCCTGGGCGAGAGCGGTCAGCCGCGATGCGGCGTCTGCCATGGCGCACACCTCCGTGATGGTGTTTCCCAACGTGCCCGGACATGCCCACACATGCCCCGGACCACACCGCGGCGCCCATGGCGCCATGGCGAGGCACACCCCCCACAACAGTTTCCGGCGGCCGGACCATCCCGCTACCGCGCAATGGAACGGCAAAATGCCTGTAGCGCACACGCATCCGCCGGGGTGCTGGCTCCCGCACCCATGCGGCAGCATCCGCGCCGACCTGCCCCGATACGCCGAAGGGGCCGTCCGCACCACGGATGGCGGACGGCCCCTTCGGGCGTCGTACAACTGTCTGCTGCGGATACGGAGATCCGCGGACCGGGGCCGGAGAGCGGGGCCCTCCCGTCCGGACACGGGGCCGGAGAGTGCCCTCGGGCCGAGGCCGCCGCCCGAAGGGCGGACGGCGGTCCGACGGCACGGCCGAGGTCTTCCGTGCGGCTCGCGCCGGGCCGCGTGGACCCGGCATGAGCGTTGCGGAAGGCTCTAGGCCTTGGCCTTCTCACCCACGGGCTTGGCGGCCGCGGGGGCCGGCTTGGCAGCCTCGTAGAACTCCTCGCGCGGAGTCTCCATGGCGCCGAGGGAGACGACCTCGCGCTTGAGGAACATCGCCAGGGTCCAGTCGGCGAAGATCCGGATCTTACGGTTCCAGGTCGGCATCGCCATGCCGTGGTAGCCGCGGTGCATGTACCAGGCGAGACGGCCCTTGAGCTTGATCTTCACCTTGCCCATGACGATCATCGCGACGCCCTTGTGCAGGCCCAGACCGGCGACCGCACCCTTGTTGGCGTGGCTGTAGTCGCCCTGCGGGAAGCCGCGCATCCCGGAGATGACGTTGTCACCGAGGACCTTGGCCTGACGCAGCGCGTGCTGGGCGTTCGGCGGGCACCAGGCGTTCGGGTTGCCGGCCTTGCGGCCGATCAGGTCCGGCACCTGGGCGTTGTCGCCCGCGGCCCAGATGTAGTCGGTGCCCTGGACCTGGAGCTTCTCGGAGGTGTCCACGTGGCCGCGCGGACCGAGCGGCAGGCCGAAGCGGGCCAGCGCCGGGTTCGGCTTCACGCCCGCGGTCCACACGATGGTGTTGGAGTCGACCTCGAGGCCGTTCTTCAGCACCACGTGACCGTCGACGCAGGAGTCCATGGAGGTCGAGAGGAAGACCTCGACACCACGGGACTCCAGGTGCTCCCGGCCCCAGGTGCCCAGCTTCGGGCCGACCTCGGGAAGGATCTTGTCAGCGGCGTCGACGAGGATGAAGCGCATGTCCTCGCGCTTCACGTTCGTGTAGTACTTGGCCGCGTCGCGGGCCATGTCCTCGACCTCGCCGATGGTCTCCGCGCCGGCGAAGCCGCCGCCCACGAAGACGAACGTCAGCGCCCTGCGGCGGACGTCCTCGTCGGTCGTCGAGTCGGCCTTGTCCAGCTGCTCGAGGACGTGGTTGCGCAGACCGATGGCCTCCTCGATGCCCTTCATGCCGATGCCCTGTTCGGCCAGGCCGGGGATCGGGAAGGTACGGGAGACGGCGCCCATCGCGATGACCAGGTAGTCGAAGGGCAGCTCGTAGGCCTCGCCGACGAGCGGCGCAACCGTGGCGACCTTGCGGTCCTGGTCGATGGTCGTGACTCGGCCGGTGAGGACCTCGGCCTTGGGCAGCACGCGTCGCAGCGGGACGACGACATGCCGAGGCGAGATGCTGCCGGCCGCAGCTTCGGGGAGGAAGGGCTGGTAGGTCATGTACGACCGGGGGTCGACGACCGTGACGGTCGCCTCGCCGTAGCGCATCTTCTTCAGAATGCGCCGAGCTGCGTACAGGCCTACGTACCCACCGCCTACTACGAGGATCCTGGGACGCTCCGTGGTGCTCATGCCATCGAGTATCCACCCCCCTCGGAGGGCACGCTCGTGAGCCCCTTCACAAGGTATGGCCCACCCTCTGCTACACTTCGCCGCCCACGTGACCCAGGTCATGACCCGGCAGGGGAACCACAACACCCCGGCGAACGTTGTTCACCGCTTGTGAGCAGGCTTTTAGGCCGCCCAGCGAGGTGGACCACCCCTCCGATTCACACTCCCGCAACACGCTCGGAACCGTCCCGTACCCGGCGCGGGCTACCCCATGCACCCTCCCGTGGGCCCGTTCGGAGCAGAAGTCGGCCCCAGGGCACCGAATTCCTTGTGAAGAAGTTCACGAACTTGGTCGCGCCGTCTCTCCGAAGGGGCCCGAGAAGGGGCCGCGAACCTCTCAAAGGTGCAGGCCGGAGTACTGATGAGCAGCCTTCGCGGCCGGTGGCGGGGCAGGGCCGCGGAAAGCGCCCCCGCCCCTCGGCGGGCCGCTCGGAGAGCCGTGCCGCCCCTCAGCGGGCGGCGTAGAAAGCGATGCCGTCAAGGATGTCGTGTTCGCTGACGACGACCTCACCCGCACCGGTCCGCTCCATCACGGCCAGCAGGATCAGCGCCCCCGAGGTGATCACATCGACCCGGCCCGGGTGCATCGCACCGATCGCCGCCCGTTCCGCGTGGGTCGAGACGAGGAGCCGCCCGGTGATCTCCCGGACCTGCTCCAGGGAGACGCGGGAGTGGTGGATCGCCTCGGGGTCGTACTCCCGCAGCCCCAGCGCGATCGCGGCCACCGTGGTGACCGTCCCGGCGAGGCCGACGAGCGTGGCCGCCGAGGTGAGCGGCACGGTCTCCTCGACGAGGTCCAGCGCGGCCTCCACATCGGCCCGGACCGCGTCGACCGCGGCCTGCGCGGGCGGGTCGGCGACGACACCGTCCCGCACGAGGTGGCGCTCGGTCATCCGGACGCAGCCGATGTCCACGGACCGGGCGGCCCGCACCCGGTCGTCGCCGACGACGAACTCGGTGGAACCGCCGCCGATGTCCACGACCAGGTACGGCTTCGCCAGGTCGTCGCGCCCGGCAAGCTCCTTGGTGGCCCCGTCGAACGAGAACTCGGCCTCCTGGTCACCGCTGATCACCTCGGGCTCGACGCCCAGGATGTCCAGCACGCCACGGACGAAATCGGCCCGGTTCTCCGCGTCGCGGGAGGCGGAGGTGGCGACGAAGCGGACCTTCTCCGCCCCGTGCTCCTTGATCACCGCCGCGTACCGCCGGCAGGCCGCGAAGGTCCGCTCCAGCGCCTCGGGGGCGAGCCGGCCGGTCCGGTCGACACCCTGCCCCAGCCGGACGATCTCCATCCGCCGGTCGAGCTCGACGAGCTCCCCGGTGGCCGGGTCGGCGTCCGCGACCAGCAGACGGATCGAGTTCGTACCGCAGTCGATGGCGGCCACACGCGTCATGTTTCAAGCCTCTCCGGCTAGGGGTGAGCGGGGGCCCGGGGGCAGTGCCCCCGGGTGCGGGCGGGTCAGCCCTCGTCCGGCGTGCCGCACGGCGACACGCACGGACCCTTGCGCCACCACTCCGGCAGCATCGCGATCGCCTCGTCCCCGAGCGGGTTCACACCCGGCCCCGCGGCCAGCGAGTGACCGACGAGCACATGCAGGCACTTCACCCGGTCCGGCATGCCGCCCGCGCTCGGGAAGCCCTCCAGCACCTCGATGGCGTCACGCCGCGCGATGTAGTCCTCGTGCGCGGCGCGGTACGCCGCGGCCAGCTCGGGGTCCGTGGCCAGGCGCTCGGTCATCTCCTTCATGACCCCGTTCGCCTCCAGCGTGCCGATCGCGGACGCCGCGCGCGGGCACGTCAGATAGAACGTCGTCGGGAACGGCGTACCGTCCTCCAGCCGGGGCTGCGTCTCGACCACGTCCGGGTTGCCGCACGGGCAGCGGTGCGCGATCGCGCGCAGCCCCCGCGGCGGGCGCCCCAGCTGCTGCTGGAACGCGGCGATGTCCGCGTCGGTGGGCGCGGTGGACTCGGTCTGGGGAGGGGGCGTTTCCATGCCTGCCTAGGGGTTCTGATCGGACTGCTCGGACCGCGGTTGCGTGGACGACCGCGGTTCCGCAGACATGCGGAGAGAGCAGATGTACGGGAAAGGGATACGGCTCAGCCTCGGTCGGCGCTGTCGACGCCGTCCCACAGGTTGGAGTGCCAGGGCCGGTCGGACTCCTCCGGCTTCCCGTTGCGCTCCTTGACCGCGTCGGGGTCGACCACGGTGTAGCCGGTCTCCCCCGGAAGAACGTAGTGCAGGTGCTCACGGGCCAGCCGCTTGACGTACGCGTCGTCCTGGAGCCGCGCCTTCTCGTCGCGCAGCTCCTCGGTACGGGCCTCGGCCTCCTGCGCCAGCCGCTCCTGCTCGGCGATCTCGTCACGCTGCGACACATAGCTCCGCATCGGGTACGCCAGGGCGACGATCAGCGAGCAGACGATCAGAGCCAGGAAGGCCGCCCTGCCGGTGAGCCGGGAGCGTCGGGCCTGACGGCGGTTCTGGGACCGGTAGACGCGGGCCGCCGTCTGCTCGCCGAGCAACCGCAGCCGGGTCGCGGTGGAGAACCGGTCCCGGTCCTTCGCGGCCATCTCTCCGCCTCCCCATTACGCACGTCCGTCCCCGCACACGGTACGGGACCGAGTGCGGGGACGGACGGAGGCCGGGGCACTCGGCCCCGGCCGGGCCTGTCAGGCCGTGCCGTGCGTGTCAGCCCTTGAAGCGCGGGAACGCGGAACGGCCCGCGTACACCGCGGCGTCGTCGAGGATCTCCTCGATGCGCAGCAGCTGGTTGTACTTGGCGACGCGGTCCGAGCGGGCCGGGGCACCGGTCTTGATCTGGCCGCAGTTCACGGCGACCGCGAGGTCGGCGATGGTGACGTCCTCGGTCTCGCCGGAGCGGTGCGACATCATGCACTTGAAGCCGTTGCGCTGGGCCAGCTCGACGGCGTCCAGGGTCTCGGTCAGCGAACCGATCTGGTTGACCTTGACGAGCAGAGCGTTGGCGGAGCCCTCCTCGATGCCGCGGGACAGACGCTCCGGGTTGGTGACGAAGAGGTCGTCGCCGACGATCTGCACCTTGGCGCCGATCTTGTCGGTGATGACCTTCCAGCCGGCCCAGTCGTCCTCGTACAGCGGGTCCTCGATGGAGACGAGCGGGTACGCGGAGACGAGCTCCTCGTAGTACTCGGTCATCTCGGCGGCCGAGCGGGACTTGCCCTCGAACTCGTACTTGCCGTCCTTGTAGAACTCCGAGGCGGCGACGTCGAGCGCGAGCGCGATGTCCTTGCCCGGGGCGTAGCCGGCTTCCTTGATGGCCTCGACGATGAGGTCCAGGGCGGCGCGGTTCGACTCCAGGTTCGGCGCGAAGCCGCCCTCGTCACCGAGACCGGTGGACAGGCCCTTGGTCTTCAGGACCTTCTTCAGCGTGTGGTAGACCTCGGCGCCCCAGCGCAGGGCCTCGGAGAAGGACTCCGCGCCGATCGGCGCGATCATGAACTCCTGGATGTCCACGTTGGAGTCGGCGTGCGACCCACCGTTGAGGATGTTCATCATCGGGACGGGCAGCAGGTGCGCGTTCGGGCCACCGAGGTAGCGGAACAGCGGCAGGTCCGAGGCCTCGGACGCGGCGTGGGCGACGGCGAGCGAGACGCCGAGGATGGCGTTGGCGCCGAGGGAGCCCTTGTTCTCGGTGGCGTCCAGGTCGAACATCGCCTGGTCGATCAGCCGCTGCTCGGTCGCGTCGTAGCCGACGAGCTCCGGGCCGATCTGCTCGATCACGGCGAGAACGGCCTTCTCGACACCCTTGCCGTGGTAGCGGTTGGGGTCGCCGTCACGAAGCTCGATGGCCTCGAACGCACCGGTGGAGGCGCCGGACGGAACGGCAGCACGGCCCGTGCTGCCGTCGTCGAGGCCGACCTCGACCTCGACCGTGGGGTTTCCGCGGGAGTCGAGGATTTCCCTGGCTACGACGACGTCGATGGACGGCACGAGGCATCTCCTTCTGGGATATGACGCTGGTGGTGCAGGGTCGCTTTGGCCTTGCGACAAGAGCCTAACCGGCCCGGCCGCCGCAACCGGCCGACCGCCCGTCCCCTGGGACGAAAAAGGACCCAAGGGCAGGCATAGCGGGGCAAAGGTCCAGAAATTTACTGACGAGTAACTACAACAGTTGAACGATCAAACTCGAAACCGGCCGACCCCGGCCCGGTACGCACGGGGGGAAGGTGCGCACCGGGCCGGGGCGGCCGGAGATGTCAGCGAGGAGGGATCGCGACTACTTCGTCAGGTGGAGCTGCTGACCCGGGTAGATCAGGTCGGCGTCCTTGACGATGTCCTTGTTCAGCTCGAAGAGCTTCTCCCAGCCGCCCTTGACCTTGTGGTCGGCGGCGATCTTGCTCAGGGAGTCGCCGGAGACGACCTTGTACTCGCCGTCACCCTTCGCGACCTTGGCACCGGTCGGGGTGGTGACGGTCTTCTTCTGCTCGGCCTTCTTCGGGGCGGCGGAGCGGTCCGAGCGGTTGGTGGCGGGGGCCTCGGCGCGCTCGGCCTTCTTCGGCTCGGCCTGCTGGACCGGCGCGGACTCCTGCTTGGGCGCGGTCTCGGTCCTGGCGGCGGAGGAGCCGGTGTCGACGCCCGGGTCGACACCGTCGTTGCTCAGGTTGCCGGCGCCGGCGCAGGACCAGGCACCCGGGCCCTGGATGGCGAGGAGCTTCTCGGCGGTGGCGATCTGCTGGGCCTTGGTGGCCAGGTCGGCACGGGCCGCGTACTGGGTACCGCCGGCGGCGGCCCAGCTCGACTGCGAGAACTGCAGACCGCCGTAGTAGCCGTTGCCGGTATTGATGGACCAGTTGCCACCGGACTCGCACTGGGCGACGGCGTCCCAGGTGGACACGGAAGCGGCGGAAGCGCCGGTCGCACCCATCAGGGGGACGGCGATGGCGGCACCGGCGACACCGGCGAGCGTGGCGATACGGACGGCCTTGGACGGGCGACGGTGCTTGTTGCCCTTGCTGTTGAGCAGCATCGAGACTTCTCCTCACCGACGCCTACGAGGTGAGCTGTCGGGTTCGGGCCAAGTGAGTTGCCCGGCCGCGCGTCCTAGCGCACGACTTCACCCCAAGCCGGTCCTGATGCGTCTCTCGACGACCGGGCCCGGCGCTTACCTGGGTCCCCCGCTCCTGCCTACGGCGCTTTACGCGTCTGTTCCCTTCGACCGACGGCAGGATTCGGCGTGACGGTCGACGGGGCCCGCGGTGCGAGCGGTTCCGACCGTAAACACACCCAGCCCCGATATCCAAAGATAGACATACCGGATAAACGGCCCTTCCTTGCATCCGAAGAACCATCATTTGCGCAGGTCGGAACGGATGTGGCGGGACCTCCCGGACAAGACACGCCAGTTCACGCAAAGAGACCCATGTCTCACTCCGTCAAAAGTGGGACATAGGCCTCTTAAGTACCTCAAATTTTGAGGCATTCTCAGCCGATCATCAGACCGCTCTCAGTCCGCCTTCACACCGAGATCGAGGCTCTGGCCAGGCAGGATGAGGTCCGGGTCGGAGCCCACCTCCGCCTTGTTGGCCTCGTACAGCTGGGTCCAGCCGCCCGGCAGCTCCTGAGCTTCGGCGATCGCCCAGAGGTTGTCGCCGGCGCGCACGGTGTACGTACCGTCAGCAGCCGGAGCACCGGTGTCGCGTGCGCCACTCTCACCGCGCGAGGCATGGCGCCCCGCCTCCCGGTCGCCGCCGCCGCTCCCCCGGGTCTCCTCGGGGGCCGGAGCGCCCCGGTGCTTGCCGGACTTCTCCTGGCCCCCCGTCGATCCGTTCTCGGCGCCGGAGGCCTTGCCCGAGGGCGTGGTGGAGGGCGTGGCCGAGGGGGAGGCGGACGCGTCCGGGATCCTGCCCTTGCCCTCGGCGCCGCCCGAGGCATCGGCCGAGGCATCGCCCCCGGCGGCGTCCGTGGCCCCGTCCGCCGGCGTCGTCGCGTCCGAGGACGCGTCGTCCGACGCGGTGGCGTCCTCGGAGGGGTCGGCGCTCACCGACGGGTCGGCGGAGGGCGTGGTGCCCGGATCCACACCGGGCAGGCCGCTGTCCGTGGCCAGGCCCGAGATGACCGCACAGCTGGGCCACGCGTTCGGCCCCCGGTCCTCCAGGACCTTCTCCGCCACGGCGATCTGCTGCGAGCGGCTGGCGAGGTCGGCGCGCTCGGCGTACGACTCGCCGCCGTACGACTTCCAGAGCTCCTGCGAGAACTGCAGGCCCCCGTAGTAGCCGTTGCCGAGGTCGGCGCTCCACATGCCGCCGCTCTCGCACTCGGCCACCCGGTCCCAGGTCGAGGCGTCTGCGGCGTGCGCGCCTGCCGCGCCGAGCAGCGGGATGGCGATGGCCGAACCGGTCACGCCTGCGGCGACGACGATCGCGGGTGCCTGCCGAGGGCGACGGTGTCTGCCGTTAGCGGAGCCCATGGGAATGCCTTCCGTGTGACTGACGAGCAACTGATGAGTAGACGGTGAACCTAGCGGGACTCGAACGTGTGTCACAAGTCGATGCAGCAGAGATCACGTGAAAGTCACAGAGTTGACAGAGTGTCACCTTCACCGCGTACCGGGCCCGGCGTGAACTCCACCGGCAGCGTGCGCAGTCCACGCATGATGAGCCCGCCGCGCCACCGCAAATCGGCAGGATCCCCCGCAAGTCGCAGGTCCGGAAGGCGTGTCAGAAGCGTGGCGAGGGCGGTCTGCCCCTCCAGCCGGGCGAGCGGCGCTCCCAGGCAGTAATGGATGCCGTGCCCGTACCCGAGGTGCTGATTGTCACGCCGTGCAAGGTCCAGCGTGTCCGGTCCGCCGAAGCGTTCGGGGTCCCGGTCGGCAGCCGCCAGCACGACGAGGACGGGGTCGCCCTCGCCGACCCGCTGTCCGCCGATGGTCAGCGCCTCGGTGGCGTACCGCCAGGTCGCCAGCTCCACCGGGCCGTCGTACCGCAGCAGTTCCTCGACACCTGTGGTCAGCAGACCCGTCTCCCCCGCGGCGAGGGAGGCCTGGAGCCGTGCGCGCTGATCCGGGTGGCCCAGCAGCGTGTGGACGCTGTTGCCGATGAGATTGACGGTCGTCTCGAAACCGGCGAACAGGATGATGAAGGCCATCGCGGCGGCCTCGTTCTCCGTCAGGTGCTCGCCGTGGTCGCTCGCCCGGATCAGGCCCGAGATCAGGTCGTCCCCCGGGTTCTCGCGCTTGCGGTGGATGAGTTCGAGGAGATAGCTCCGCATCTTCTTCACGGAGCGGGCCACCCCGCCGCGCGGGCCGCCGCCGTGGCGGATCATCATGCCCGCCCATTCCCGGAAGTCGTCCTGGTCCTCGGGCGGAACGCCCAGCAGGTCGCAGATCGCGTAGATGGGGAGCGGGAAGGCGAACTCGTGGATGAGGTCCGCCTCCCCCTTCCCGGCGAACCCGTCGATGAGCCGGTCGGTCAGCTCCTGCACGCGCGGGGCGAACTCCGCGACGCGACGCGGGGTGAACGCCTTGGACACGAGACGGCGCAGCCGGGTGTGGTCGGGCGGGTCGATGTTCAGCAGATGCGTCATCAGCTCCGCCTTGCGCTCGCCCGGGATCCCCGTCTTCCCCTTGGCGTGCGCGGACTCGGCGTGGTGGGCCGGGTTCTTGGACAGCCGGCTGTCGGCGAGGGCCTCCCGGGCGTCCGCGTACCGCGTCACCAGCCAGGCCTCGACCCCGCTGGGCAGCGTGGTGCGGTGCACGGGGCTGTGTGCGCGCAGCCAGGCGTAGGCGGGGTACGGGTCGGTGGCGAACTCCCAGGTGAAGAGTTCGGGCGCGGGTGCGGCTGCGTCGCCACCGTGGGCGGGGCAGCCGGCGGGGGCGTCGGCGGGTCGGTCGGCGGGGGCGGCGGGTCGGTCGTTCACCCCCCGACGTTATCCGCTGCTACCCGACGCCCTCCGCCGCCCTGATGGCGTCCCGGTACGCACGCCCCGCGGCCCTCAGCGCCGCCTCCGGGTCGATGCCGTCCTCCTGGGCGCGCACGGCCAGGGCGAGGAGCCGGTACCCGATGCCGTCGCCCTCGTCGCCGCCCTCGCGCCCGCCTCCGCCGCCGCCCTCGGGGAGCGGCACGTCGAGTCCGGCGGTACGGACGCGGCTGGCCAGCTTCGCGGCGAGTGCCAGGCCGGGCTGGCCGAGCGGCACCCCGTCGGTGACCGACTCGCGCTGCTTCTCGATCGCCTTGGTGCGCAGCCAGTGCGCGTGGACGTCCTCCGGTGTCTCGGCGGTCTCGTCGCCGAAGACGTGCGGGTGGCGGTGGATCAGCTTCTCGACGAGGGTGGCGGCGACGTCGTCCACGGAGAACGGCTCGTCCTCGTCCTCCTCGGCGATGCGCGCGTGGAAGACGACCTGGAGCAGTACGTCCCCGAGCTCTTCGCGCAGTTCCTCGCGGTTGCCGTCCTCGATCGCCTCGACGAGTTCGTAGGCCTCCTCGATGGCGTACTTGGCGAGGCCCTTGTGGGTCTTCTGCGAGGTCCAGGGGCATTCGAGGCGGATGCGGTCCATGACCTGGACCAGGTCGAGGAGGCGGGCGCCCGGCAGATCGTACGAACCGGGCAGCAGCTCCAGGTCCGGCATCGACACCCGTCCCGAACCGGCCAGCCGGGCCAGTCCGTCCGTCAGCGGCTGGTTGCCCTCGCCGCCGGTGAGGACGACCACCGTCCGGCCGCCGGCACACGCGTCCACCAGCTCCTGCGCGTCGGGCACGCCGGGGGTGACGGTGACACCCGCCTCGCGCAGATACGGCAGCTGCGGCCGGCCGTCCTCCCCGCAGTGCACCCGGTCGGCGGCGTGCAGGGTCTGCCAGGCCGGCCAGGACAGGAGTCCGGGCGCGACGCGGTGGCTGGCGGTGAGCAGGACGATGCGGCCGGGGTCTTCAGCGTTCACACCGCCGAATCTACCCCGGCCGCCGCACGGTCCTCAGGCCCCGGCCTCCGCGGCCGACTGGGCCGGCTTGGTGACCTGGTTGATCCAGGGGGCCTTGTACTCGGCGAGCTGGATCTGCTGGTCGTTCCAGGCGCCGAAGCGCGGGTTGACGTCGACCTTCAGCGCCTTGGACGCCTCGGTCAGCGCGTCCCCGAGGATCTTCGTACCGGCCGGGGTCGTCGGGTCGGCGCCGAGTGCCTGGCCGAGCTTGGTCAGCTGGATCTGTTCGCGCAGGAAGGCGTCGATCTGGTCCGGGGCGATCCAGCGCTCCTGGAGCACCGCCGCACGCAGCCCGTCCTCCCCCTTGTACTGGGCGACGGCCTGCTGGCGCATCTGCTGGATCTCGGCACGGGAGACGGTCACTCCCGCGTCGGCCGCTGCCTTGTCCAGGACGCGGTCCAGGATCAGCCCGTGCAGTTTGGCACGGCCGAGCTGGCCGGACTGGTCGGTGATCTGGGCGGCCTGCTTCGAGGCG
Source organism: Streptomyces sp. NPDC026062 (assembly GCF_055568375.1). Taxonomy (NCBI): domain Bacteria; kingdom Bacillati; phylum Actinomycetota; class Actinomycetes; order Kitasatosporales; family Streptomycetaceae; genus Streptomyces; species Streptomyces sp. NPDC026062. The sequence goes on from NZ_JBVHOQ010000027.1 coordinate 47,645, forward strand.
TCCTGCGCCTGGCGTACGTCGGCGACCTGGCCCTGCACGGTGGCCACCGTGATCCGGTCCCCGCCCACGACGGCCGCGGCGCCCGGGTGGGCCTGACTGCCGCAGGCGGCGAGGAGCGGCGCTGCGGCGAGCAGTGCGGCGGAGACGGTGAGCGCGTTGCGACGGCGGCGGTGCAAAGGAGCCTCCCGAGGAGATTGTGCGGCGGTGCACAAAGCCTTGCGGTGATCGATGCTAGAGCATCCGGCACTTGGCGGGCAGGGGAACCGGTCCGGGCCACTGATCCGGCCAACGATTCGGGAGGGATGGGGGATACGGGTGTCCGGGGGTGCGTCCCGGCGGCGCGTCCGGCCGGTTTCGGCGGGGCTCCTGTGGGGCGGGGCCCGCCCCCGGAACTCCCGGCCGCTACGCGGCCGCCGGCGCCGCCGCCAGCGGGACGAGTGCGGCCACGGCCTCCATGTCCTTGACGCCGAACCGCGGGAAGAAGACCCGCATCGCGCTCTGCGCGGACTCGTCGAGCAGGATGAACGAGTGCTTCACGAGTCCGCGCTTGATCTCGGTCCGCTTCACGTTCTCGATCAGGAACGTGGCGAGGTGCCGGTCCGGCTTCGCGAAGGTCGGGTTGGCCTGGAAAAGGAACAGGCGTTCGCGGCTGGCCGCGAGATACATGGGCTGGGGGGACGCCGCGGCGATCATCGTCCCGCCCCTCAGGACAGCCGCGGCGAGGCCCATGGCGATGTTCTTCTTGACGGAGACCTCGCTGAGGTTCACCAGCGACGTGGCCTCGACCTGCTCACCGGGCTCCAGCATGACCTCGACGGCTTTCAGCAGGGCCCGGCGTCTTCTCGCGTTCACAACACACCTCTGTGGATGGATCAGGGAAATACGGTGCGCGGCGAACCGGCCGCCCGAGGCCGCGCCGAGAGCACGCCACCTCACCGGGGCCGCACGGCGCGACGGCTTTGTCCGGCTCGACGCATATGACCGGGACACTTTGCCACACGGCCGGACCGGCTCCGTACGGTCCGCTTCAGCCGGCCCGTCCGACCGGTTCAGCCGGCCCGTCCGACCGCTTTCGGCGGTGCGTCCGGTCGCAGCATGATCGTGCGCGAGACGACGAAGGTGACGGGGACGGCGGCCGCCGCCGCCACCAGGGGGGCGTACCGGCTGCTGAATCCGGCCAGGCCGACCAGCAGGTAGACGCCACCGGTGGTGATGACGAAGTTGGCCGCGTTGGTGAGCGGGAAGAGCAGGAACTTCCGCCAGGTGGGCCGGGTGCGGTAGGTGAAGTACGAGTTGAGGAAGAACGACCCGGTCATGCTGAGGGCGAAGGCCAGTACATGTGCGGCCAGGTAGGGCAGCCAGTGCAGCAGGGCGAGGTAGCAGCCGTAGTACGTGCCGGTGTTCACGGCACCCACGAGGGCGAAGCGGACCAGTTGTGCCTTGACCGTCATCGGCGTACGGACTCCAGGGGTTCCGGCTCCGGGGCCGGCCTGCGGTTCGGGGTGTTGGTGGCCTTCACCAGGAAGTGCGGGCGGCGCTTCACCTCGTAGTAGATGCGGCCGACGTACTCCCCGACGACTCCGACCATCACCATCTGGACCCCGGCGAGGGCGGTGAGTACGACGAGAAGGGTGACGTATCCGGGGGTGTCGACGCCCTTCACCAGGGCGACGCCGACGATCCAGGCGGCGTAGACGAAGGCCACGGACATCAGGAGCATGCCGAGGTAGAGGGCGGCGCGCAGGGGCTTGTTGTTGAAGGAGAGGAGTCCGTCGAGTCCGTAGTTGAGGAGCTTGCCGAAGGTCCAGGCGGAGCGCCCCTGCTCCCGGACGGCGTTCTCGTAGCTGAATGTCGTGGTGGGGAAGCCGACCCAGGCGAAGAGTCCCTTGGAGAAGCGGTTGTACTCGGTGAGTTCGAGTACGGCGTCGGCGGCGCGGCGTGACAGCAGCCGGAAGTCGCCCACTCCGTCGACGAGTTCGACGTCGACGAGGCGGTTGATGAGCCAGTAGTAGGCGCGGGCGGTGAGGGTGCGGGTGACGCGGTCGCCCGTGCGGGTACGGCGGGCGATCACCTGGTCGTAGCCCTGGGCGTGTTCCTGGAGCATGCGGCCGACGAGTTCCGGCGGGTGCTGGAGGTCGGCGTCCATCAGGACGACGGCGTCACCGTCCGCGTGCTGGAGGCCGGCCAGCATGGCGGCTTCCTTGCCGAAGTTGCGGCTGAAGGAGACGTAGCGGGCGCGGGGGTCGGCGGCGGCCAGCTTCTGGAGGATCGGCAGGGTCCGGTCCTCGCTCCCGTCGTCCACGTACACGAGCTGGAACGCGTGACCGAGGCGGGTCATCTCGTCCGTCACGCGTTCATGGAAGCGTTCGAGAATCTCTTCCTCGTTGAAGCAGGGCACCACCAGCGAGATCAGCACGCTTGTACATCAGCCGGTCGAAGTGTCGGGAGCGGATGACGGGCGTGGCCCGGGGGCGACGTTTGGGTGAACTGGCTCCGGAACAAGCCCGGATGGACCGGGGGCCGTATCCGTTCGGCGCGCTCGCCGCAGGCGGCTCAGCCGCCTCCGACCTGTAGCTGGCGCTCCAGCCGGCGGCGCAGTTCGAGCGGCAGCGGGTGGTGCGGCCCGTACATCCGCTCGGTGTCGTACAGCAGCCCCTGGAGCTGGGCGCGTGCGCCCGCGTGGTCGCCGAGGGCCAGCAGCAGCTGGCCGATGCGGTGGCGGATCTCGTACGAGCGTGCCGGGTCGTTGTTCGTGGCGTACTGGTTCTCGTAGTACGGAAGGACCGCGCGGTACTCGGCGAGTGCGGCGGCGGGTTCGCCGAGCTGTTCCAGGCACTGTGCGGCGTCGTAGCGGAACTGCAGGGCCTGCGGGTCGGCGGGTCCGGAATCGGCGGCACGGTCGTCGGCGAGCCGGCGCAGTTCGGGCAGGGCGCGGCGGTACTGGCCGTCGTCCATCAGCGTCGCCGCGTACTGCTTGCGCAGGATGCGGACGACCGGGGAGCCCTCGCCGTGCTGTTCGGCGGCGGCGGGGAGGATGCCGCCGAGCATGTCGACGGCCTGGGTGATGCGGCCTTCGCCCAGGAGTCTCTTGACCTCGTCGACGGCGGCCGCGACGTCGGGCCGGGTGGGCAGCGGCGCGGGCCGGCCGGCCGGCGGGGTCGTGACGCGGTCGGGCCAGGGGGCGTGGGGGCGCAGGAAGGGGCGGGTCGGGTCGAGCGGGCGGGAGGGGTGTCCCGTGGTGCGGGCGGGCAGCAGGGGGGCGAGGTGTTCGTACACCTCCTGGGCGCTCGCCGGGCGGTGTTGCGGGTCCTTGGCGAGCAGGCGCAGGACGAGGGTTTCGAGGGCTTCGGGGATGTCGGGGCGGATCTGCCGGACGGGGACGGCCGGCTCGTAGAGGTGGCGGTGCAGTACGCCGAGGGCGGTGGAACCGGAGAACGGCACGTCTCCGCTGAGGAGTTCGTGCAGGAGGACGCCGAGGGCGTACAGATCGGTGTACGGGCCGACGGCGCCGCCCATGGCCTGCTCGGGGGCCATGTAGGCCGGGGAGCCGATCGGTGAGCCGGTGTGGGTGAGGCGGGTGGTGTCGTTGTCCAGGACGGAGGCGACGCCGAGGTCGAGGACGACGACGGTGCCGTCGGGGCGCACCATCACATTGCGGGGCTTGAGGTCGCGGTGGACGATCGGCACCGCGTGCACGGCGCTCAGGACGGCGCAGAGCTGGGCGGCGACGGCGACGGCCCACTGCCAGGGGTACGGATCGTGTTCGGCGAGGTGGTCGCCGAGGTCGGCGCCCTCGACGTACTGCATGACGAGGAACAGTTCGTCGCCGTCGCTGCCCGCGTCGTGGACGGTGACGAGGCCCGGGTGGTCGACCTGGGCGGTGACCCGGCATTCGCGGACGAAGCGGCGGCGCAGGTCGCCCGCGACGTCGCTGCCGACGGGCCCGGTGACCCGGTCGGGGCGCAGCAGCTTGACCGCGACCCTGCGGTCCAGGCGCTGGTCGTAGGCCGTCCAGACCTGGCCCATGCCGCCTTGCCCGAGGACCGTCGCCAGCTCGTACCGCCCGCCGACGAGACGCCCGCTCATCTGCCCTCCTCCTTACGGAGGTAGTCGCTCAGCTCGTCGAGTTCGGCGCGGACCTGGTCGAGGCGCTGGGGGTGGGGCTGGGGCTGGGGCTGGGGGCGAGGGTTGGTGGGGGGTGCCGGTTGGAGCTGAGGCGCCGGGTGGGGCTGCGGGTACTGCGGGGTGTACGGCTGCGGGGTGTAGGGCTGAGGGGTGTGAGGCTGCGGCGTGTAGGGCTGAGGGGCCGGGGGCTGTTGTCCGGCCGGCCGCATCGGCGTCGGCGTCGGCAGAGGTGTCTGCATCGGCACGGTGGGCGCGTAGGCGTAACCCGGGGCCGGCGGTGGGGGGCCGGCCATGACGTTCTGCCGCGCCGGCTCCGCGTGGTGGCGGATGTCGGCGACGATGAAGTGCGCGGGGGCGGCCACCATGGCGAGCAGCAGGAGCGGGATGAGGACGTAGTCGATGCCCTGGGGGTCGGAGTCGCTGCCGTCCCTGCCGAGGACCGGCAGCAGTACGCAGACGAGTACGAAGCCTGCCCCGGTCATCCACCAGTCGAAGGCCCTGCGGCGCACGATGGCCAGCCGGAGCAGGGGTGTCCACAGGAGCATGCCGCAGGAGAACACCGAGAGCACGCTGAACAGCACGCGCATCGACACGGTCCAGCCCCTGCTGGGGACTGCGCGCGGCGCCGTCGGCGGTTGGCCCGGGGCGTACATGGCTGCTCCTGGATACCTGGTCGTGGGAGGTCCGCGCGCACCTGGACGTGCGCGCGGAACCGAGCGTAAGGGGCGACACCGACAGGAGGCCCCGGGGTGTGCGGAACCGTTGTGGTTCCCCTCATCCCGGTGTGACCGTTCCGTCCCTTCCCGGTGTGACCGTTCCGTCCGTCAGTCCGTCGTACATCCCTTGGACGAGCCGTCCGCCGAGCTGGCCGGCGAGGCGCAGCGCGTCCTCGAACGCGGCCAGGGTGCGGAAGCGTTCGCCGTACCGCTGCTGCTCGGCCAGTGGCAGCCGGGGCAGCTGGAGGCGGCGTGCGTCGAGCCGGGTCGCGGTGGAGGCGTGGCTGCTGGCCTGGCGGTTGTTGGCGGTGCCGCGCAGGAAACCGGCGAGGAACCAGGGGTCGAGGGCGGCCGGATCGGGGCGCAGCAGCTGGAGGTTGCGGCCGAGTGCGGCGCCCGCCGTGGCGTCGTCGACGACGCGGGCGACGGAGCCGCCGCCGAGGACGGGCACCACGACGTCGCCCGGTTCGATGAGCACCGGCTCCTCGTGCGGCCCGTCGGCGGGCAGGCTCCCCGACGGGGCCGCGGAGCCGAGGACGTCGTGCTCGGTGAGCACGGGGCCGGAGCCGGTGCCGGAGCCGCCGGTGCGGAGCTGGAGGGCGCCGGCGCGGGCGAGTTCGCCGACGGTGGTGAGCGGCCAGCGGGCGGGGGCGGAGGCCTCGACGGGCGTGGGCGGGGTGAGGGCGCCGGTGAGGCCGAGTGTCGCGGAGAGCCGCTCCCGCAGCCGCGCCAGCTCGGCCGGTCCGGCGGCCGCGTTGGGGGGCGGCAGATGGCGGGCGGGTGCCAGGTCCACGGCGTCGTCGAGGAGGTCGATGACGGGAACGGCGCGGCTGGGCCGCCTTCCGCCGCCCGTGTCCCGGCTCTCTCCGCTGCCGCCTGCCGCCTTCTCCCGGGTCTTCCCCCGGCCGGCCTCCCCGTCCCGGCCCTCTGCCCTGCCGGCCTCCCCGTTACGGCCCGCGCTCTCGAACGACCGCCAGATGTCGAGTACGTCGCTGTGGACGGCCTGCCAGTCGAGCCGGTCACGCCCGGCAGGCGCGGCGGTGGGAGCCGGCGCCACGAGGGGGGGCTCCGCCGGTTCCGCGGCGTCGACGAGCAGGAGTTCCGGCGCGGGGGGCAGGCCGCCGTCCGGCTTGCGCAGCACCCAGAGATGGAGCGGGATGCCGTACGGCGGAGCGGCGCCCGCCGGAAGCGCGATGACGGCCCGCAGGGCGCCGCGCCGCAGCAGGTCGGCACGGATCCGGCGGCCGGAGCGGCGTGACGCGGCGGCCGGCGGCATCAGGAGTACGGCGGTCCCGCCCTCGCGCAGGCGGGCCAGGGCGTGCTGGACCCAGGCGAGTTCCGACTCGGTGCGGGCCGGCAGGCCGTACTCCCAGCGCGGGTCGTAGGCGAGTTCGTCGTGACCCCAGTTGCGTTCGTTGAACGGGGGGTGGCAGAGCACGGCGTCGGCGCCGAGGTGGGGAAAGGCATCGGCGCGCAGGGTGTCGCCGGTCCGTACCTCAAGGCCTCGGCCGGTGTGCGCGTCGGTGTGCAGGGCGAGCCGCAGTGCGGTGAGTGCGGCCAGGTCGGGGTCGGATTCCTGCGCGTACAGGGTGCCGGTGCCTTCGACGGCGCGGAGCAGGGCTCCGGTGCCTGCGGCGGGGTCGACGACCGTACGGACCGCGGGAGTTCCGGCCTCCGCCAGGGCGGCCATGAGTGCGGCGAGTCCGGGTGGCGTGAGGGTGTACTGGCGCGGATTGGAGTCCAGTTGGCGTCCGAGCAGGAACTCGAAGGTCTGCGGTGCGCCGGTCTCGGCGGCGAGTTCGGCGGCGGCACGGAGCAGCGGCACGGACGGCAGCAGTTCCGCGCGGCCGGGGGTGCGTACGGCCCGCCCGGGTTCCGCGGCGGGGCCGAAGCGGGCGTCGAGCAGTTCACCGAGGGCGAGCGACAGCACGCCGGCCATCGCCTCGTCCGGGACGGCGGTGAGCTCCTTCCAAGCGACAGGGCTGCTCCGCAGGAGCAACAGGGCGCCGCCCGTGTGGATCAGGGCGGCCATGGCGCCGGCCGGGTGGCCCGCGAGCTGCTGCCAGACCCGTTCGCGCAGGGGGATCTCGGCGATCTTCCCCTGCTCGCGCAGCCACAGTTCGACCGCGGACAGGGCGAACGACGGACTCGTCTCGGTGCCGCCGACGGGGTGCGGGAAGTCGGCGTACCGGCGGCGCCAGTTGCTGACGGCGGCGCGCCCCACACCCGCGAGCCTGGCGATCCCGGCAGCGGTCACCTCTGTCGAGTTCTCCGGCACTGATCTGTCTCCCTGGTCACTCGCCCCGGTAGGTCGCCCTGCGCGGGCGAGCATACCGATCCCGCCTTTGCCCAACCCGTTCACACAGCGATTCACAGAGTCCAAGGTGTTGCCTGTTGACTCGGTTCACAAGCTCTGGTCTGATGTGCGTGTCGTCACCCCACCAGCCTTCGGAGCCTTCTCCCCATGCGCCTTCTCGCCCGTACCGCCGTCAACACCCTCTGCGCCTTCACCGTGCTGGGTCTGGCCGCCTGCGGCACCGACACGCCCGCCCCGAAGGAATCCACTCCGAAGGAGTCCGCCCCCAAGGACTCCACCCCCAAGGAGTCCGGTCCCTTCGCGGACCTCTCGGGCCCGGAGGTCGCCAACAAGGCTGTCGCGGCCACCAAGAAGGTGAAGTCCCTGAAGATCGACGTCGACACGGTGTCGGACGGGGAGCGGATCTCCGCGCACCTCAGCAGCAGCACCTCCGGCGACTGCACCGGGACGATGGCCATCGGCCCGGCCGGGAGTATGGAGATCCGCAGGACCGGCGACACGGTCTACACGAAGTTCGACGAGGCGATGCTGCGCGAACAGTCCAAGGGCGAGCCCGCCGAGGACATACAGGCGGCGGTGGACATGCTCGCCGGCCACTGGCTGAAGTCGAAGGCCTCGGACCCCGACAACAAGGAAATGCTCGGACTCTGCGAACTGAACTCGCTGCTGAAGGACTTCGAGGCCAACGACACCGAGGCGAAGAAGAGCGGCAGCACCACCGTCGACGGCCGCCCGGCGCTGCGCCTCACCGAAAAGGACAGCGAGGGCACCTACACGATCCTGGTGGCCACCGAGGGAGAGCCGTACCTCCTCAAGGTCGACGCCAAGGGCGGCGAGGACCCGATGTCGATGACGTTCTCCGAGTTCGACAAGCCCGTCGTCGTGCAGAAGCCCGCCACGAAGGACATCGTCGACCCCGGCTGACCGGCCCCGGGCGGGGTGTTCACGCCCTCGCCGGCGCCACGGACGGATGACGTACGCCACGGCCGGCGGGGCGGGAGCGCCCCGCCGAACGGCCTGTCCGCCCCGGGGAGAACAGCCCCCGGGGCGGACCACCTGCCGGATTCAGGCCCCGCACAGCTCCAGCATGACCTTCTTGTCGGCGGCGGTGACCGGGAGTTCGTACTTCAGCGAGACCTGCGCGAACCGCAGCGCGTACGAGCAGCGCACCGGCTTGTACGGCGGCAGCCAGGACGCGGGACCCGAGTCGCGCTTGGCGTTGTTGGCCGGGCCGTCCACGGGCAGAAGATTCAGCGGATCGTTGGCGATCTGCTGCCGCTTGGCCTCGTTCCAGCGTGCGGCGCCCATCTGCCAGTCGTACGACAGCGGCATGACGTGGTCGATCTGGACCTTGGTCGCCTGCTGCTTGCGCCACTCGATGGTCGAACCGGTGTAGGGGTCCTTGAGGGTCATCGCGACGACCACACAGTCCGAACCGGAGCGGAGCGCGACATCCTTGCCGTCGCGGGCCAGCAGGTCGTTCCGTGTGTCGCAGCCGTTCCGCGAGAGCGGGATGCCGTCGACCGAGTCCTTCCAGGCGTAGCCGAACTTGTCGCGCTCGTAGCCGGTCTTGGGACCGCGCCCCTTGGTCGCCACCTTCTCGATGACCTTCCGGGCCGCCGCGCGGTCCGCGTCGGAGGTAAGGGGGGCGAGGCCCGGCTTCGTACCGTCGGGGTTGTCCAGCGGGCTGGCGCCGAAGCCGGTGGCCGGCCGGCCGGCCTGATCGGAACCGCCGCCCGGCCCGCCTGAGCCGGAGGTCACCTTCTCGGGGTCGCAGCCGGTCAGCGCCAGCACGGCCACCACGCCCAGCGCGGGCACGATCACTCGACAATCGCGGGGAGATATCACTCGAAGCCGTCCTGACGGGGAGAAAGTCCAACCAACCCGGGAATCCTACGGACGTCTTCCCCGTAGGGACGTGTTCATGGCATCCGCTCACCCCGGATGCGGCCCGAATCACACCTTGCCGATGCCCAGCGTCGTCTCCGAGGGCAGCAGCCCGGAGCCGATCGCCGCCACCCACAGCGGCCCCAGCAGTTCGACCAGCCGCTCCCGCCCCGTGTCCTCCAGCACCCGCCAAGGGGCCGCCGCCGCCTCGTCGGTGCGCCGTTCGACCTCGGCACGCAGCGCCCTTCCCGCCTCCGTCGCCGTACCGTCGTCCGTCACCAGCCCCCGCTTCACCAGCCGCTCACGGGCCTGCGCCCACTCCGCCCCGCCCCACCCCCGGCTGGTGAACACCTCCGGGCGCGCCGCGCCGACGGCGGCGAACGACACCAGCGCCTCGACCGGGTCGAGCTCCGCGTGCGCGAGCGCCGCGAGATGGCCGTCGCCCCGGTGTTCGCGCAGGACCGTCGCCGCATGCCAGAGCGCGAGGTGCGGTTCACCGGGCCAGGGCAGTGCGGCGTTGGCCGCGGCGAGCGGGCGGCCCGTCGTGTCGGCGGCCTCCGCGACGCGGCGCAGGAGCGCGGCGGCCTCGGCCGTCTCCGGAGCGGCGACCGAATCCCCCAGCAGCGTCCGGTACATGCGGTCGACGGCCCTGCGCCGCGCGGCGAGCACCGCGTCCGGCGAGGCGACGGACCAGACGGCGGGGACGTACTCGTCCACCATCGCCGGGCTGAAGCTGTGGAAGACCTCCGTGACCTGCCCGGCCCCGGCCCCCGCCCCCTCCTTCCCGAGCGGCGCCGCCCGCCAGGCGAAGTAGCTCGGCCAGCGCACGTCGACGGCGTACCCGAGCGCCGAGGCCTCCTCGAAGGCCTCCGGCGCGTAGTAGAGAACAGCGTGCAGGGGCTCCAACAGGTGCCACATCTGCCGTACGCGACCCAGCTCGTCGGACATGTCTCCGCCTTCCGCAGCGACTTCAATCTTGTCACTGACTAGTTGTCTCGGTGGGCCCAGAGTGCACCCGGTCCCGCAAACTTGTCAATGACTAGATTCCGCGTACGCTGCTGTCCATGAGCAGCGACCGCACCTACCACCACGGCGACCTGCGGCGGGCCGTCCTCTCCGCCGCGCTCGACGTCATCCGCACCGAGGGCCCCGCCGCGATCAGCCTGCGCGATCTGGCCCGCCGGGCCGGTGTCTCCCACGCCGCCCCCGCCCACCACTTCAAGGACCGCACGGGCCTGCTCACCGCCATCGCCGCCGAGGGCTACGGGCTCTTCGCCGACGCCCTGGCCGACGCCCCGGACCTGCGGGAGCGGGGCGTGCGGTACGTACGGTTCGCCGCCGAACACCCGGCCCACTTCCAGGTGATGTTCCAGCCGGACCTCCACCACGCCGACGATCCCGGCCTCGTCGCGGCGAAGGAGCGGGCGACGGTGGAGCTGCGTGCGGGTGTCACGGGCCTCCCCTCCGGCGGCGGGGAGGATGCCCGGCTCACCGGCGTGGCCGCCTGGTCCCTCGCCCACGGCTTCGCCACCCTGCTGCTCAGCGGGAACCTGAGCGGGGCGGTGGGCGACCGGGACCCGGAGGAGGTGTTCAGAGGGCTCGCCACAGCGGCCTTCGCTCCGGAAGAGTCTGCCGGCGGGTGACCGGAGGCGGAGCGGAGAGGCGGCTTCAGCCGTCCGGCGCCGACGGGGCAGAACGGGTTCCGGCCGTCCGGCGCCGGCGAGGCAGCCCCTGGCCTCGGGCTTTCACTCGGGGCCGCCTCGGGCTTCCGCCCGGGGCCGGTCCCGATCACGAGGGAGGGCCCGGACCAAGGCCGCCCCTTGAGAAGTTCGCGTCCGAAGATCGCAGGGCAGGCTGCCGGCATCCGGGAACCCGGTGCGCGGGACCGGGCCATGGAGGGCAGCGCGGTCTGCCCTCGCGTACCTGGTCCGCCCGGCCTTCGCACGTGTAAGCAGGACGCGTTGATGCCCGCCCGCCCGCAGGAGCAGTCCGTGAGCAGTCACCAGGTCCGGAGAGAGACCGGCAGATCCGGCCAGGACCGCACGCCGGCCCGCGGCTCCGTGGTCGGTCCGCGTGAACGGCCCACGGGTCCGCTCGCCCTGCAAGCGACGCTCGGGAACGCCGCCGTCCTCCAGTTGCTCGGCCGCAGCGGGTACCTGAACGGCCAGGAGGAACACCTGCCCGGCGCCGGGCAGAGCGAACCGGCGGCACCTGCCGTACGGGCCTCCGCCGTCCCCGACGTACTCCGCTCCCCGGGCACCCCGCTGGACGAGCCGACCCGGACCGACATGGAGGCCCGCCTGGGTGCCGACTTCTCCGGCGTCCGCGTCCACACGGGCGCCGCCGCCAGGGCTTCCGCCACCGAGATGGGCGCCCGCGCCTACACCACCGGCGACCACATCGTCATCGGTTCCGACGGCGCCGACAAGCACACCCTCGCCCACGAACTCACTCACGTCATCCAGCAGCGACAGGGGCCCGTCGCCGGCACCGACCGCGGCGACGGGATCCGGGTGTCGGATCCCCACGACCGTTTCGAACGCGAGGCCGAGGCGAACGCGCGCCAGGCACTGTCGGGCCCGGCCCCCTCGCACGGGCCCGAGACCGGCCAGGCACCCGGGCCGGCGGTCCGGGCCGTCGGCTCACCGGTGCAGCGCGCGGCTTCGGGCGCGGCCGGCCTTCCGGTGGTCCAGCGATGGACCAGCGGCACGATGAGTGGTGACGACCCGGTGTTCACGGAGGACAACGGGCGGGCCGGGACCGTGGAAGTACACAACCTGTCGGGCAGACCGCTCGACCCGGCCGCCAACTCCCCCTCGGTCGAGCCGGTCGGCTGGCGGGAGCTCAGGAACGACGGCTACACCAAGATGGCACCGGGTGGCGAGAAGCCCGTCGGAGCGCCCTACCGTGCCGTCCGCATGCACTTGTTCAACGGGCGGCTCGGCGGCCCCGGCGACAACTGGCGCAACCTCGCGCCCGGACCGGGAAAGCTCAACTCGCAGATGTCGGCGCAGGCCGAGGACCCGGCGAAGCGGCTGGTCGATCTGGGCCACAAGGTGTGGCTGAGGACCAGCGTGAGCTACCAGGACAACAACACCAATGCCACGAACTTCGCCTCGGTCGTCCCCAACCGCATCACGATGGAGTGGGGTGTCGAGAACGACCCGACGACCAGCCAGCGGTGGGTCTCGCCGATCATCCTGCCGGTCGACCCCCTCGCCCCCGCGCAGGTTCTGAGGTTCAGTGCCTGGACGGGTACGGCACAGCAGTTGGTCCAGGAGATGCAGGGGCCGGGCGTCAGCGACCAGATGCGCGCCCAGGTGCTGGGCCTCGTTCCGAACGACCAGCTGAAGATCGCGCTGCTGGAGAGTTTTCCCCCTCTCTACCGGGGCGCGGAAGACCTCGACCAGGCGCGCTACATCCTGGTCCACCCCACAGCGGCCGACCAGGTGGCGTTCGTCCGGCGCATGGGCATCACCGTCCAGGACCTCTACCCTCAGGCCCTTCGCCCGCTGTACCGGGCCGGACGCCAGACAACGGCCGAAGAGCTGTTCCGCAACTGGGGTCTGAGCGACGACGACCAGCGGAACATGGTCTTCCACTACGGCGAGGAACTCCTCCAGACGATCGGCATGGCTGGGGTCGAGCTGGTCGAACGCCTGGGAGCCAGGGGATACATACTCATCAAGTACTACTCCGAGCCGGATCAGATGGTTCTCCTCGACACCCTGCGTCAGCGGGGCACACTGGGCACCCTGCTGACGCACGCGACCTCGCCCACCGAGCGGAACACGCTGCTGGACCGCTGGGCCCTCCATCAGGGGCACACCACGTCGGACGACAAGAGGAACTTCATCAACATGTCGGGCATAGTCCAGGCGCACCGGACGGCCTACGCGACATGGCTCGTCAGGCAGGACGCCTCCCTCGCCTACCGGAGCAATCGCCCCACGAGGCAGAACGCCCCCGCCGTGTGACGGGTGACCACGGAACCGGACGACAGTAAGGACAACTCGTGACGGTCGACCACCGGCAGCAGATCGCCGAACGCGTGGCGTGCCTGCGTGCCACGCCCGGCTTCTCGGTGCGTGCGTACGAAATCGCGCCGCCCGTCACCCCGGCCGAGATGGCCTCGGTCACCGCGTCCGCCCAGGGCCGCCTTCCCGTCGGCGTGGCCGAGTTCTACGAGGAGCTGAACGGATTCCGCCTTGAGTGGGAGTACGCCTCCGCCGACGCATCCGCCGACACGGACGGGGCCCCGACCGACTTCGGCTCGGTCCATGTCCTCCCCCTCTCACGCGCCTTCGCCGAAGGGCTGGGCGAGACCTGGTACGACGACTTCGAGGGCGGTGACCGCTTCCGGGCGGTCAAGCCCTTCGACGTCTACGCGCCGGAAGCCTGCGCGGCCTTCCTCATGGAACCCGGCCACGCGCCTCGGGACGAGGTGTACTTCCACTACTTCGGCGAGGCACTCAGCCCTCTGAACCTCACTTTTCCCCAGTACCTGCAGGGCGCACTCAGCTCCTGCGGCTACGTCGACTGGCGCATGGCACTGACCCCCGACAACCCGAAGCTGCCCCAGGCCCGGTCCATCCTGGAGCGCATGCGGGCGATCATCCCCGGTTTCACCGAGCTGCCCCGGCCCGGTTCGGTATAGGCCGCGAACTGGACCTGCGTACCCTCTGATGGCGACGCCGCAACCCCCTCGGAGAGGCCACACCGGGCTACCGTGGCGCGGCACTCCAGTCCTACCTGCCTCAGCCGCCGTCCCTGACACGTCACACGGTAGGTGAGCCGGCGGCACTCCGGGCCGGCCTGTGGTGCGGCAGCCCGACGGCGACGCCTGCTCGGGGCGCGGGTTACTCCTCGTACGTGCGTGGGCAGACGACTTCGGCGTCGACGATCACATGGTCGGCGAGACCGTGTGGCCGGCGTTCAAGACCTGCCCGCTCACTGCGGCACCACCCGGTCCGCACCTCGTTCCTCCGCCGCCCTCTCCCCCTCGCCCTCACCCGTATCCGCCCGCGCCAGGGTCCGGATGCGGGGAACCGGTGAAGGCAGCAGCCACAGCACCGACATCGCCCCGCCCACCGCGGCGATGACGAGCGTCGTCCGCAGTCCGGTGGCCGTGGCGAGGGCGCCGCCGACGACGGCGCCGACGGGGCGGATGCCGTAGTTGACCGTGCTGTACGCCCCGGCAACCCGGCTGCGCAGCCCGTCCGGGATCACCGTCGCCTGGAGCGAGTTGAGGTTGACGTCGAACAGCATGACGCCGAAGCCGGAGACGAACTCCGCCCCGGCCAGGGTGGTGACGCGGAGCCAGAGGGGGCCGTTCGCCGCAGCGGCGAGGGCGAGCGGGGCGGGGAACAGCACGGCCCCGACGGCGATCGTGCGGCCCACGCCGAGGCGGCGGGAGACGGCGGGCGCGCAGACCGCGCCGAGCAGCGCCCCGGTCGCCCCGACGCCGAGCGCGAGGCCGATCATCCCGGCGGACAGGCCGAGGCTCCGGGTGGCGAACAGCACCAGCAGCCCGCTGCCCGCGACGAACGTGAAGAAGTTGACCGTGGCCGCGCAGCCCAGCGTGGCCCGCAGAACCGGGTGGCGTACGACGAATGCCAGGCCCTCGCGGGCACGTCGCAGCAGGGGCGCCCGGGGCGTGCCCGGGGAAGCCGTCGGCGTTTCACCGACCGGGACCTTGCCGATCAGGAGCGCCGACGCGAGGAACGTGAGAGCGTCCACCACGACGGCCACGGGTGCGGTGAGCGCCTGGACGAGGGCACCGCCGATCGCGGGGCCGGCCACCTGGGAGACCGAACGGCTGGCGCTGAGCCTGCTGTTGGCGTCGACAAAGGAGTCACGCGGGACCAGGCGCACGAAGAACGGCGGGTACGCCGTGTTGAACAGCACCCCGGCGGCGCCCGCCAGGATCGCCACGGCGTACAGGTGGGTGAGTGTCACGGCTCCCAGCGCGTAGGCGGCGGGCAGGCTCAGCAGGAACGCGGCGCGCAAGAGATCCGCGAGGATCATCAGGCGTCGCTTGCCGGGCCGTTGGTCCACCCAGGCGCCCAGGACGATCGCCAGGAGGTTGGGGGTCCAGATGAGCGCGGTCAGCCACGCGACCTGGTTGGCCGACGCGTCCAGGGCGCCGACCGCGATCAGCGGCAGCGCCAGTTCGGTGATCCGGTCGCCGAACTGGGACACCGAGTGCCCGGCCCAGAAGCGCCGGAACCCCGGGTCCCGCCCGAGGGATATCGCCCCCGCCCCGTCCGGCGCGGTCACGGTGTCCGCCCCGGTGCGCCCTCGCCGCCCCGCCCCTTGCCCGTCTCACCCGGCTCCCCCGTCTCACCCGGCTCCCCTCCCCGCCCGGCGCCCGTCTCGTTCCCCTGCCTCGCACTCTCCTCGCCCCGCCCCGCGCCCGTGCCCGTCTTCTCCGGCTCCGCGCCCTCCGGCAGGACGTACCGCAGCAGCCGTACGCCCCGGCTGTCCGCCGGGCAGTCGGCCGGGGCGCGGGTGGCGTACGGGGCGAGGATCCGTTCGATCGCGTCCTGGATTCCGGCCAGTTCACCGGCGGAGACCGTGACCCGGGTGCAGGCCAGCCCGGCCGGTCCGCGCCAGGCCGGTTCGAGTGCGGGCTCGACCTCCGCCGCCCAGCGGTCCGGAAGGTCCGCGTAGCGCAGGAACATCTGCCGTGACAGCTCCCGCGCCGCCGCCCTGCCCTCCTCGTCCGCCGGGTCGGCCGGCTCGTCGAACCGGAAGCCGCGCGCCACCGCCTCCCAGCGGCGGCTGCGGCGGTCGGGGCCCGGCTCGCTGTCCCGGACCAGCCCGAAGGACGCCAGATGGCGCAGGTGCCAGCTGGTCACCGAGGGGGTCGCGCCCACGTGC
Source organism: Streptomyces sp. NPDC026062 (assembly GCF_055568375.1). Classification (NCBI taxonomy): domain Bacteria; kingdom Bacillati; phylum Actinomycetota; class Actinomycetes; order Kitasatosporales; family Streptomycetaceae; genus Streptomyces; species Streptomyces sp. NPDC026062. The sequence continues at coordinate 63,572 of NZ_JBVHOQ010000027.1, forward strand.
GGCGCCAGTTCCGTCGCCGTCGACGGCCCCTCGCGGCGCAGCCGGTCGAGGATCGCGAGGCGTACCGGGTGCGCCAGAGCACGCATCGCCTGCGGGTCGGTGATCTCGATGTCACCCATGCGGTTACTGGAGTCCATGACCTGAGAGGATCCTCTCACATTTTATGAGAGTCAACTCTCACGTTGCCCGAGGGGGCCATGGTCGAGTTCCCGGCGTCCTTATCCGCCGTTGCCCGGAGCTCCCCGGGCTCCCTCACCCCACTGGTCCATTCGGCTGCAAACAGGGCGGCGGCCTTCACCTCCCGGCGTCCGGCTGCCGACAACTGCGGCATGATCATTTCTCCTTCACAGCGTTCCAAGATGCTTGCGGCAGCAGCCGCCGCGGTCTGTGCGGTCACGGTGTCGGGCGCGATGCCCGCTTCGGCTTCCGGGGACGCACCGGCCGCCGCGGAAGCGCCGTTGCTCGTGTCCCTGGGCGACAGCTTCATCTCCGGCGAGGCCGGCCGCTGGGCCGGCAACAGCAACGAGAGCCAGGACGGCCGGGCCGGCACCGACCGGGCCTGGGACCCGGTGGCCGACGACAGCGATCCGCACCGCGTGTACGGGGAGTCCTACGACAGCGGATGCAACCGCTCCGACGTGGCCGAGGTCCAGTCCGTCACCCTGGACGTCCGACGCCTCAACCTCGCCTGCTCGGGCGCGACTTCACAGGCGGTGCTGCTCCCCGAGAACGGCGGCGCGCCGTTCAAGGGCCAGCCCTCGCAAGCGGGGCAGCTGGAGGAGGAGGCAACCGGCGCGGCACTGCGCGCGGTCGTCGTCTCCATCGGCGGCAACGATCTCGGCTTCTCCGACATCATCACCAGCTGCGCGACCAGCTTCCTCAAGCCCTTCGGCGGCTCCCCGTGCGCGCCGGACGCGTCCCAACAGGTCGCCGAGCGCCTGCCCGGGGTGCGGCAGGCGGCCGTCAACACGCTCGCCGACGTGAAGACCGCGCTCGACCGGGCCGGCCATCCGGCAGGTTCCTACCGGCTCGTCCTCCAGTCCTACCCGTCCCCGCTCCCCGACGCCGCCCGCATGCGCTACCCCGGCGAGAAGTACGACCGTCTCACCACCGGCGGCTGCCCCTTCTTCGACAAGGACCTCACCTGGGCGCACGACGACCTGGTCCCCCGGATCAGCTCGGTCCTGGCCGAGGCGGCCCGCGAGGGCGGCGCGGAGTTCCTCGACCTGTCCGGGTCCTTCGAGGGACGCGAGGTGTGCTCCACCGACACCCGGCAGGCCGACGCCGCCCATCCCCCCACCGGCGAGACCAGTGAGTGGGTCCGCTTCGTGACCACCGGCGCCGGACAGGGCCAGCAGCAGGAGTCCCTGCACCCCAACAGCTTCGGCCAGCAGGCTCTCGGGAACTGCCTGACCCTCCAGCTGGAGCAGCCGTCCGCCGGCCACCGCTGCGCCAACACCGCCGGGCAGGGACCCGCCGCGATGCGGCTGGAGCCTCTCGGCTGACACCGCGGCCGAGGCCGCACCACTCGCGCGGGACCGCCCGTGTGCGGGAGGGGGGGGGGGGGGGGGGGGGGGCCCCCCCCCCCCCCCCCCCCCCCCCCCCCCCCGGGGCCCCCCCCCCCCCCCGCCCCCCCCCCCCCCCCCCGGGGGGGGGGGCCCCCCCCCCCCCCCCCGCGCCGGGC
>NZ_JBVHOQ010000027.1:65265-126573 GCF_055568375.1 Streptomyces sp. NPDC026062
CCCGCGTTGGGGGGGCCCCCTGCGGGGCCCCCCGCGGGGCGCCCCCCCCCCCCCCCCCCCCCCCCCCCGGGGGGGGGGGGGGGGCGGGGGGGGGCCCCCCCCCCCCCCCCCCACGCCCCTCTCACGACCCGGCGGCGACGTCACACCGAGCGCTCACTCACGACCCCAGGATCGTCGTCAGGAACTCCCCCGTCCACGCGAGCAGTTCACGTCCCACCACCGGCTTGCCGCCGATCCTGCCGCCCGTGGGACGCGGCACCAGGATCTGGTGCAGGGCGGGCTTGATGATCGTCTTCGGGTACAGCCGCTTCAGCCGCAGCTCCTGCGACTCGCGCAGCTCCACCGGCGCGAAGCGGATGTTCGAGCCCTGGAGCACGATGTCGCCGACCCCGCAGGCACGGGCCAGCATCCGCAGGCCCGCCACCAGGAGCAGGTTCTCGACCGGCTCCGGCAGCTTGCCGTACCGGTCGGTCAGCTCCTCGCGCACCGCGCGGATGTCGTCCTCCGAGGAGGCCGAGGCGATGGAGCGGTACGCCTGGAGGCGCAGCCGCTCGCCGGGCGCGTAGTCGTGCGGGACGTGTGCGTCGACCGGGAGCTCGATCTTGACCTCCAGCGGCGGCTCCTCCTCCACGCCGCCTTCGAGCGAGGCCCGGTAGTCCGCGACCGCCTCGCCGACCATGCGTACGTACAGGTCGAAGCCGACGCCCGCGATGTGCCCGGACTGTTCGCCGCCCAGAAGGTTGCCCGCGCCGCGGATTTCGAGGTCCTTCATCGCCACGTACATGCCCGCGCCCATCTCGGTGTGCTGGGCGATCGTGGCGAGGCGCTCGTGGGCCGTCTCGGTGAGCGGCTTCTCCGGCGGGTAGAGGAAGTAGGCGTAGCCCCGGTCGCGGCCTCGGCCCACGCGGCCGCGCAGCTGGTGGAGCTGGGAGAGGCCGAAGTTGTCGCCGCGCTCCACGATCAGGGTGTTGGCGTTGGAGATGTCGATGCCGGACTCGACGATCGTGGTGGAGACCAGGACATCGAACTTCTTCTCCCAGAAGTCCACCACCACCTGTTCCAGGGCCTGTTCGGACATCTGGCCGTGGGCCGTGGCGATCCGCGCCTCGGGGACGATCTCGCGCAGCCGGGCGGCGGCGCGGTCGATCGACTCGACGCGGTTGTGGATGTAGAACGCCTGGCCCTCGCGGAGCAGTTCACGCCGGATGGCGGCGCCGATCTGCTTCTCCTCGTACGGGCCGACGAAGGTGAGGACCGGGTGGCGCTCCTCGGGCGGAGTGGTGATCGTGGACATCTCGCGGATGCCGGTCACCGCCATTTCGAGCGTACGGGGGATGGGCGTCGCGGACATGGTGAGGACGTCCACGTTGGCGCGGAGCTTCTTCAGCTGCTCCTTGTGCTCGACGCCGAAGCGCTGTTCCTCGTCGACGATGACCAGGCCCAGGTCCTTGAACTTCGTCTCGGAGGAGAAGAGACGGTGGGTGCCGATGACGAGGTCGACGGAGCCCTCGCGGAGCCCTTCGAGGGTCGCCTTGGAGTCGGACTCCGACTGGAAGCGGCTCAGCGCCCGTACGTTGACGGGGAACTGGGAGTAGCGCTCGGTGAAGGTGCCGTAGTGCTGCTGGACGAGGAGGGTGGTGGGGACGAGGACGGCGACCTGCTTGCCGTCCTGGACGGCCTTGAAGGCCGCGCGGACCGCGATCTCCGTCTTGCCGTAGCCGACGTCGCCGCAGATCAGCCGGTCCATGGGGACGGACTTCTCCATGTCCTCCTTGACCTCGGCGATGGTGGTGAGCTGGTCGGGCGTCTCCGCGTACGGGAAGGCGTCCTCCAGTTCGCGCTGCCACGGGGTGTCCGGGCCGAAGACATGTCCGGGGGCCGCCATCCGGGCCGAGTAGAGCTTGATCAGGTCGGCGGCGATCTCCTTGACGGCCTTCTTGGCGCGCGCCTTCGTCTTGGTCCAGTCGGCGCCGCCGAGCCGGTGCAGGGTGGGTGCCTCGCCGCCGACGTACTTGGTGACCTGTTCCAGCTGGTCGGTGGGGATGTAGAGCCGGTCGCCCGGCTGGCCGCGCTTGGCGGGGGCGTACTCGACGAGCAGGTACTCGCGGGTGGCGCCCTGCACGGTGCGCTGCACCATCTCGATGTAGCGGCCCACGCCGTGCTGCTCGTGGACGATGTAGTCGCCCGTCTCCAGCGTCAGCGGGTCGATGGTCTTCCTGCGGCGGGCCGGCATCCGGCCCAGGTCCTTGGTGGCGGTGCGCTGGCCGGTGAGGTCCGTCTCGGTGAGTACGGCGAGCTTCAGCTCGGGGTCGACGAAGCCGTGGTCGATCGCGCCGCAGGAGACATGGACGACGGACGGGGAGATCTCCCCCAGGTCCGCGTCCAGGCGGGCCGGGACGCCTTCGCCGCCCAGGACCTCGACGGTACGGGAGGCGAGCCCCTGGCCCTCGGTGACGTACACCGTGCGCCAGCCCTCGGCCAGCCAGCCCTTGGTGTCGGCGAGCGCGCGGGCGGTGTCGCCCCGGTACGCCTCCGGGGCGTGCATCCGGAGCTTGAGGGTGTCCCCCGCCGCGGCAGCGGCATACGCCTGCGTCAGCTCGTCGTCGGCGGCGAACGGGGAGAGGGACCACCACATCATGTTCAGCTCGCGGGCCCGGTCGCGGACGTCCGCGATGCCGCGCAGGGAGGCCGCGCCCACGTCGATCGGGGCCTCGCCGCCGCCCGCGGTGGCCGCCCAGGACGCCTCCAGGAACTCCTGGCTGGTGGCGACGAGGTCGGCGGCCCGGGTACGGACCCGCTCGGGGTCGCACACCACGGCCATGGAGCCCTCGGGCAGGACGTCGATCAGCAGCTCCATGTCGTCGACGAGGACCGGGGCGAGGGACTCCATGCCCTCCACCGCGATGCCCTCGGCGATCTTGTCGAGGAGTTCGCCCAGCTCGGGGTGGGCCTCGGCCAGCGTGGCGGCACGCTCGCGGACCTCGTCGGTCAGCAGCAGCTCACGGCAGGGCGGCGCCCACAGCCCGTGCTCGGCGATCTCCAGCGACCGCTGGTCGGCGATCTTGAAGTAGCGGATCTCCTCGACGTCGTCGCCCCAGAACTCCACCCGCAGGGGGTGCTCCTCGGTCGGCGGGAACACGTCCAGGATGCCGCCGCGCACTGCGAACTCGCCGCGCTTCTCGACCAGTTCGACCCGGGAGTAGGCGGCTGCCGCCAGCGCGTCGACGGTCTTGCCGAGATCGGCGTTCTGCCCGATCCGCAGCGATACGGGCTCCAGGTCGCCGAGCCCCTTGACCTGCGGCTGGAGCACGGACCGGATCGGCGCGACGACGACGGAGACCGGCCCCGTCTCCGGGTCGTCCTTCCTGGGGTGCGCGAGGCGCCGCAGCACCGCCAGCCGACGGCCCACGGTGTCGGAGCGGGGCGACAGGCGCTCGTGCGGCAGCGTCTCCCAGGACGGGAACTCCGCGATCGTGTCCGGCGGCAGCAGGGTGCGCAGCGCGGCGGCCAGGTCCTCGGCCTCGCGCCCGGTAGCGGTGACGGCGAGCACGGTCCGTCCGGTGTCCCGGGCCAGCGCCGCCACGGCGAAGGGCCGCGCGGCGGGCGGGCCGACCAGGTCGATGTGCATCCGGTGACCGTCCCCGGCGGCCTTCACCGCTTCGGACAGCGCCGGGTCATGTACGACGACATCCAGCAGACCGTGCAGGCTCATGAAAGGGCTTCCGTCCGGGTAACGAGGGCGAGGATCCGGCAGCCGGCCGCTGCCAGGGGAAACGCGAAGTGCCCGGCCCGGCCGGGGGTGGTTTCCGGATCGGTCCGGATCAGGGAGCGCGGGCCGGTCCGTGCGGCTGCGAGGCGGGGGAGGAGCGCACACGGGGTGGCGCCCGACGACAACGCCGCAGATGTGCGTTCCCGCCCGCGCGAGCCCGATCCGGCCTGATCCGGAAACCACCCCCGGCCCGGCCGGGGACGCCACCAGCCTACGACTCCGGCACGACAGCCGCGCCCGCAACCGGGCTGCACGCCGCACGGCCGGGGTCCGTACACACGAATTCCGGACGGGGCGGCGACCTACGGAATCCGGCCCCGGGGCGTTTGGAGGAACGCCCCGGGGCCGGAACCGTCAGTCTATGCGGACCGCTCGCCTCACCCGTCCGTGGCGATGGCGTTCAGGACGTTCATCCGTCCGGCCCGGAAGGCCGGGACGAGCGCCGCGAACAGTCCGACGAAGGCCGAGGCGACGAACACCGTGATGATGGTCGGCCAGGGGATCTCCAGGACGCCGAGACCTTCCAGGGCCAGCAGCTTCTGGGCCGAGGTGCCCCAGCCCATGCCCAGGCCGAGGCCGAGCAGGGCGCCGAACAGGGCGATGACCACGGACTCCAGCCGGATCATCCGGCGCAGCTGGCGGCGGGAGAGACCGATGGCGCGCATCAGGCCGATCTCCCGGGTCCGCTCGACGACGGACAGGGCCAGGGTGTTCACGACCCCGAGCACCGCGACGATGATCGCCAGGGCGAGCAGGCCGTAGACGATGTTCAGCAACTGGCCGATCTGGTCCTTCAGGTCCTGCTTGAAGTCGGCCTGATTCTGCACCTTGTACGTCGGGTAGGCGCTGACCGACTCCTTCAGCGCGGCATAGGCCTCCTTCTCCTTGCCGTCCTGCGCCTTGGCGAACATGATCATGTTCTGGGGCATCCGGTCGGCTGGGACGTACTTCTCGGCGGTCGTGATGCTCAGGTACATCGCGCCCTGGTCCACGGTCGTGTCGTCCGAGGTGATCGCCGCGACCTTCAGCTTCGCCGCCTGGCCGGCCTTGAACGCGACGGTGAGCGTGTCACCGACCTCGATGCCGTGCGCGGTGGCGTAGTCGTCGCCGACCGACATGGCGTTCTCGCCGTAGGCGGCGCTCAGCTCACCCGCGACGGTCTCCCGCCGCAGGTCCTTCGGGTACGTCGGGTCGGCGGCGGTGACCTGCTCGTCCGTCGTCGATCCGTCGGGGTTGGTGAGCTTCGCACCGAGAACCTTGTAGTCCGTGACGTGCTCGATGCCCGGTACGGTCTCCAGCGCCCTGGCGGCCTGCGGCACGATCAGCTGCCCGGGGGTGGAGGACTGCATGATGAAGTCCGCGCCCACCGACTTGTCCAGCTCGTCGGTGGCCGAGGCGACCATGGAGGAGCCCACCACCGACAGGCAGGCCACCAGGGCCAGCCCGATCATCAGGGCCGCGCCGGTCGCACCGGTCCGGCGCGGATTGCGCAGGGCGTTGCGCTCGGCCAGCCGGCCGACCGGGCCGAAGAACCGGAGGACGACGACGCTGAGGGCCCGTACGACGATCCCGGCGAGCAGCGGGCCGATGACGATGAAGCCGACGAGGGTGAGGACCACGCCCAGGCCGAGGAGGAGCGAGCCGTCGCTCGCCCTGTCCGCCCGCGCCGTCGCCCACAGGGCTGCCGCGCCGCCGCCGGTGAGAACCAGGCCGATGCCGGCCCGGACCCATCCGGACTTGGCGTCCGCCGGTGTTCCGGCATCGCGCAGCGCTGCCATCGGGGAGACCTTGCCGGCCCGGCGGGCCGGGATGTAGGCGGCGAGGACGGTCACGATGATGCCGAGGGCGAGTCCGACCACCGGGGTCGTCCAGGCGATGGTGAGGTCGCCGGTGGACAGCTCCATGCCGATGGCGCCCATGACCTTCATCAGTCCGACGGCGAGGCCGACGCCCGCGGCGACGCCCAGGACCGACCCGACGATGCCCAGGAGCACCGCTTCGAGCAGCACGGACCGGTTGACCTGCTTGCGGCTGGAGCCGATGGCCCGCATCAGGCCGATCTCGCGGGTCCGCTGGGCGACCAGCATCGAGAAGGTGTTGACGATGAGGAAGATGCCGACGAGGAAGGCGATCCCGGCGAAGCCGAGCATCGCGTACTTCATGACGTCGAGGAACGACCCCATGGAGTCCTTGTTGTCCTCCGCGGCCTCCTTCTGGGTCCGCACCTTGTACGCGGCCGAGCCGTCCAGCGCGGCGGTGACGTTCTGCTTCAACTGGGCGTCGCTGACGCCGGGTTCGGCGGTGACGGCGATCTGGGTGAAGACATCGGCGCTGCCGAGCAGCTTCTGCTGGGCGGTGGCCGTTTCGAGGTAGACGATGGCCGCGCCCGGGTTGGTGACCTTGAACGTGGCGATGCCGCTGATGCGCGCCCTGATGTCACCGGTGGCCGCGATGGTGCGCAGCTCGTCACCGATCTTGAGGCCGTGCTTGTCCGCGGTGTCGGCGTCGACCATGACCTCGGTGGGGCCGCGCGGGGCGTGGCCGGAGGTGATCTCCATGGACCGCAGGTCGTTGGTGGTCCAGTTGCCGGCGAGGGTCGGGGCGCCCGTGTCGGAGCCCATGTTCTTGTTGTGGCTGTCGACGACGGTGACCGACGAGCTGGAGACGGCGCCCTCGGCCTTCTTCACGCCGTCGGCCTTCTCGACCTGTGCGATCACGGAGGCGGGCAGCGACTGGGGCTTGCCGCTCTCGGGGATGTCGTCGGCCTTGGCGGTCTTCGGGCTGACGGTGACGTCGGCCGATGTCGCGGCGAACAGCTTGTCGAACGTGGTGTTCATCGTGTCGGTGAAGACGAGCGTGCCGCACACGAACGCCACCGACAGCAGGACGGCGACGGCGGAGAGCGCCATGCGTCCCTTGTGCGCGAAGAAGTTGCGCATCGAGGTCTTCCAGACGGTCATGACGTCCGCCCGCGCGCGTCGAAGTCCTTCATGCGGTCCAGCACCTGGTCGGCGGTGGGGTTGGCCATCTCGTCGACGATGCGTCCGTCGGCGAGGTAGAGCACGCGGTCGGCGTAGGAGGCGGCGACCGGGTCGTGGGTGACCATGACGATGGTCTGGCCCAGCTCGTCCACGGACTTGCGCAGGAAGTTCAGCACCTCGGCACCGGCCCGGGAGTCCAGGTTGCCCGTCGGTTCGTCACCGAAGATGATCTCCGGCTGGGCGGCGAGTGCCCGTGCCACCGCGACGCGCTGCTGCTGGCCGCCGGAGAGCTCCGTCGGCCGGTGCTTGAGGCGCTCGGCGAGGCCGACGGTCTCCACGACCTGCCGCAGCCAGGCGGCGTCCGGCTTGCGGCCGGCGATGTCCATCGGCAGCGTGATGTTCTCCAGCGCGTTGAGCGTCGGCAGGAGGTTGAACGCCTGGAAGATGAAGCCGATGCGGTCCCGGCGCAGTTGAGTGAGCTTCTTGTCCTTGAGCCCGGTGATCTCGGTCTCGGCGAGGTGGATCTGACCGGAGGTCACGGTGTCCAGTCCGGCGAGGCAGTGCATCAGCGTGGACTTGCCGGAGCCGGACGGGCCCATGATGGCCGTGAACCGGCCTCGGTCGATGTCCACGTCGACGTGGTCGAGCGCGACGACACGGGTCTCGCCCGTCCCGTACGCCTTGACGACCTGCCGCGCCCTCGCAGCCACGGCCGTACGCCCTCCAGTGCCCCCGTGCCTGGGAATGGTTACAGCCGTTGTCACGGTTTTTCTCCTATGTCGGACGGCGACGGTTTGTCGTCGTTCTGCTGTGAAGTCTGGTCGCTCGAGGGGGTCCGGCGCGCTGGTGCCCAGCGCAGTCTTCAGGTGGGGTTTTCCCCACCCCTCCCCCTGTGGTCTGCCGCTGTCGTGCTGCGGCGCCGGTGTAGGAACACGCTACGGAGCAGAGCGGGCCGGCCACGTCCTCCGCCGGGAGGAACGGCCCCTGGCCACAGCTAAGGAGCTACCCCTAAGGGTCCGGCCCCGCAGTGGGGCCGGTGTCTCAGGGGTCGCGCCCACGGGTCCGCGCAACCGGGTGGCGCGGCGCAAGGGCACGGCGCCACGAAAAGGCCCTGCTGAGGGGCTTCGGCCCGGACACCCGGCGCCCGGTGCAGCAGGGCGGGGCCTCAGGGGTGGCGGGGAGGTTCCTCGGGGGCGGCGCGGCACGCAGGCCGGGGGGAGGGAGGGCGGTGCGGCTTCCGCCGTCGCGTCGATGACCCGGTCCGGGACGGCCCGGTACCCGGCCCGGACAGAGGCGGACCCGCTACGGCTGCCGCTCCGCGGGCCCGTACAGCAGCGGACCCGCTACGGCCGTCCGTCGGCCCGGACAGAGGCGGACCCGCTACGAGTGCTCCGCCAGCCCGGCCCAGAAGCGGTCGACGATCTCCTCGACATAGCGTCGCCCGTCCTCACCGGAAGCGGTGCTGCCGCTGGCCCGGCTCAGGGTGGCCGCCAGGAGGGCCTGGTACTCGTTGTACATGGCGTCCAGCGGCTCGTGCAGCCGCTTGCGGTCCACGGAGATGAGCTTGGCGATGGCACGGACATGCGCCTGCCACCGGGTGCTCACGGCCTCGGTGAGCAGCCGGGCGAGTTCGTCCTCCAGCCCTGTGATGGCGACATGGTCGCGCGGCGGGAGCCGGAGCAGGCTGCCGAGTTTCGCGGACTGCCTGTGGTCGCCGGTCCACCGGCCGCTCTCCTCCATGCGGAGGTAGGCGTCCAGGGGCAGACCCGTGCCCTGGGCGACGGCCTCGGCCGAGATCCCGCAGGCGATGCGGTGCTCGCGCAACGTGCGCGGGTGCCCCATGATCTCGCTGGGGTGACACCACAACGCGCCTGCCAGCGCGGCGAGTTCATGAGGATCGGGCAGTGCGGTGCCACGCTCCCAAGCCGCGATGTGTTCGGGAGAGACGTGAGCCGTCCCGAAGGAGGCCCTCATTGCGTAAGCAACGTGACCGTGAGCCATTCCGAGCTTTTCACGCAAGGCCCGGGCAGCACGCGCGTTGAAAGGGGGTGGAGGGTGCACACACAGAACGTATGGGCATCGTCACCAGAAAATCCATAACCCGTGTCGCCTGAATCACGGTTTGACTCCATAGATCACCGACGATTCCGTAGGAAGCGACAGGTGCTTTTGAGTCATCAACAACGGTATGGGGCAAGGCCCTTGAGCGCGCGGCCATGGCACGTATGATCCGCTCGCAAGGCGCCGCACGCGTGTTCGCACAACTGCCTGCCACTCGTGCCGGGCAGCAGCGGCTCCGCCTTTTCCCCCTTGTCCGTTGCATGCCCAGGAGACATTTCCATGCACCCCAGCAAGACCAGCCCGGCCGAGACACCACCGACCAGATCGGGTGACGGCGCCGTCGACCGGTTCTTCCGCATCACCGAACGCGGATCGACCTACGGCCGGGAGATCCGTGGTGGCTTCGCCACGTTCTTCACCATGGCGTACATCCTCGTGCTCAACCCGATCATCCTCGGCGGCGCGAAGGACAAGTTCGGCGACCAGCTGGACACCGTTCAGCTGGTGACGGCGACCGCCCTCGTGGCCGCGGTGATGACCCTGATCATGGGCGTCGGCGGCAACCTCCCGCTCGCCCTGGCGGCGGGCCTGGGCATCAACGCCGTTGTCGCCTACCAGGTCGCGCCCCTGATGGCCTGGGACGAGGCGATGGGCCTCATCGTCCTCGAAGGCGTCCTGATCTGCATACTCGTGGCGTCGGGTCTGCGCGAAGCGATCATGCACGCCATCCCGCAGGCCCTCAAACAAGCCATCAGTGTCGGCATCGGCCTGTTCATCGCGTTCATCGGTTTCGTCGACGCCGGGTTCGTCACCCGCATCCCGGACGCGGCGAACACCACCGTTCCCGTACAGCTCGGCACCGGCACCCTCACCGGGTGGCCCATGCTGATCTTCTGCCTCGGTGTGATCACGACGATCGTCCTCCTCGCCCGCAAGGTCAAGGGCGCCATCCTCATCAGCATCGTCGCGATGACCGTCATCTCCATCATCGTGAACTCGGTCGCCGACGTGAAGGTCTGGGGCCTGACCGTCCCGTCCATGCCCGACAAGCCCGTCGCCGCCCCCGACTTCGGGCTGCTCGGCAAGTTCGACCTGTTCGGCTCGTTCGGCCAGATCAGCGTCCTGACGGTCATCCTGCTGATCTTCACCCTCATCCTGTCGGACTTCTTCGACACGATGGGCACCGTCGTCGGCGTCACCGCCGAGGCCGGACTCCTCGACGAGCGGGGACAGGTGCCGGGCCTCGGCCGGGTCCTGCTCATCGACGGCGCGGCCGCGGTCGCCGGTGGCGCCGCCTCCTCGTCGTCGGCCACCACCTATGTCGAGTCCGCCGCCGGTGTCGGTGAGGGTGCCCGCACCGGGTTCGCCAACCTCATCACGGGCGGCATGTTCGCCCTGGCGCTCTTCTGCGCCCCCCTGCTGACCATCGTGCCCATGCAGGCCGCCTCGCCCGCGCTCGTCGCGGTCGGGTTCCTGATGATGACCCAGGTCAAGCACATCGACTGGGACCGCTACGACCTCGCCATCCCGGCGTTCCTCACCATCACCGTCATGCCGTTCACGTACTCCATCACCAACGGCATCGGCGCGGGCTTCGTCACCTACGTCGTCATCAAGGCGTGCCTGGGCAAGGCCCGTGAGGTCCACTGGCTGCTCTGGGGCACCGCGGCACTCTTCCTCGTCTACTTCGCGATCGACCCGCTGGAGCAGATCCTCGATCTCAAGTAGCGCGCCGACCACCGCGGAAGCGGGACTCCGGGGGACCGTCCCGGGCCGCCATGACGCCGAACTGCCCGGCTCCGGGACCCCATGTCGGGGACGGAGCCGGGCAGTTCGCCGTTACGGGACCGGGAGCGGGTCAGCCCTTGGCCGCGGCGACCTCCGGCGAGGCGGCCTCGTCGGTCTGCTCACCGGCGGCGGCCGACGCGCGGACGGCCGGGATGAACGCCGAGATCAGCACGGCGATCAGAGCGACACCGCAGCCGAACATCAGGCCGGTACGGAACCCGGCCTCGGAGGTGAAGGTGAAACCGGCCGTCTCCGTGGTCATCTGTCCGAGGACCGCGCCGATCACGGCCGCACCGATCGACGTGCCGAGGGCACGCATCAGGGTGTTGAACCCGTTGGCGGCGGCCGTCTCGGACGCCGGGACCGAGCTCATGATCAGGGCGGGCATCGCACCGTACGCGAGACCGACACCGCTGCTGCTGACCATGAGGAACAGCATCAGACCCCAGGCGGAGCCCATCAGCGCAATGCCCAGGCCGTAGGCCGCCGCGATGACCAGCACCCCGCTGATCAGGGTGAACTTCGGACCGCGGGCATCGGTGAGCTTCCCGCCGAACGGGGAGACGATCATCATCATGACGCCACCGGGGGCCATCCACAGACCCGCCTGGAGCATCGACTGGCCCAGGCCGTAGCCGGTGGCCTCGGGGAACTGCAGCAGCTGCGGGGCGATCAGCATTCCGGCGTACATGCCGAAGCCGACGAAGAGCGACGCCACGTTGGTGATGAGCACGCGCGGGCGGGCCGTGGTGCGCAGGTCGACCAGCGGGTCCTTGGTCCGCAGCTCCCAGAAGCCCCAGGCGATGAGCACCACGACGGAGGCGACGAACAGGCCGATCGTCGTCGCGGAGGTCCAGCCCCATTCGGCGCCCTTCGAGACGGCGAGGAGCAGGCAGACCAGGCCGACGGCCAGGCCGAGGGCGCCGGGCATGTCGAAACGCTGCCCCTTGGCGGCGGCCGGGACGTCCGGGATCAGGAACCAGATCAGCGCGAAGATCGCGAGGGCCAGCACGGCCGAACCCCAGAACAGCACCCGCCAGTTCGCGTACTGGGCGACGGCGGACGCGATCGGCAGGCCGAGCGCGCCACCGATACCGAGAGAGGCGCTGACCAGCGCGATGGAGGAGCTCAGCTTCTCCCTCGGCACCACGTCACGGAGCAGGGCGATGCCGAGGGGCACCATGCCCATGCCCATGCCCTGGAGACCACGTCCGACGATCATGGGAACGACGGTGGACGAGATCGCGCAGACCACCGAGCCGACGAAGAGCGGCACCGCGCAGACGAGCAGCATCCGGCGCTTGCCCAGCAGGTCGCCCAGCCGTCCGGAGACCGGTACGCACACCGCCGACACCAGCAGAGTGGCGGTGATCACCCAGGCGGAGTTGGACGCGGACGTGTCGAGGATCTTCGGCAGCTCGGCGATGAGCGGGGTGACCAGGGTCTGCATGACCGCAGCCACGGTGCCGGCGAAGGCGAGCGTGGCGACCACGCCTCCTGATCGGGCTGTCGGCTGGGGGGCATCCATGAGGAGGGACTCCTTGGGGGTCGTGGTCCCGGCTACCGGGACAGCGACGTGCATCGTACATGCCTAATGTGTCATACACACCATGTGCCTAGTGCACACCTCGTGAGAGTATGAGCCACCGCACCAGAACCGACGCGGCGACCGACCCGGCGCAGAAGCAGGAGGCCCCAGATATGCCGAGGCCCACGGAAGAAGTCGAGTACGAGCAGATGCTGCTCGGCCGCCACAGCCTCGCCGACCACCGGGGCGGACGCCACAAGAACGCACTCCTGGACCGGAGCGCCTACACCCTGCTGAGCCGGCTGCGGGTGCAGGGCCCCATGTCCAACGGCGAACTGAGCGACGCCTTCGGCCTCGACGCCTCCACGCTCAACCGCCAGACCGCCGCCGTGACCCGCGCCGGACTGGCCGACCGCATCGCCGACCCCGATGGCGGCATGGCCCGCAAGTTCCGCATCACCGACAAGGGCGAGCGGCTCCTCGACGCGGAACGCGAACGCGTCGTCGAATCCCTGGACCAGGTCATGCGCGACTGGCCGGACGACGACATCGCCGCCTTCGCCGGCTACCTCAAGCGCTTCAACAGCAGCATCGAGCAGCTCTCCAAGCGCCCCTGGCCACGCCCCTGAGCCGTAGCGCGAGTGCCCCGCCCCCGGAGCCACCCGCGCGATGCTCCTCGACTCTCCCCCGAGACCCCGGCGCGCGACCGGCCCCGCTCGGTCCCCCGCGCACGGCCACGCTCAGAACGCCGCCCGGCCCTCCGCCGGAGCCCCGCCCGGAACCAACTCCGCTCAGTCCTCCGCCGGAGCCACCCGCCCCGTCAGCGCCGCCAGCGAGTGACGCACATGCGCCATGTGCGCCTGCACGTCCTCGCGCCCCTCCTCGTGCTCGCGCAGGATCCGCTCCGTCTCCCGCACCACCCGCTCCTCACGCACCCGGGCCTCCGCGATCAGCTCCGCGCCCCGCGCCTCCGCGTCCTCCTGGCGGTGCCGCGCGGCCTCCTCGGCCTCGGCCAGCGCACGCCGCGCCCCGGCCAGCACCGCCTCCGCCCGCTCCGTCGACGCCGCCTGCTCCGCCGACCGCGCCGCCTCGGCGTCCGCCAGCTCCTGCCCGCCGGCCTTCCAGCGCTCGCCGTGCTCCTGCTCCTGATGGGCCAGCACACTCGCGGTACGGCTCCGGGTCGCCTCCATCGCGGCCTCCGCCTCCTCGCGCGTCCGCGCCGCCTCCAGCCGCGCCTCGGCCAGCGCCTCACCGGCCGCGCCCTCGGCGGCGGCCACCACCTGCTCGGCATGGTCCGTCGCCGCCGACCGCATCGCCTCCGCATCGGCCCTCGCCGACTCGCGCAAGGTCCGCGCCGCCGCGTCCACCTCGTCCCGCAGGGTCTGCGACTCCTCCAGAGCAGCGCCCCTGACCGTCTCAGCCTCGCCCTCGGCAAGCGCCAGAATCTGCTGTGCCCGCTCCCCCAGCGACGCGTAGTCCTGCGGCGCCAGCGCGGCAACGGCCTCGTCCAGCCGGGCCGACTCGGCCACCAGCCGCTCGGCCAGCGCGGTCAGCCGCGCCACCTGCTCCAGCGCACCGTCCCGCTCCGCCGACAGCGCGGCCACCGTCCGGTCCACCTGCTCCGGGCGGTATCCACGGCCCCGTACGCCGACGAAGCCGTGCGCGGACACCGGTGCAGAACTCATCCTTGACGCCTCTTTCCGACTGCCGACCATCGTTCATCGTGCAATACGTCAAGGATGCGGCAATTGGTCAAGAAGTCGGAATCGATTCGATGCTTTCCGGACGGAAGCGACGGGCATCACAGCCCGCAGCAGAAATGTGGCGCCCCTCCCCCGGGGGGAAGGGGCGCCACACCCGGCACCACCGCGACGGCCGGGCCGTCAGATCAGCCCGTCCCACATCTGCTCCAGCAGCACCGACCACCAGCTCTCCGGCGACGCCAGCGCCGCCGGGTCGAGCGCCGCCAGCTGCACCTGGAAATCGACCGTCCAACGACCCGCCTGCTCAGGATTGAGCCCGAACCGCAGCCGCCACATCCGGCCCAGCAACGCCATGCACCGCGTGAACTCCGGCAGCCCCGTGTTCACGAACTGCGGCGCCGCCGGCTGCCCGCCAGGACCCGCCTCCACCGGCACGGCCACGATGTTCGCCGTCCCGTACTGCACACAGATGGCCCGGCCGAAGTCGGAGCCCATCACCAGATACGACCCCGCGTCGGAAGCCGCCTGCACCTGACGCTGCGCCGCCAGCTCCGCCAGCGTCGGGACCACCGGCTGCCCCGGCTGCGCCCAGAAGAACGGCCCGAAGTCGGCGGGCAGCCCCGCCCACACCAGCGTCAGCGCCACGGTCTCCGGCACACCCTGCCGGGACACCGCGCGCTGATCGAAGCGCAGCACCCCCTGCGGGCCGAACGTCTGCAGCATCTCCTCCGCGATGGCCTCCGGCGGCACCTGCATCGCCGGCGGCACCTGCGGCAGCGGAGCCCGCACCGGCGCCGGACGCGCCGGGCCGTCCGCGACCTGGTGCAGCTCCCCCTGATGCGTGAGCAGATGCTGCATGCCCTGCTGCCGGCTCGCGTGGTCGGTGCCGTACGGGGCGACGCTGGTGATCCGCACCTGCGGCCAGGTCTCCCGGATCATCCGGGCGCAGTAGCCGCCCGGCAGTTCGCACGACTCCAGCTCCGTGTGCAGCTCGATGACCTGCTGCGGCGGCACGTTCATCGCCCGCAGCTCGTGCAGCATCTGCCACTCGGGATGCGGAGTACCCGGCGCCGAGCGGCGGATCAGCTGCTGCTCGCTGCCGTCCGGCGCGCGATAGCGCAGCACGGCCTGGTAGCCGGGGCCGACGGTCGGCTGACCGGCGGGCGCCTGCGGGTAGCCGTACGCCGGCGGCGGCGTGTGACCCGGCGGCGGTACGGGACCGGGGGCCCCGCCCAACGACGCGCCCGCGCCCAGCGGCGCACCGGGCGGACCCGGCGGACCGGGCGGACCCGGCGGCCTCGGCGCCGACGGCCCGACCTGGCCCGGCGCGGCGAACATGGTCGCCGCATGGTGCACATCGCCCCCACCGGGCGGCGGCGTGGACCCGGGCGGCGGGGTGGAGCCGGGCGGCACGGGAGGACCCGGCGGCCTCGGCGCACCGGGGGCCCCGGGCGGCTGCGGTGCCGGCAGCCCCATCTGACCCGGGTCGGCGAACATGGTCGCCGCATGGTGCACATCGCCCCCACCGGGCGGCGGCGTGGACCCGGGCGGCGCCGGGGGAGCAGGCGGCTGCGGCGCACCCGGAGCCCCGGGCGGGCCGAGCTGCGACACCATCTGCGTGGGCACGTACCCGCCCGCCGGAGCGCCCGGCGCACCCGGTCCCGAAGGCGGCGGCTGCGGCGCACCACCCGGCCGGGCACCCGGAGTCCCCGGAGCACCGGGGGGCGGCGGGGTCACCGCGCCCCCACGCGCACCGCGCGGCGCGACGGGCGCCTTGCTGGTCGCCTCGTCCGAGATGTCATCGGCACGAGGGCCCGGCCCGGGGCCGTGGTTCGGCACCGGAGCGCCCGGCACCGGGGCCGACGGCGGAACGCCGGGCCCACCGTGCGCGGGAGCACCCGGGCCGCTCTGCGGGGGAAGACCCGGGGTGATCGCCGTCGGAGGCAGCTGGCTGCCGCCCGACATCAGCGCGGTCGGCGCGTCGGCCGCCACCACGCGCGGCGGCGCGTACTCGTCGTCCGTACCCGAGAGCGGCGGCGCGAACACGGTGGCGGGCAACGCCACCTCGCCATCGTCGGATCCCGCGTTCGTGTCGGTGCCCGCCCACGGAGTGGCCCCGACGGGCGGCTGCGGCGCGGACGGCGGCACACCGTCGGACGCGGTCGGCTCGTACGGAACCGGCCCGCCCGGACCGGGCGGGGACGGGGCCACGGGCGCGGGCGGCGGGGTCCGGCCCGCCGCTTCCGCACGATGGTCCGGGATCCCCAGCTTGTCCGCCGCCTCCTGAAGCCACTCCGGCGGGCTCAGCAGGAAGGAGGTCTGGTTCAGATCGATACGCCGCGCGGGCTCCGGCGTCGGCAGCGCACCGCCCGAAGCGCCGTACTCCTCCTCGTACCGCCGGATCACCTCGCCCACCGGCAGCCCCGGCCACAACGTCGCCTCGCCGCTGTCCCGGGCTATCACCAGCCGCTGACGGCCACCGTCCGACACCGGGCCCTCGGCGCGGTCCTCGGCCCACACCACGAAACCCAGCTCGAACTCACGTACCCGCACCTCCCGGTGCTGGTACGCCGGAACGTCGCCGTTGACCCACTCGTCCGCGCGCTCCTGCGCCTGCGCAAAGGTCACCATCGCGCTCACCCCTCCACCGGGACAGCGCGCGCGAAGCCGCCGTCCACCATCAGGTTCGCCACCGTTTCCAGCTCCGGCGGATTGCCCGCGAGACGCTGGAGGAAGGCGTCGAAATCGGCGCCGCACGGCAGCAGCAGCCGCTCCACCCGCTCCTGCACGCTCCAGCCGTCCTGGTCACGCGCGTCGTCGTAGGCGCAGAACCAGACCGAACCGATGGCGTCGCCCCGGACCTTCACCGCGAGAATGCCGCCCTGGACGAAACCGACCCCGAGATAGTCCTTGGTCAGATGGTCCCGCAGGCACTTGTTCACGTACACCAGGTCGTTCACACCGGCCTGCTCGCGGACCGTGAAGAACGGCTGGTCGACCAGGAGGCCGAGCTCCGCGTCCAGCGCCGCGCCGACCGGGGCCGAGCCGCCCGCCGCCTTGAGGAACGAGCGGTACGCGCCGGGCAGCCGGTAGCCGAGGTCCTCCTCGACGCCCTGGATCTGCTGCTCGCTCACCGCCACGGTGCCCTTCGGCAGCCGGAAGTGCGCGGGCCGGGTCTCCTGGAGGGGGCGGGTACCGCGCTTGTTCTGGTCCACCGCGGTCGTCGCCAGACCCCCGTGGTGCCGCAGCAGCGCCTTCACCTCGACGGGAACCAGCTCCATCCGCCGGCCGCCGGGCACGTGGTGCCAGGTCCAGCCGTGCGGAGTGGCGACCGCGGGAATCGTGCCCCACAGGTCGTGCCCGCTCGCCGCCAGCGCCGCGTTCGCCGACACGTAGTCCGTGAGCCGCAGTTCGTCCACACCGAAACCCTGCGGCGGCTCGGCGATCTCCGCGGCGGCGCGCGCGTACGGCGCGAAGTCCGGACAGCCGTTCGCGTCCATGCGCACACCTCTGGGGTGGCGGGACGCCCGGACCGGATCCGGGAAGTGCACGAGCTGCCCGGCGTAGGCCGCGTTCGGTGGCGGGGCCTGCTGCCCGAGCCGACCTGTCGTCATGGCGGTTGCCCCCTGCTGCGTCTGGCTGATGAGGACCGACCTGCCCACGGGGGCGGTCCAGGCACAGCCTATGCGGTGAGCCCGCGACTGACCCCGCCCCTCCGCCCCCGGGCCACATCCGTCACCAACCGTCACACCGGCGTGACGGACGAGCGACGAACAGGCCACTGAGACGCGACACGCAAACACGTTTCACCGACCCAGCTTTCACAGGACCCGACACATTTGGCAGGCTGTCACCCGCATACACGGGGGGCGTGCACATTCGGCAGCAGCCGCTGCGGGCACGGGAGGGACACAGCACCATGCACACCGCACACTCTGCACAGACCGTCACCACCGGGGACCCACGACTCAGCTGGAGCAGCGACGAGAGCGGCCGGACACCCCGGCTGACCCACCGCCGCGACGGCATCCTGCCCGCGGTGGCCGCGGCGTTGTCCGTGCGCGGCGAAACGCTCACCTGCACCGCGGGCAAGGGCGACCAGCCGCCCGTACTCCACCACCTCGTCCAGGACTTCCTCGACGCCCTCCCCAGCGGACAGCGCGAACGCTTCACCGGCCGCTGCCCCGAGGCCATACTGATCTCCCGTCATCTCACCGCCGCCGAGACCGGTCGCTCGAAGCGGGCCCAGCGCAAGCCGCTCACCAACGGCGAGGCGCGGCGCGCGCTCAAGCACGCCCGGATCACCGCACGCCGCATCCGTGAGGACGGCGACCCCCTGCACGGCAGCTACGCGGCGCCGTGCCGCTCCTGCTCCGTCATGCTCGCCCACTTCGGTGTGCGTCCCGTCGACCTCACCACGACCGGTGCGGCGGCCGCCGCCGAGAAGGACTGACCACGCCCCCATGCGCGACCGAACCGATCTGCCCGCACAAGCGGGCCCGGCCCACAGCTCCACCCGCTTCCCCGTCGCGGTCGACGCCGCCCTGCGCGCCGCCGGCTGGCAGCCCGGCCGCTGGGGGATCAGGCAGGCCGAGGAGTGGGCCGACGCCCTGCGCTCCCACGCCTCCCCCGCCGGACACCAGCACGCCGTCTTCCCGGCAGCGGTGGAGGCCTGGGCCGAATTCGGCGGGCTGCGCATCACCGCCACCGCGCCCGGACGGCAGATCGCACCGCCGTCCGTACGGATCGACCCGCTGAGCGGACTCCATCTGGCCCGCACCCTGGGCGACCTCGGCCGCGCGCTGGAGACCGAGGTCGCGCCGCTGGGCGAGGAGGGGGACGGGCAGGCGGTCCTCGCCATCGACATCGCCGGACGGGTCTACAGCATCGACCACACCGGCGACTGGTACCTCGGCCCCGACATCGACAGCGCCCTCGCCACACTCGTCACCGGCATCCAGCCGGAGCGCCTGGTCTCGGGCTGAGGGCGCGGCACCGTCACGCCGCCCCGCCGTGCGGCAGGACCGCCGACACCCGGAAACCGCCCGCGTCCGTCGGACCGGACACGAAGACGCCCCCCAGCCCCAGCACCCGCTCCCGCATGCCGACCAGCCCGTTGCCCCCGCTGGGCAGCCCGGCGTCGGCCGTGGCCGCGTCCGAAGGACCGTTCTCCACCTGCATGGCGACCTCGGCGCCCCGGTGGGCGAGCCGCACCCAGGTCTTCGCGCCCGCCGCGTGCTTGTGCACGTTCGTCAGGGCCTCCTGCACCACCCGGTACGCCGTCTGCTCGACCTCCGGCGCGTACACACGCGCCTCCCCCTCGACCGACAGCTCCACCGTCATCCCCGCCGCACGCGACTCCCCCACGAGCGTCTCCACCTCGTCCAGCCGGGGCCCGTCCTCCGTCGCCGCCGGCACCGCGCGCCCCACGGAGGCCAGCGGCACCTGCGTCACCCGCGCCACCATCGGCTCGCCGGTACGCAGCACACCGAGCATCTCGCGCAGCTCCGTCAGTGCCTGCCGCCCCATGTCACCGACCAGTGCCGCGTTGCGCACCGCCTTCGCCGGGTCCTTGGGCGCCACCGCCTGGAGGGCCGCCGCGTGGACCACCATCAGGCTCACCCGGTGGGCGACCACGTCGTGCATCTCCCGGGCGATCCGGTTCCGCTCCTCCGTGCGCGCCCACTCCGCCCGCTCCTCGGCCCGGTCCGCGAGCAGCGACAGCTCCCGCTCCAGCGAATCGGCCCGCTCCCGCAGGCTCTCCATCAGCCGGCGCCGGGCCCCTGTGTAGAGGCCGAACAGCACGGGCGGCGCGGTCAGGCCCACCGCCATGAAGAGGGACAGCATCGGGACGTACCAGTCGCCGGGACCGAAGTCCGCGTCGGCGTCGACACCCTGCCGCAGCCGCACATAGGTGACGATGAACATCCCCACCAGCTGCATGCTCATCAGCACGGCGGTGATCCGCCGCGGTATGTCGGACGCGGCCAGCGTGTACAGGCCGACCAGGCCCATCAGGAAGCCCATCTCGGCCGGTGTCGTGGCGATCGACACGAGCACCACCGCGATCGGCCACTTCCGGCGCACCAGCAGCACGGCCCCCGCGAACAGCCCGAACATCACCCCCAGCGGGACCGGCAGCCCGGTGTCCCCCGCGAACGCCACCCCTTCCAGCGCGCATTCCAGCGCCGAAACCAGCGCCAGTCCCCCGTCCAGTGCGACGCTCCGTCGCCGTTCCCACCACCAGTAGCCGCGGGTGGTCGGTCCCGCCGCCTCCCGGTCTTCCCCCGTTGCGGTCATGGCATCCAGCGTACGGGCGGGCGCATCTCAATTCCGGGGGACCTGTACAGCACGTCGTGCCTGTACCGTCGCGCCGAGGGCTGGTGGTACGGCATAGTGTTGCGTGCCAATCCGGCAACCGGACGCAATGTCCGGTTCTGTCGGCCTTGTTCCCCCATGGTGTAATTGGCAGCACAGTAGCTTTTGGTGCTATTTGTCCGGGTTCGAGTCCTGGTGGGGGAGCCGAGTACTGCGGGCCCCGACCTCACCGGTCGGGGCCCGCAGCCATGTCCGGTCCGACGCCCCCCGGTATCCTGCGGATGTCCATCACCCGAAGCCGAAGGGCCTATCCGTGAGCTCCGTACGCCCGGCAGCCGTCGTCGTCCTCGCAGCGGGTGAGGGCACCCGTATGAAGTCGAAGACCCCCAAGGTCCTGCACGAGATCGCCGGGCGCTCGCTCGTCGGACATGTCGTCGCCGCCTCCCGCGAGCTGGACCCGCAGCACCTCGTCGTGGTCGTCGGCCACGCCGGTGAGCAGGTCACCGCCCACCTCGGCGCCACGGGCACCCAGGTGCGCACCGCCCACCAGCCCGAGCAGAAGGGCACCGGCAACGCGGTCCGCGTCGGGCTCGACGAGCTGGGCGGGACCGTCGCCGGCACCGTGATCGTCGTCTGCGGCGACACCCCGCTGCTGTCCGGCGAGACGCTCGCCGCGCTCGCCGCCACCCACACCTCCGACGCCAACGCCGTCACCGTGCTCACCGCCGAGGTCCCCGACTCCACCGGCTACGGCCGGATCGTGCGCGACGCGGCGACCGGCGCGGTCACCGAGATCGTCGAGCACAAGGACGCCACCGACGCGCAGCGGGCGATCCGGGAGATCAACTCCGGGGTCTTCGCGTTCGACGGGCAGCTGCTCACGGACGCCCTGGGCAAGGTGCGTACGGACAACAGCCAGGGCGAGGAGTATCTGACCGACGTCCTGTCGATCCTGCGCGAGGCCGGGCACCGGGTCGGCGCCTCCGTCGCCGGTGACCACCGGGAGATCCTCGGCATCAACAACCGGGTGCAGCTCGCCGAGGCCCGCCGGCTGCTGAACCAGCGGCTGCTGGAGCGGGCGATGACGGCGGGTGTGACCGTGATGGATCCGGCGTCGACGCTGATCGACGTCACGGTCACCTACGAGCGGGACGCGATCGTGCACCCGGGTACGCAGCTGCTGGGCGCCACGCATCTCGCGGAGGACGCCGAGGTCGGCCCGAACGCCCGGCTGACGGACACCGTCGTCCACGCGGGCGCCCGCGTGGACAACACGGTCGCCGAAGGGGCCGAGGTCGGCCCTGGCGCGCTGGTCGGCCCGTTCGCCTATCTGCGGCCGGGCACGAAGCTGGGCGCGAAGGCCAAGGCCGGTACGTACGTGGAGATGAAGAACGCCACCATCGGGGAGGGGACGAAGGTCCCCCACCTGTCGTACGTCGGCGACGCGACGATCGGCGACCACACCAACATCGGCGCGGCGAGCGTCTTCGTGAACTACGACGGCGTGAACAAGCACCACACGACGATCGGCTCACACTGCCGTACCGGTTCGGACAATATGTTTGTGGCGCCTGTCACGGTCGGGGACGGCGTCTACACCGCTGCGGGCTCCGTCATCACGAAGGATGTGCCGGCCGGTTCGCTGGCCGTGGCCCGTGGCCAGCAAAGGAATATCGAGGGTTGGGTGGCCCGCAAGCGTCCCGGCAGCGCTGCCGCGCAGGCGGCTCAGGCAGCGGTGGAGGACTCGGGCAGCCAAAGCTGACCGGAAACAGGTACGTCGCGCACGGCGTACCGTGATAGATGCTCACCCCATTTCGGCTGGCTCGTTGCACATCGGGACATCTGCGTGCAGCGCCAGATACGTGTCTGAGGAGACTGTGCTGTGACCGGGATCAAGACGACCGGCGAGAAGAAACTGATGCTCTTCTCCGGCCGCGCCCACCCCGAGCTGGCCGAGGAGGTCGCGCACCAGCTGGGTGTGGGCCTCGTGCCGACGAAGGCCTTCGATTTCGCCAACGGTGAGATCTACGTCCGCTTCCAGGAGTCCGCACGCGGCGCCGACTGCTTCCTGATCCAGAGCCACACGGCTCCGATCAACAAGTGGATCATGGAGCAGCTGATCATGCTGGACGCGCTGAAGCGCGCGTCGGCCCGTTCCATCACGGTGATCGTGCCGTTCTACGGCTACGCCCGCCAGGACAAGAAGCACCGCGGCCGTGAGCCGATCTCGGCTCGTCTGATCGCGGACCTGATGAAGACGGCCGGTGCGGACCGCATCCTCACCGTCGACCTGCACACCGACCAGATCCAGGGCTTCTTCGACGGCCCGGTCGACCACCTCTTCGCGCTGCCGATCCTGGCCGACTACGTCGGCGCGAAGGTCGACCGTACGAAGCTGACGATCGTCTCCCCCGACGCCGGCCGCGTCCGCGTCGCCGACCGCTGGTGCGACCGCCTGGACGCCCCGCTGGCGATCGTGCACAAGCGCCGCGACAAGGACGTCCCGAACCAGGTCAGCGTCCACGAGGTCGTGGGCAACGTCGAGGGCCGGGTCTGTGTCCTGGTCGACGACATGATCGACACCGGTGGCACGATCTGCGCCGCCGCCGACGCCCTGTTCGCGCACGGCGCCGAGGACGTCATAGTGACCGCCACGCACGGGGTGCTCTCGGGTCCGGCCGCCGACCGGCTGAAGAACTCGAAGGTGAGCGAGTTCGTGTTCACGGACACCCTGCCGACCCCGGGTGAGCTGGAGCTCGACAAGATCACGGTCCTCTCGATCGCGCCGACCATCGCCCGCGCGGTCCGTGAGGTGTTCGAGGACGGTTCGGTCACGAGCCTCTTCGAGGAGCAGTAGGACCGCGGGGTCCGGAAGATCCACTTTGGGTGCGGCCTCCCCGCCGGGTAGACTCAGCGAGTTGCTCGGCGAGGGAGGCCGTACTCATAGGTACGGCGGTCCGTTATCGACGCGCTCTTCGTAGCAGGCCTGTCGTGGGCCGGGTGACCATCCGCAGTTTTTGTCACCTTACGAGGAGTGCAGTCATGGCCGAGATCAAGCTCGCCGCAGACGTCCGGACCGAGTTCGGCAAGGGCGCCGCCCGCCGTTCCCGTCGCGCCAACCTGGTTCCCGCGGTCGTCTACGGCCACGGCGCCGAGGCCGTCCACATCACGCTGCCGGCCCACGAGCTGCAGCTCGCGCTCCGCACCGCCAACGTCCTGATCGGTCTCGAGATCGACGGCAAGGACGCCCTGGTCATCCCGAAGGCCGTGCAGCGCAACGCCCTCAAGGGCAACATCGAGCACGTCGACCTGCTGACCGTGAAGCGCGGCGAAAAGGTCGAGGTCGAGGTCGCGGTGCACGTCGAGGGCGAGCTGGCCCCGGGCGGCAACCTGCTGGAGTACGTCCAGAACACGCTGCTCGTCGAGGCCGAGGCCACGCACATCCCCGAGTCCGTCACGGTCTCCATCGCGGGCCTGGACGCCGGTACCTCCATCCTCGCCAAGGACATCCCGCTGCCCTCGGGCTCCGTGCTGGCCGGTGACGAGGACGCCGTCGTGCTCCAGGTCGTCGCCGCTCAGGTCGAGGAGGCCCCCGCCGAGGAGGCCCCCGCCGAGGCCTGAGCCTCTCCGAGCCTCGCCCCACCTGCCTGACCGACGGGGCGGCGGTCTCCCTCCGGGGGATCCGCCGCCCCGTTTCCCTGTTCCCCGTCTGCCGCCCGCCCGTACCCGAGGAGCCCCGCGCGATGTCCGACGCCACCGACCCCTGGCTGATCGTGGGCCTGGGCAATCCCGGTCCCGAGTACGCGGCCAACCGCCACAATGTGGGCTTCATGGTCGCCGACCTGCTCGCGGAGCGAATCGGCGGGAAGTTCAAGCGGGCCCCCAAGGCCCAGGCCCAGGTGCTGGAGGGCCGGATCGGTCCCCCCGGGCCGCTGAGCCGCCGGGTGGTGGTGGCCAAGCCGATGTCGTACATGAACCTGTCGGGCGGCCCGGTCTCCGCGCTGCGCGACTTCTACAAGGTGCCGCTCGATCACATCGTGGCCGTCCACGACGAGCTGGACATCGACTACGGGACGCTGCGGCTGAAGCTGGGCGGCGGCGACAACGGGCACAACGGGCTGAAGTCGATGACCAAGTCGATGGGGCCCGGCTACCACCGGATCCGGTTCGGGATCGGGCGTCCGCCGGGGCGGATGCAGGTGGCGGACTTCGTGCTGAAGGACTTCTCCTCCACGGAGCGCAAGGAGCTCGCCTTCCTGGTGGACCGGGCGGCGGACTCGGTGGAGTGCCTGCTCGCGGAGGGGCTGGAGCGCGCACAGGGTGCGTACAACTCCTGAGTCCCCGCACGCACCGGCCGGCTCCCGAGCCCCGGCGATCACCGGCCGGCTCCTGACTCCCGGCGTTCATCAATCCCGACATACCTGCCGGCAAGCGGGCTGTTTTCAGCCACAACTTGACCCGCCGCAGGGCGCTGGCCAAGGATCGGCCCCCATGAAGCGCAGCTCCTCCCACCGTGCCCTGCAGTACGGCCGCAGCGCGGCGCTCGGCTGCGTCGTCCTGCTGCTGCTTGTCGCGGGTGTGCTGTCCTCGTGGGACTCGGCGCACCACATCGTGCTGGCGAAGGGCCGCGAGCACGGCACCATGACGATCACGGGCTGCGGCACCGAGGTGTGCACGGGTCCCTACACGCCGTCCGACAGCGGGGACGCGCGCTCCCGGGTATCGGTCGAGAAGTCCGTCGCGGCGAAGAAGGGGGACCGGTTCCCCGTGGTCGTGAAGCCCGGCACCGTCGAGGTCGTACGCACCGGGACGCCGGGCTTTCTGCATGCGTGGATGCCGCTGGGCGGGGCGCTGGTCCTGGCCGGGCTGGTGATCGGCGGCGGTCTGCGGCTGTCCCGGACCGGCTGGGGCACCGGGATCGCGGGCGGGGTCCTGCTCGTGGCGACGTTCTTCGCCCTGTGAGAGGACCCCGCCCGCGACCGCGTCGGCCGGCCGGGCCGATCACCCGGTGCGACGCGACCGGTGCGATGCGATCGGCCGGGCCGGTCGGCCGGCGCGGTCAGCCGGTGTTGCGCAGTCCGGCCGCGACACCGTTGACGGTGAGCAGCAGGGCGCGGGCGAGCAGCGGATCGGGCTCCTCGCCGCGTTCGGCCGCCTGGCGCTGGCGGGCCAGCAGGGACACCTGGAGGTAGGAGATCGGGTCCAGGTAGGCGTCACGGATGGCGAAGGTCTGCTGGAGCACCGGGCTGGTACCGAGGAGTTCGGTGTTGCCGGTGATCCTGAGAACTTCCTGGACGGTCAGCGCGTGCTCGGCCTCGATGTCGGCGAAGACGTGCTTGAGCTCGTCGGGGACGAGCGTGTCGACGTAGTGCCGGGCGATGCGCAGGTCGGTCTTGGCGAGTGTCATCTCGACGTTGGAGAGGAAGTTCCGGAAGAAGTGCCAGTGCTCGTGCATCTCTTCGAGGACGGTGTCGAGACCGGCTTCGCGCAGGGCCTTGAGGCCGGAGCCGACGCCGTACCAGCCGGGCACGATCTGCCGTGACTGGGTCCAGCCGAAGACCCACGGGATGGCGCGCAGTCCGTCGAGCGAGACGCCCGAGCCGGGGCGGCGGGAGGGCCGCGAGCCCAGGTGCAGGTCGGCGAGCTGGTCCACCGGGGTGGAGGCGAGGAAGTACGTCGGCAGGTCCGGGTCCTCGACCAGCTTGCGGTACGCGGCGTGCGCGGCGTCCGAGACGGTGTCCATGGCCGCGTCCCAGCGGGCCAGGGCCTCGTCGGACTGGCGGGGTGCGGTGTGCAGCGCGGAGGCCTGGAGGGTGGCCGCGACGGTCAGTTCCAGGTTCTCGCGGGCGAGGGCGGGGATGAGGTACTTGTCGGAGATGACCTCGCCCTGCTCGGTCACCTTGATCTCGCCCTCCAGCGTGCCCCACGGCTGCGCGAGGATCGCGTCGTGCGAGGGGCCGCCGCCGCGGCCGACGGTGCCGCCCCGGCCGTGGAAGAGGCGCAGGCGCACGCCGTAGCGGTGAGCGACGTCGCGCAGGCGGCGCTGGGCGCGGTGGATCTCCCACTGGGAGGTGGTGATGCCGCCGAACTTGGAGGAGTCGGAGTACCCGAGCATGACCTCCTGGACGTCGCCGCGGAGCGAGACGAGACGGCGGTAGGACGGGTCGGCGAGCATCTCGTCGAGGATGACGTCGGCGGCCTTGAGCTCGTCGGTGGTCTCCAGGAGCGGGACGATGCCGATCTTGGCCCAGCCGGCGTGCAGGTCGAGGAGTCCGGCCTCGCGGGCGAGGACGGCGGCGGCGAAGACGTCGTCGGCGCCCTGGCACATCGAGATGATGTAGGACTCGATGACTTCGGGGCCGAAACGCTCGAAGGCCTGGCTGATGGTGTGGAAGACACCGAGCGTCTTCTCGCCCGCGGCGTCCAGCGGGGCCGGGGTCGGGGCGAGCGGGCGGCGGGAGCGGAGCTCCTTGGCGAGGAGCTTCTGCCGGTAGTCGCGCGGCATGTCGGCGTAACGCCAGGACTCCTCGCCGAGGCGGTCGAAGAGCTGGCCCAGCGCGTGGTGGTGGGCGTCGGCGTGTTCGCGCACGTCCATGGTGGCGAGCTGGAGGCCGAAGGCGTTCAGCGTGCGGATGGTGCGGTCCATCCGGCCGTCGGCGACGATGCCGCCCTTGTGCTCGCGCAGCGAGGTCTGGATGAGCGCCAGGTCGGCGATGAGGCCGGCGGTGCCGAGGTAGTCGCAGCCGGGGCGGTGCGGGGTGCCGGAGGCGAGGCGCTCGCGGGTGTTGACGAGCTTCTGCCGGATACAGGTGGCCTTGAGCCGGTAGGGCTCCTCGGCGTTCAGCCGCTTGTAGCGGGGGCTGATCTCGGGAAGCGCCTCCAGGTCGGCCTGGAGGGAGGCGAGGAGCTCGTCGGTGGCTCCGGTGTAGCGGATGGAGTTGGAGAGCAGTCCGCGCAGCTGGTCGACGAGTTCGAGGGCGTCGGTGATGCCGTGCTCGTGCTGGAGGATCAGCACGTCCCAGGTGACGGCGGGCGTCACGTTGGGGTTGCCGTCGCGGTCGCCGCCGATCCAGGTGCCGAAGGTCAGCGGGCGGGTGCCGGCGGGCAGTTCGACGCCGACGCGCTCCAGCTCGGCGGCCAGGTCCTCCAGGACGTCGCCCACGGCGTCGGCGTGGAGCTCGTCGAGGTAGTAGATGGCGTTGCGGGCCTCGTCGGCGGGTTCCGGGCGGACCACGCGCAGCTCGTCGGTCTGCCAGATGAGGTCGATGTTCTCGGCGAGCCGGATGTCCTGGCGGCGCCGGTCGGCCTCGATGACCGGGGTCTCCAGGAGTGCGGCGATGCGGCGGAGCTTGTTCAGCACGGAGCGCCGCGCGGCCTCGGTGGGGTGCGCGGTGAAGACTGGCCGTACGTTGAGGTTCTTGACGGTCTCGCGCAGGTGCTCGGGGTCCGCGTCCTTGAGCCGGTCCGCGGTCCGGGCGAGGAGCCCGCCCTCGGCGGCGCGCCGGTCGCGCATCTCGTGGGCGCGGTGCACCTGCTCGGTGACGTTGGCGAGGTGGAAGTAGGTGGAGAAGGCCCGCACGAGCTGCGCGGCGGTCTCCAGGTCCGTGTCGCCGAGGAGCTCGGCCGCGGCCTCGCCGTCGGTGCGGGTCAGGGCGCGGACGCGCTCGACGAGGTCGAGGAGGTCCTGGCCCTCCTGGCGTACGAGGGTCTCGCCCAGCAGGTCGCCGAGGCGGCGGATGTCGGCGCGCAGCTCGGGGCTGGCGGCAGGGGTCTGGTCGGCACTGCTCACAGTGTGCGGCTCCTTGCAGTGGTTGAGCACGGGATCCGGGGACTGCGGGCTGGCAGCGGTGCTGACGCAACCCCCCGGGTGGCAGGGTGCGGACCGCGCTGTCCGACCTCTCCAGGATAGGTGTCCGTGCTGTCGGTGCTGTTCGCGCCCCGAGAGGTGCCCGCCTGTGCGCCACGGACACGTGCGGGGCCGCGTGCTGTCCCTACCCCATATAGCACTCGTACGTGCCGTCTCCTCGCCCTCTCGTGTGGCGGGCCTCCCCGCTGCCATACTTACGACACCGTAGGTTACGGGTGCGTAGCCCGAGGGTCTCCCGTTCGGAGGGGGCCCTGCCTTTCCGCCGAATTCTCACCCCCCAGGGGACTCCCCAATGAAGACCAGCCCCGAAGTGATCGAGGCCGCTCAGCCGGCCGGCGATCAGGTCCTTCTCTCCGCCACGCTCGGCGGGGACAACAAGCGGTCGATCGAACAGATCGCGCTCCTGCTGTTCATCGTCGTGCCGTTCGTGGCTCTGGTCGCGGCGGTGCCGCTGGCCTGGGGCCGCGGTGTGAGCTGGCTCGACCTGGGTCTGATGGTGGCGATGTACTTCATCGGCTGCCACGGCATCACGATCGGCTTCCACCGGTACTTCACGCATGGCTCGTTCAAGGCGAAGCGTCCGCTCCGGATCGCCCTGGCCGTGGCCGGTTCACTGGCGGTGGAGGGTCCGGTGGTCCGCTGGGTGGCCGACCACCGCAAGCACCACCGCTTCTCGGACGCCGAGGGCGACCCGCATTCGCCGTGGCGATTCGGCGAGACGCTGCCGGCCCTGATGAAGGGCCTCTGGTGGGCGCACATCGCCTGGATGTTCGACGAGGAGCGGACGCCTCAGCAGAAGTACGCCCCCGACCTCGTCAGGGACCCGGTGATCCGCGGCATCTCCCGTCACTTCCTCACCTTCACGGTCGTCTCGCTGGCCATTCCGCCGTTGGTGGGGGGCCTGGTCACGATGTCGTGGTGGGGTGCGGCGACCGCGTTCTTCTGGGGATCACTCGTTCGGGTGGCGCTGCTGCACCATGTGACGTGGTCGATCAACTCGATCTGCCACGCGGTCGGCAAGCGTCCCTTCAAGTCCCGTGACAGGTCCGGCAACGTGTGGTGGCTGGCGATCCTGTCCTGCGGCGAGTCCTGGCACAATCTGCACCACGCGGACCCGACGAGTGCGCGCCACGGTGTGATGCGGGGTCAGATCGATTCGAGCGCACGGCTGATCCGCTGGTTCGAGAAGCTGGGCTGGGCGACCGACGTGCGCTGGCCCGACGCCGCCCGTATCGAGTCCCGGCGCCACCCCGCGCGAGCCGAAGCGGCATGATTGACGACGTGGCGACCGAATCGAGCGCAAGCAGCGAGAACACCCGTGCACCTTCGGCCCGGCGCGCCCGCCGGGTGCGGATGACCGGGAAGGAACGCCGCGAGCAGCTGCTCGACATCGGTCGCACCCTCTTCGCCGACAAGGGTTTCGAAGGCACCTCGGTGGAGGAGATCGCGGCGCGTGCCGGGGTCTCCAAGCCGGTGGTCTACGAGCACTTCGGCGGCAAGGAGGGGCTGTACGCCGTGGTGGTGGACCGGGAGATGCGCCAGCTCCTGGACATGGTGACGAGTGCGCTGACCGCCGGTCATCCGCGTGAGCTGCTGGAGCAGGCGGCGTTCGCGCTGCTGGACTACATCGAGACGTACACGGACGGTTTCCGGATCCTGGTCCGTGACTCGCCGGTGGCCCAGTCGACCGGCACGTTCGCCTCGCTGATCAGCGATATCGCCACGCAGGTGGAGGACATCCTGGGGCTGGAGTTCAAGGCCCGGGGCTTCGATCCGAAGCTGGCCCCGCTGTACGCGCAGGCGCTGGTCGGGATGGTGGCGCTGACGGGTCAGTGGTGGGTGAACGCGCGCAAGCCCAAGAAGGCGGAGGTCGCCGCCCATCTGGTGAATCTGGCGTGGCACGGCCTGGAGAACCTGGAGTCGAAGCCCCGGCTGATCGGGCACCGCAAGAACTGAACGACTCGGCATGGTCACGCGACGGGGCTCCGTCACCGGTTCTCCGGTGCCGGGGCCCCGTCCGGTTCCAGGAACTCCAGCCGGTTGCCCACCGGGTCGTGGCTGTGGAAGCGGCGGTGGCCCGGCAGGTTTCCGTCCCAGATCACCTCGGCGCCGCGCTCCGCCAGCCGCGCCGCGTACGCCTCGATGCCGATGACGCGCAGACCGGGATGGGCCTTGCGGGCCGGGCGGAAGCCGGACTCGACGCCCAGGTGGAGCTGGACCGGGCCGGCCGCGAACCAGCAGCCGCCCCGGGCGGCCAGGACCGGCGGCTTGGGGATCTCCGTCATGCCGAGGATGCCGGCGTAGTACGCGCGCAGTACGTCCTCGGAGCCCTCGGGTGCGGCCAGCTGGACGTGGTCGACGGCGGCGATCACCACTTCTCCAGGTGGGCGACGGCGAAGATCCGGCGGAACGGGAAGACCGTGCCGTGCGGGCCCGGGGGATACGCGGCGCGGAGCAGGTCGCGGTATTCGGCGAGGAAGGCGTCACGGGCCTCCTCGTCGTCGGCGAGGGCGGTGAGGACCGGGCGCAGTCCGGTGCCCTTCACCCAGTCCAGGACGGCGTCCTCGCCGTGCAGGAGGTGGAGGTAGGTGGTCTCCCAGACGTCGGCGGTGCGGCCGGGGCCGGCGAGGCGGTCCAGGTAGCCGGCGGGGCTCAGGACCGCGTCCGTGTGCCGCAGCCGGCCGCCCAGGCGGGCACGCCAGCGCGAGGACTCGGCCAGTTCGCGCATCAGGGCGTGCGAGGGCCGGCCGAAGTTGCCCGGGACCTGGAGGGCGAGGGTGCCGCCGGGGGTGAGCGCGTCCAGCCACTCGGGAAGGCGGTCGGCGTGGCCGGGGACCCATTGGAGCAGGGCGTTGGAGATGATCAGGTCGTACGGCTCCGAGGGGGCCCAGGTCGCGGCGTCGGCCTCGGCGAAGTCCAGCAGGGGGGTGGCGTGGGCGCGGGCCCGCTCCAGCATCTGCGGGGAGTTGTCGTAGCCGGTGATACGGGCCGCCGGCCAGCGGGCGGCGAGCAGGGCCGTGACGTTGCCCGCGCCGCAGCCGAGGTCGGCGACGCGGGGTGCGGCGTCCGGCGGTCCGGGGACGCGGGCCAGCAGGTCGAGGAAGGGGCGGGTGCGGTGGTCCGCGTGGCGCAGGTACTGGTGCGGGTCCCAGACGGGTGTGGTCATGCGGACCAGGATCCGCCCGGACATATCTTGATGTCAAGAGACTCGAATTCAAGAGACTTCATGTCGACAGACCCTCTACACTGATCCACATGGAGGACGAGGTCGACCGACTGGTCGCTGCGTGGCGCCGCGAGCGCCCTGACCTCGACGTGGAACCACTCGAGGTCCTCAGCCGCGTCTCCCGCCTGGCCCGCCACCTCGACCGGGCCCGCAGAATCGCCTTCGCCGAGCACCACCTGGAGCCGTGGGAGTTCGACGTCCTCACGTCGCTGCGCCGCGCCGGCGCCCCGTACCAGCTCTCCCCCGGCCAGCTGCTCACCCAGACCCTGGTCACCTCGGGCACGATGACCAACCGCATCGACCGGCTGACCAAGAAGAATCTCGTCGAGCGGCTCCCCGACCCCAGCGACCGCCGCGGCGTGCTGGTCCGGCTGACCGCCGAGGGCCGTGACAAGGCCGATCAGTCACTGGCCGGGCTGCTCGCCCAGGAGCGCGCGATCCTGGGCGAACTCTCCCGCCAGCAGCGTGGCGAACTGGCCGGGCTGCTACGCCGACTGACCGCCCCGTTCGACAACATCCCCGGCTGACGACCGTCCCGCCACCGCTTCCGGGACCGGGGCGGGTGACTCCAGGTCCACCGGGCCGACGCCCGCCCGTCTCGCCAGCGCGACAGCCGCCAGCGTCGAGTGCACGCCCAGCTTCCCCAGCACGTTCTGCATATGCGTACGCACCGTGTGCGGGGAGAGGAAGAGCCGCTCCGCCACCGCCTTGCGGCCGAGTCCCGCCACCATGCAGCGCAGCACCTCGCGCTCGCGCGGGGTCAGGGACTCGACGAGCTGTTCGCTGTCGGAGCGGTGCTTGCGGTCCGCCATCAGCTCCCGCAGTACGCCGGTGAGCAGCGCGGGCGGCAGATGCGTCTCCTCGCGCAGTACGCCCCGGATCACCGCGAGCAGCCGTTGCAGCGAGCTGTCCTTGGCGACCCAGCCGCAGGCGCCCGCCTGGAGCGCGAGCGCGGCCCGGCGCGGGTCGTCCTTCTCGGCGAGGACCACCGTGCGCACCGAAGGCCGCAGCGCACGGATGCCGGACACCAGGGAGATGCCGTCGGCCGGGCCGTTCCCCCCGGCCCTGGGGGCGGGCACCGGGCCCAGGGCCGGGGGGCCGGACGGCCGTACGATGCCCAGTTCGGCATCGACCAGTATCACGTCGTAACCGCGCCCCTCGGCCGCCGCGCGCTCCAGACACCGCAGGGCGGCCGGACCGCTGCCGGCCGCGGAGACGTCGACGTCCGGCTCGGCGGCCAGCGCCGCGGCGAGTGACTCGGCGAAAATGCGGTGGTCGTCGACGACGAGAACCCGGATACGGGCCACAGGCACCCCCACGCTGTGTGTTCTGGAGCGCCCGAGAAGCGCACCCCCCTGCGGGGCCGGACCGGCGCGGGTGCGACGCCCGGGACGAGGAGTTGAACCGCAGTCCACGGCCGCCGCCGTGTTCCGACTGCCCCTCCGCCCCGGGCGTCGCACCCGGCTGTCTCGTACCCCTGAATCAGCACCGGCCCCCGCCGGTACTGTGCATCAGGGTACGGGCGGCGGCCCGAAGCGGAAGCCGATTCGCAGAACTGACGGCTCGTCCGGTCCTAGGCTGTGACGCATGTTCCGTCTTGAGGCAGAAGTGGACAAAGAGCGACGTCAGCTGCTGTACAGGTGGCTGCGTGACGACAACACCGCACGCTCACCTCGGATCCGCGCACTGCGCGATACACCCGCCGCGCTCGAAGTCCCGCTGGAGGTATGGGCGCTGACCGCCGAGGGGCGGGTCGCCGCGGGGCTGACCGGACGCACCTGGGCGTACTGGCTGCATGTGGATCTGCTCTGGGTCGACGCACAGCACCGGGGTTCCGGCCTCGGCTCGCGGCTGCTCGCCGAGGCGGAACGGGTGGCCCGCACGGACCGGTCCTGCGCCCGCTCCCGGGTGGAGACCTGGGACTTCCAGGCCCCGGACTTCTACCGGAGGCGGGGTTACGAGGTGAGCGGGCGGGTCGAGAACTACCCGCCCGGCGTCACCGAGTTCACGCTCACCAAGGAGCTGTGACGAACATCCGGCGGACGGCCCGGACGGCCCCGACGGTCCCGACGGCCCCGACGGCCCGGACGGCTCAGACGGCCCGGACGGTCCCGACGGCTCAGCCGAGCCGGCGTGCCCCTGCGGACGGCACCGCGGGGAAGACGCCCGGGGCCGCGTAGCCCGCGGCGGCGAAGGCCTCACGCACGGACTTGGTGACCATGTCCGCCCGCGACTCCTCCACGAGCACGATCGCCGAGCCGCCGAAACCGCCGCCGGTCATCCGCGCGCCGAGGGCGCCGGCCTCGTTCGCCGTCTCGACGACCAGGTCCAACTCCACGCAGGAGACCCGCAGATCGTCACGGAGCGAGACATGGCCCGCCGTGAGGACCGGTCCGGCCGCGCGCACCTCGCCCGCGTCCAGCAGCGCGATGACCTGCTCGACACGCTGGTTGTCGCCGACCACATGGCGTACGTAGCGCACGACGGACTCGTCCGCACCGGCCGCGGCCAGGGTGTCGAGCGCGGTGCCCAGTTCCGCGTACGGAAGCTCGCGCAGGGTCCGGATGCCGAGGAGCCGGGCGCCCTCCTCGCAGCCGGCCCGCCGCTCCGCGTACGCGCCGTCGCCCAGCGCGTGCTTGACCCGGGTGTCGACGACCAGGAGCCGCAGTCCCTGGGCGGCCAGGTCGAAGGGGACCTGGCGCTGGGTGAGATCGCGGGTGTCCAGGTGCAGGGCGTGGCCCTCGGTGCAGCAGGCCGACGCCATCTGGTCCATGACACCGCAGGGGACGCCGACGAACGCGTTCTCGGCGCGCTGGGCGAGGACCGCCAGCTCGGCCGGGGTGAGGCCGAGCCCGAAGAGGTCGTTCAGGGCCAGTCCGGTCACCACTTCGAGCGCGGCGGACGAGGAGAGCCCGGCGCCGGTGGGGACGGTGGAGGACAGCTGGATGTCGGCACCGGTGATCTCGTGGCCGGCCTCCCGCAGCGCCCAGACGACCCCGGCCGGGTAGGCGGCCCAGCCGTGGCCCTCGTTCGGGGCCAGCTCGTCGACGCGGAGCTGGACGACACCGCCCGGCACATCGGTGGAGTGCAGCCGCAGCTCGCCGTCGGTACGGCGGGCCGCGGCGGCCCGTGCGGTGTGCGGCAGCGCGAGCGGCATCACGAAGCCGTCGTTGAAGTCCGTGTACTCGCCGATCAGGTTGACCCGGCCGGGGGCGGCCCAGACCCCCTCGGGCGCGTTCCCGTACAGCTCGGTGAACGAGGCGGTGAGATCGGTGAAGGAGGTGGTCGGCTCAGCGTTGTCGGTCATGGTGCGGTGGGCTCCTCTCGGCGGGCGAACGTCCAGGCGTCGGAGACGATTCCGGCCAGGTCGGCGCGGGTCGGCCGCCAGCCGAGCCGCTCCCTGGCAGTGGCGGCGGAGGCGACGAGGACGGCCGGGTCGCCGCCGCGGCGGGGGGCCGCGGTCTCGGGGACGGGGTGGCCGGTGACCTCGCGGACCGTCTCGATGACCTCGCGGACCGAGAAGCCGTTGCCGTTGCCGAGGTTGCAGATCAGGTGCTCGCCCCCGGTGGCGGCGTCGAGGGCCAGCAGATGGGCCTCGGCGAGGTCGGCGACGTGGATGTAGTCGCGGACGCAGGTGCCGTCGGGGGTGGGGTAGTCGTCGCCGTACACGGAGATCGACTCGCGCTGCCCGAGCGCGACCTGGAGGACCAGCGGGATGAGGTGGGACTCGGGGCTGTGCCGCTCGCCGCAACTGCCGTACGCCCCCGCCACGTTGAAGTAGCGCAGCGAGACGGCGGCGAGGCCGTGCGCGGCCGCCTCACCGGAGATCATGTGGTCGACGGCGAGCTTGGTGGCGCCGTAGGGGCTGGTGGGGGCGGTGGGGTCGGTCTCGGTGATGGGGCTGGAGACCGGTTCGCCGTAGGTGGCGGCGGTGGAGGAGAAGACCAGGGTGCGCACCCCGGCGTCGCGCATCGCGGCGAGCAGGGCGGTGGAGCCGCCCACGTTGTTGACCCAGTACTTCTCCGGGTCGGCGACGGACTCGCCGACCTGCGAGTACGCGGCGAAGTGCAGCACCCCGTCGTAGGAGGGGTCGAGCCACTTCGCGGCGTCCTGGATCCGGCCCTCGATGAACTCGGCGCCGGCCGGGACACCCTCGCGGAAGCCGGTGGAGAGGTCGTCGAGGACGGTGACGGTGTGACCCGCCTCCAGCAGGTGCTGGGCGACCACGCTGCCCACGTATCCCGCACCGCCGGTCACCAGGTACTTCTTCGGGGACTTGCTCACTCGCTCGCTACCTCTCGCAGTCGCTGGGCCGCGGTCTCCGGCGGCACGTCGTTGATGAACACGTTCATGCCGGATTCGGAACCCGCGAGGAACTTCAGCTTGCCGGAGGTCCGTCGGATGGTGAAAAGCTCCAGATGGAGCCCGAAGTCATCCCGTCCCTCGACTCCGAACGGCGCCTGGTGCCAGGCGGAGATGTACGGGGTCGGCGGCTCGCCGGGGCCGAAGATCCGGTCGAATCGCCTCAAGAGTTCCAGATAGACCTGTGGGAATTCCGTGCGCGCCGCCTCGTCGAGCTCCCGCAGGTCGGGGACGCGGTGGCGCGGGTAGAGGTGGACCTCGTACGGCCAGTGCGCCGCGTACGGCACGAAGGCCACCCAGTGCTCGGCGGCGAGCACGATCCGCGAACCGTCCGCCTCCTCGCGCGCCACCACGTCGTCGAAGAGGTTGCCGCCGGTCTCCGCGCGGTGGGCGGCGGCGGAGCGGAGCATCAGCCGGGTGCGCGGGGTGACGAAGGGATAGCCGTAGATCTGGCCGTGCGGGTGGCCGAGCGTGACGCCGATCTCGGCGCCCCGGTTCTCGAAGCAGAACACCTGCGTGACCTGCGGGAGCTCGGCGAGCTCCGCGGTGCGGTCGGTCCACGCCTCCAGGACGAGCGCGGCCTGCTCCTCGGTGAGGTCGGCGAAGGACGCGTCGTGGTCGGAGGTGAAGCAGACGACCTCGCAGCGGCCGGAGTCCCCGGCGAGCGAGGGGAAGCGGTTCTCGAAGACGGCGACGTCGTAGTCCGGCTCCGGGATCTCGCTCTGCCGTCCCTCGCGCGAGGGACAGAGCGGGCACTCGTCGGCCGGCGGGTGGTAGATGCGGCCCTGGCGGTGCGAGGCGATGGCGACGCTGTCGCCGAGCAGCGGGTCGTGGCGGACCTCGGAGGAGGTGGAGACCGGGTCGAGAGGACGCGGGTCGACTGCGTCGCGGACGACGTCGTCACGGCCGTCGTAGTAGATCAGCTCCCGGCCGTCGGCGAGCATCGTAACCGTCTTCTTCACCAGACTCCTCCCAAACAGAACCAAACACAATTAACCACAAGCCAACAAGCTCGTCAACGAGCGGACCCCGGTGGCGGCCGGGAGGGTGGAAGGAGGAGAGAGAAGGAGGGAGGAGGGAAGGGGCCTTGATGTGCCGTACGACGACGACCGGAGGCGCGTCGATGACGCGAGCCCGCACGGCAGGAGCCGGCCCGGAAGCGCCCGCCGCGCAGGCGCTCGCCGCACGAGCACTCACCGCACACGCGCCCGCCGCACACCTCGCGAGGGCGCCGCGGGAGCCGACCCGCCCGAAGGAGCCGCCACGCCCGAAGGAGCCGGCCCGCCCGAGGGAAACAGTGAGCCCGAGGGAAACGCGTGAGCCCGGCGCTGACGCCGCACCGGACCAGCGGGCGCGCGCGGGCCCCGCCTCAGCCGCTCGCGTCCGGCGCTACGGACACGGCCGTCAACTGACGCACCAGCCAGCCCCTTACATGACCGAGGGCCGGACCCGTCAGCGGCCGGAGTCCGGGCCCTGCGATGCCCCCAGGGCCGCCCGGTCCAGCAGGCCGGTACGGGCGGCGAGCGCCGCCGCCTCCAGCCGGGAGCCCACTCCCAGCTTCATCAGCACGCGCTGCACATGGGTACGGGCGGTGCTCGGCGCGATCCGCATACCGGCCGCGATCAGCCGGGTGTCCTCGCCCTCGGCGACCCGGATCAGGACCTCGACCTCGCGCGGGGTGAGCATCCCCAGCAGCCGCCGGCCCTCGTCGTCCGGCTGCGCCGCCGGGTTGAGCAGCTCGGCGAAGGCGCCCTGGAGGAGCTGTGGGGCGATCGCCGCCTCGCCCGCACGCGCCTTGACCATCGCCCGCTCGACGCCTTCGATGCGCTCGTCGTGACGGACGTATCCCGCGGCGCCCGCCGCGAAGGCCGCCGCGATGCCGCGCGGGCTGGGCACCGGACCCAGCACCACCACGGCGGTCTGCGGGCGCTCACGCCTGATCCTGACAATCGGGTCGAAGGTGCCGGGTTCGGCGGGTAACGCCGTACCGAACAGGCAGATCTCCGGAGCCCTGCCGACGACCAGCTCCGCCGCCCCCGAGGTGGGCGCGGCGGCGGCGAGCACCCGGTGCCCGCGCAGCTTCAGAGCCGAGGCAAGCGCCTCGGCCAGCAGTCTGTGGTCATCGATCACCATGAGCCGCACGCCCATCGAGCACCCCCCCTAGCACCAGCAGGCCCCCCGGCCCCTTTCCAGACCCGGCAAGTTACACGCATGTTCGATGCGGCGGGCGGCTTAGCCGACAGAAGGATCGAGATAGCCCGTTTCGAGGGCTTTCGGGGCGAGTTGATGGCTCGTCATGGCTAGATTCTGACTGTTGCCATCCGCCTGCTGACCGTAAGAGACCTCATTCGTAACGATTGATGACATGCGTGTGGGGGTGGAGCCACGGCTCCACCCCCACACGTGTACCCGACGGTCAGCTCGTGGTGAACGAGACGACGAGGTACTCCTTGTCGCCCAGCGAGCTCTCCCTCGGCTTGCTGACCATCGTCTCGGAGATGTACAGCCGGCCGTTGCCGTAGAGGTACTCGGCGTAGTCCGAGGAGAAGCTGGTCTCCGCGTCCCGGACGGCTTCGTCACCCGGGTTGTCCATCAGCACGGTCTGCTTGAAGGTGCCGCCGTCGATGGAGACGATCTGGCCGCCCTTGTCGTAGGGGGGCTCCCGGTACGCGATGATGTTGCCGCCGTCCATGCGGACGGGGAACATCGAGTAGCGCTCACCCGCGTCGGCCCGGTCACTGGTCGGCTTGCCGGTGGTCAGGTCGAACGAGACGATCTCGTTGGTGTTGCCGTAGTCGCCCGTGCCCTCGTGTTCCTCGGTGGGCAGGTAGATGCGGTTGTTCCCGACGGCGAGGTGCTGGCAGCTCTCGACCTTGGTGGAACGGCAGCTCGCCGCGTACTTCTCGCCGTCCGCCGCGATCTTGGTGAGCAGCTTGCCGCTGGACGCGTCGATCGAGAAGAAGTCCGAGATACCGCTGCCGTCGCCCGCGGTGTCGCCGACATCGGCGGCGACGACCAGCGGCTTGGTGGAGACGATGCTCGCGTAGTCGACGCCGGGCGGCATCTTGTACGAGGAGAGCGGGGCGCCCGTCGTCGGGTTCAGGGCCTGGATGACGAGCTGCGGGTCGTCGTACGTCCCGCACTTGCGGACCACGGCGAGCGCGTCGCCGCCGCCGTACCCCTTGTCGTAGCAGCCGTCCGTGCTGACCTTCGGCTTCCAGCGCTCGGCGCCGGTGCTCAGGTCGAAGGCCGCACCGCCCTCGGTGCCGCCGGCGGCGACCGTGGTGCCGCTGACGGTGATCTCGTCGAACCGGACCGGGCGGTCACCGCCGGTGGACGCGGTCACCGACTTGCTCCACAGGAGCTTGCCGGTGTTCAGGTCCAGCGCGCCCACCTGGTTGCAGGTGGGGTACTTGTTCGCCGCGCTGCGCTTGCCCTCCTCGAAGGCCACGGCCGTCTTGAAGTCCTTGCTCATGTGCCGGGACGCGGCGCACAGCTGGCCGTCGAGCGGGATCGACCAGAGCTTGGTGCCCTTGACCAGGTCGTAGCCGACGATCTCGTTGACGCCCGTCTTCACGTACGCCTTGTCGGTCAGCCAGGAACCGGCGACCGTGGTGACCTCGGTGACCTTGGGCTGCGGAAGCTGGAAGCCGACGCGGGCCTTGACGTTGGCCGGGGCCTTCTCCTTGCCACCGCCTCCGACGCCGCCGCCGTCCGAACCGCCGCCCTTGTTCTCGCCGGTGGTGCCGGCGGAGGTGGACGCCTCGTTCTTCTTTCCTTCGTCGTCGTCGCCGCCGCTCGACGCGAACCAGACACCGGCGCCGATGATCAGCGCGACGACGACCACCGCGGCGACGATGATCTGGGACTGGGTGGAGAACTTCTTGGGTCCGTCGCCGCCGGGCTGCTGGGGCTGCTGCATCGGGGCGGTCGGGTAGCCGTAGACCTGCTGCTGCGTCGGCTGGCTGGGCGGGAACCCGTACCCCTGCTGGGGAGCCTGGCCGGGTGGGAATCCGTACCCGGACGGCTGCGTCGGCTGGCCCTGTGGATAGCCGTAGCCGGGCTGCTGCGGCTGGCCCTGCGGATAACCGTAGCCGGGCTGCTGCTGGGGCGGGCCCGCGGGCGGCGGGGTGCCGTAGCCGGGCTGCTGCTGCGGCTGACCCGCGGGCGGCGGAGTGCCGTAGCCGCCCGGTGCCGGTGGCGGCGGGGTGGCCGGCTGCTTGCCGAACGGGTCGGCGGGCGGCGGCGTCGGGGCGCCGAAACCACCGGGCGGCGGGTCCTGCGGGGCACCGAAACCACCGGGTGGGGGGTCCTGCGGCGCGCCGAACCCGCCCTGGGACGGGTCGTTGGGCGGCGGCTGGGGCGGCTGCGTCATGGCGTTGCGTACCTCTGGGGAAGGGGAGTCGGGCGGT
Organism: Streptomyces sp. NPDC026062; assembly: GCF_055568375.1. Classification (NCBI taxonomy): domain Bacteria; kingdom Bacillati; phylum Actinomycetota; class Actinomycetes; order Kitasatosporales; family Streptomycetaceae; genus Streptomyces; species Streptomyces sp. NPDC026062. The sequence continues at coordinate 105,281 of NZ_JBVHOQ010000027.1, forward strand.
GGGGGCGGAGCCGGTCGCGGGCGGTTCTGCCGCCGCCCGCGACCGGTGGTGTTCCTACGGGTGCCGAGGGGAGCGGTTACTTGCCGAAGGCCATGATGGTCTTCGTCTCCAGCTCCTCCTCGTCGTTGCTCGCGCTGACCCGCCCGCTCGCGATGAACGAACGGCCGTCCGCGTACAGGATCCGCTCGCTCCAGAACGCGCTCTCGACCGCGGACGTGGAGTCCGGGTGCTTGAGCAGCATCTTCGGGGTGCCGCCGGCCGGGCCCAGAGTGGCGATGCCGCCGCCCTTGCCGTAGCCCGCGTCCACGTAGAGCAGGAGGCTTCCGCCCTCCATCCGCAGCGGCTTCATGGTCTGCTCGGCCGGGGCCTTCGCCTTCCACTTCGTCTTGCCGGTGTTCAGGTTGAACGCGACGACCTGATTGGTACGGCCGGAGCCGCCGGTGTCGTCCTGCGTCCGCATGTAGAGCGTGTTGGCGTCGGCCGTGACACCGTCGCAGCCGTCGACGGGCTTGCCGAAGATGGCGAAGGCGTTGCCGCAGCCCGTCGGGAACTTGTCACCCTTGTCGCTGACGACCTGGGAGCGCAGCGAGCCGTTCTCCTTGATCGCGAGGATGCTCCACTTCTTGTCGTCGCCGCTGCCCTTGGTCAGCGAAACGATGAGCGGGCTCACCGAGTAGATGTTGTCGACCTCCCAGCCCCGGGCCGGCTTGTAGGTCCACTTCGGCGTGCCGGTGTTCGGGTCGATCTGCTCGATCTGCTGCTGCGGGTTGTACGGGTCGTCGGTCCGGCAGCTGGTCGCGGCGATCAGCTTGGGGCCGCCGGCGAAGGCGAACGGCTGGCAGGTTCCGGCGCGCTTGCCGAAGAGCTCCTTGCCGTCGCTGACCCGGTACGCGTTGGAGGCGCCGGTGCGGCCGACCGTCACGGTGTTGCCGCTGATGGCGAGGGAGAGATCCGACATCATGTCGAAGAGCCCGCTCTTCTTGACCTCCTTCTTCCACCCCGCCTTCCCGGTGTTGAGGTCGATCAGCTGGAGGGCGGAACAGTCGGCCTTGTCGGTCGTGCCGTTCTTCACCGCGATGACGATCTTGCCGTCCGCGGTGGTCTGCGACGGGGCGGAGCAGATGTCGGCGGGAAGCTTCAGCTTCCACTTCTCCTTGCCGTCGGCCACCGAGTAGCCGGAGACCGTCCGGTACATGCCCTTGACTATGGTGTCGCCGACGATCCACGGGCCGTACACGTCCGCGCCGTTGCGCGGCAGGTCGACGTCGTTCTTCTGGAGCCAGAGGACCTTCGCCTCGCCCGGCTTGCGCCCGCCGTTCAGGTCGTCGTCGCCCTCGCGGCCGGTGCCGTTGCCGTCGCCCTCGTCGACGGTGGGCGACGGGGTCGGCGTCTTGACCGCGCCGCTCTCCTTGGCGACCGGCTCCTTGTCGTCGTCGCCCCCCGACAGCAGGTAGACACCGCCGCCGATGACCAGGAGCGCGGCGACGGCGGCACCGATGATGGCCGCGGGCTTGCCCTTGAACGGGCCACCGCCACCACCGGTCGTCGCGGGGACCGGTGCGGCCGGGTACTGCTGCTGCGGATAGCCGTAACCGGGCTGCTGCTGCTGGCCGTACGGGCCGGGCGGCTGCTGGGCGTAGGCACCCGGCTGCTGCGGCTGGCCGTACGGGCCGGACTGCTGCTGGCCGTAGGGGCCGGGCTGCTGGGCGTACGGACCGGGCTGCTGCGGCTGACCGTAGGGGCCCGACTGCTGTGTCTGGCCCGGCGCCTGGCCGGGCTGCTGGGGGTAGCCATATCCCGGCTGGGTGGCCGGCGCCTGGGGCGGCTGCGCGGGCGGAGGCGTCTGCGGCGGGCCCTGGGGCGGCTGCGGGACCCCCTGCGACGGCTCCTGCGGAGCGCCGAAGCCTCCCTGCGGCGGTTGCTGGCTGGGCGGCTGGGTCATCAGCGCGTCCCCCTTCGTGCGGTCCGGTGCCCGGTCCGGACTCCCCCGCGATCACGCCGGAGCCCGGGGAATCGGCGAAGACCCCTGAAATAACGGCGAAATGGAGCGAATCGGGCATGGATCCCGCAGTGTTACGACAGTCGAGCGGGGCTTCTTTCTACCACCCGTCCCGTCACCCGCCGAGGTTCGGTCCGCCCCTGTTCCCAAGGGAGAACCGCCCCGTGATACCGCCGTTATGCCTGTGCGGGCCCTGATCGGCCGTCAGTTGCCGAAGGCCACGATGGATCGTGTCTCGATCTCCTCGTCGTCCATGCCACTGATCCGCGAATTCGTGATGAAGGTGCGGCCGCCCACGTAGGAGACGTTCCGCTCGTAGAAGCTGCGCTCCAGGAGGGAGGCCGCCGCCGGGTGCCGCACCACCATGCTCCATGTACCGCCGGTGGCCGGGAGGGAGGCGATGCCGCCTCCCTTGTTCTTCGCCGCTGCGAGGTACATCAGCAGTTTGCCGCCCTCCGTCCGCAGCGGGGTGAGGGCCTGGTCCTTGGGGGAACTGACCGTCCACGTGGACTTGCCGGTGGAGAGGTCGAAGGCGGCGATCTTGTTGCCGTCGCCGGTCTTGAGGTCGACGGCCTTGGTCGCCATGTAGAACGTGTTCGCTCCGGCGGCCACCCCGACACAGCTGTCGAGGTTGGCCCCCTTGACGCGCCGGTCCTTGTCGCAGGAGACGGCGTACTCGCCGGGACCCCCGGAAAGCTGGGTGCGGTAGGTGCCGTTGGCGTTGAGCACCAGGATCCCCCACTTCTCCGGCTGCGTGAGCGAGATCACGATGGGGTCGGTGGAGTAGATCTGCGCGACCTGCCAGCCCTTCTTGACCTTGTACGTCCACCGCACCTTGCCGGTGACGGGGTCGATCCGCTGCACCTGGTGTTCCTTGTGGTCGTCGGCTGCGGTCTGGCAGCTCGCCGCGGCGATCGCCACGGGACCGCTGGCGAAGCCGAACGGCTGGCAGTTGCCGGGCAGTCTGCCGAACAGCACCTTGCCGTCACTGACCCGGAAGGCGTCGGTCCTGCTGGTGCGCCCCACGGTCACGGTGCCACCGTTGATCGACATCGCGAGGTCGGAGAGCCCGTCCCAGGTGCCCTCGCGGGCGTACTGCTTGCGCCAGCCGGCCTTGCCCGTGGTGAGGTCGACCATCTGGAGGTTGTCGCAGTACGCGTCCGCCGACGCGCTGTCGTCGATCCCCAGGACGATCTTGCCGTCGGCGGTGGGCCTGGTGGGCGCGGCACACACGTCGGTGGGCAGCCGCAGGCTCCACTTGAGCGTGCCGTCGGTGGCCGAATAGCCCGTGACCGTGTGGTACATGGCCGTGACGACGGTGTCGCCGGCGAACCACGGGCCGTACACGTCCTCGCCGCCCTCCGGGAGGTCGACGCCGCTCTTCTGGATCCAGAGGGCCTTCGACTCCCCCGGCTTGAGCGCCGCGTTGATCTCGGCGGCCTCCTCGCGGGGGGTGACCGTACCGTCGTCGTCGGTGTCGCCCTTGCCGTCGCCCTGGTCCACGGTCGGCGCGGGAGCGGGCGGTGCGGAGCTGTGGCCGCCGTCGGCCGCGGGCTTCCCGCCGGTCCCGTCGTCCCCGGTGGCGAGCCAGATGCCGCCGCCCGCCAGGACGGCCACCGCGAGCAGGCCGCCGATGAGCATCCCGGTCCGGCCGCGGAACCGGCCACCGCGGCCCGGCCCGCCGGGCTGCGGAGGCTGCGTCGGGTAGCCGTAGCCCGGCTGCTGCGGCTGCGCCGGATAGCCATGGCCCTGCGGCTGCGGAGGCTGCTGCTGGGGCGGGTAGCCGTATCCGTGACCCTGCGCCGGCTGGTTGTAGGGGCCGGGCGGGCTCCCGTACGGACCGGGCTGGTTGGCGTACGAGCCCGGCTGACTGCCGTACGGACCGGGCTGGTTGGCGTACGAGCCGGGCGGGCTCCCGTACGGACCGGGCTGGTTGGCGTACGAGCCGGGCGGGCTCCCGTACGGACCGGGCTGGTTGCCGTACGGGCCGGCGGGCTGCGGCGGGGCGGCCGGTGGTGGGTACGTCCCGGGCGGCGGGTCGTAAGGATCTCCGAACCCACCATGCGGCGGCTGCTGTCCGGGCGGCTGGCTCATCGGCCCGTCCCCCTGTCCCGTTGTTGTTCCGTCGGTGCCTGTGGTGCGGTGCGGTGCGGTGCGGTCGTGGTCGTCCGGCGACGACCGCACCGGGCGTGGCTTCTTTCTACCACCCGCCCCACAGGCCTCATCGGCCACACCGGTCACAGCAGTTGCACCGGCCGGGCGGGCCGGTGCCTCAGCCGGCGGTCAGGCCTCCTCGGCCAGTTCCAGCCAGCGCATCTCCAGCACATCGCGTTCCGCGACCAGTTCGCGCAGTTCGGCGTCGAGCTTCGCGACCTTCTCGAAGTCCGTCGCGTTGTCGGCGATCTGGGCGTGCAGCGTCGTCTCACGGGTCGACATCTTGTCGAGCTGCCGCTCGACCTTCTGGAGTTCCTTCTTGGCCGCGCGTGCCTCCTGCGGCGAGACGCCCGGCGCCGGGGCGGCGGCCCGGGAGGCCGGGGCGGGTGCGGCGGACGTGGCGGTCCCCGCCATCTGCTGCCTGCGCTCCAGGTACTCGTCGATGCCGCGCGGCAGCATCCGCAGCGACTTGTCGCCGAGGAGCGCCAGCACCTTGTCCGTGGTCCGCTCGACGAAGAACCGGTCGTGGGAGATCACGATCATCGACCCGGGCCAGCCGTCGAGGAGGTCCTCCAGCTGGGTCAGGGTCTCGATGTCGAGGTCGTTGGTGGGCTCGTCGAGGAAGAGGACGTTCGGCTCGTCCATCAGCAGCCGCAGGATCTGCAGCCTGCGTCGCTCACCGCCCGACAGGTCGCCGACCGGGGTCCACTGCTTCTCCTTCGAGAAGCCGAACTGCTCGCAGAGCTGGCCCGCGGTCATCTCCCGGCCCTTGCCGAGGTCGACCCGGTCGCGCACCTGCTGCACGGCCTCCAGCACCCGGAGGTTCGGGTTGAGCTCCGCGACCTCCTGGGAGAGGTAGGCCAGCTTCACGGTCTTGCCGACGACGATCTTCCCGGCCGCGGGCTGTGTGTCGCCCTGTGTACGGGCCGCCTCGGCCAGCGCCCGCAGCAGCGAGGTCTTGCCCGCGCCGTTGACCCCGACCAGGCCGATCCGGTCGCCGGGGCCGAGCTGCCAGGTGAGGTGGGTGAGCAGCGTCTTGGGGCCGGCCTGGACGGTCACGTCCTCCAGCTCGAAGACGGTCTTGCCGAGCCGGGCGTTGGCGAACTTCATCAGCTCGCTGGTGTCGCGCGGCGGCGGCACATCGGCGATCAGCTCGTTGGCCGCCTCGATGCGGTAGCGCGGCTTGGACGTACGGGCGGGGGCGCCGCGCCGCAGCCAGGCCAGCTCCTTGCGCATCAGGTTCTGCCGCTTGGACTCCTCGGTCGCGGCGATCCGCTCCCGCTCGGCCCGCGCGAAGACGTAGTCGCTGTAGCCGCCCTCGTACTCGTGGACCGTGCCGCGCTGGACGTCCCACATACGGGTGCAGACCTGGTCGAGGAACCACCGGTCGTGGGTGACGCAGACCAGTGCGGAGCGGCGGGCGCGCAGATGCCCGGCCAGCCAGGAGATGCCCTCGACGTCGAGGTGGTTGGTCGGCTCGTCGAGGACGATCAGGTCCTGCTCGGCGATGAGCAGCTTGGCGAGCGCGATCCGGCGGCGCTCGCCACCGGAGAGCGGGGCGATGACGGTGTCCAGGCCCTGCTCGAAGCCCGGCAGGTCGAGACCGCCGAAGAGCCCGGTCAGCACATCGCGGATCTTGGCGCTGCCCGCCCACTCGTGGTCGGCCAGGTCGCCGATGACCTCGTGGCGGATCGTGGCCTTCGGGTCGAGCGAATCGTGCTGGGTCAGGACGCCGAGACGCAGGCCGCCGTTGTGGGTGACCCGGCCGGTGTCCGCCTCCTCCAGCTTGGCGAGCATCCGGATGAGGGTCGTCTTGCCGTCTCCGTTACGGCCGACGACACCGATCCGGTCCCCCTCGGACACACCGAGGGACACACCGTCGAGCAGCGCACGGGTGCCGTACACCTTGCTGACCTGCTCGACATTGACGAGGTTGACGGCCACGAACGCTCCAGCTCGAAGGAGAACACTGAACCTTCAGCGTAGTCGCCATGGCACCGGCCTCCGTACGAGCGCCCGCTCACCCGTGCGGGACGGGGCCGGGAAAGGGTGTCCGGCCGGACACCTCTGTGCGGTACCTTGCCCGGATTGATCAAGATCCGGGCCGGTTCCCGGGTCCCACCGGGGTGGGGAACTTCATGAAACGACGTACGGTCCGCGCGCTGGCGCCCGTCCTGCTGGCAGCCCTCGCGCTGACCGCCTGCTCGTCCGGGTCCGGGTCCGGGTCCGGTGTGAAGGCGGACACCAAGCCGGGTGGCGGGGCGGCCGCGCACGGGGCGGGTGCGAAGACCGCGGCCAAGGGCGGCACGGTCGGGGGCGCCGGTTCCGGGTGCGAGCTGCCGGTCGCCTTCGACCTGGCGGAGAACTGGAAGGCGAAGGCCGTGACTCCCCCGGAGCCGGACTCCGAGCTCGCCGCGCTCGGCCGGCAGGGGCCGGTCGCGATGGTGTGCGAGATCGACGCGAAGCCGGCGGGACACATCGGGTTCCTGCGGGTGTGGCAGGGCGAGGGCAAGGGAGGCACGGCGCGCCAGGCGCTGGAGGGCTTCGTCAAGGCCGACGAGAACGCCTCGAAGATCACGTACAAGCGGACCCAGGCCGGGAAGCTGTCCGTGACCGAGGTGGGCTACACCGTCTACAGCAAGATCATGGAGGAGTCCCGCCCGGCCCGCGCCTTCGCCGTCGCGACCCCCGAGGGACCGGTCGTGGTGCATCTGGGCGGGCTGGACGCGGAGGAGCACAAGGGCATGCTGCCCGCGTTCGAGCTGGCGAAGCTGAGCGTGCGGCTCGGCTGAGGCCGGGCGGGGGGCCGGTCGGTGCGACCACGCGGCGTTGTCGGCAAGGAGCGGTGCCGGTACCGGCTGGTCCCGGCGCCGAGTCGCTGCGTGGTCGGCAGGAGAGCCGCAGGCCGGCCGGCAAGCTCTCGCGGCGCTCGACCGGCAGGGCGTCGAGTCCGGCGCGGCCACCTGCCCCGGGCGGTGCGCCACCGCCCGGGGCCCGGGGCCGTCCAGCATCTCCGCCGTCCCCGGAACCGGCGTGGCGGGCCCCCGAGGGGTCGGCTCAGCGCTGCGCGGGACGGAACAGGCTGTCGTCGTAGTCCGGGAAGACGGTCGGCATGACGCGACGGAACGCGGTGACCTCCGTACTGTCCTCCAGGCCCCGGCAGAGGGTCTGCGGCCAGTACCAGAAGCCGCGGGAGGCGATCAGCCGTTCCAGGTAGGCGTCGAAGGAGTACCCGGTGTCGTACAGCTCCTCGCCGAGGTAGTGGTAGTGGACGGAATCGCTCGGCGGGACGAGTGCCGCGCAGGCCTCGGGGACGAACCGGTCCAGGGGCCGGACGTCGCGGAACTCCTGGTCCTGCGCCGAGTGCCGGACGATGCCCTCCCAGTCGCCGAGGACCTGACGCAACGGCAGCAGGTTGATCAGGCCCTGGTCGGAGAGGTTGTGGTTGAGGAGCTCGGGAACGGTGTGCCGCCAGGTCAGGCGGACCGCGCCGACCTGGCGGTAGAAGGCCTCGACGCCCGCCGGAAGACGACCGTCGGCCAGACGGAGGGCGAGCTCCAGGTCGGCGGGCGGGGTCGGTGGCGCGACGGTGGCGTCCAGGAGCTCCGTGCGGGGGTTTCGCTCCAGGTCACTGATCATCGCGGACAGCCGGGCACGGGGGTCGATCACGGAGGTACGTCTCCTTCGGCGGCGCCAGCGGGTGCGGTCAGTTCTTCAGTCGGTTGTTCTCGATCAGCCAGGCGTCGTGGCCCAGTTCCTTGCCCGTGGTGTCGTAGACGGTGTACTCGGCGTGGATCTCGCCGGCCAGCTTGGCGGCGTAGTTGGTGTCGATGTCGGCGTCCACGTTGGCGTCGCCGGTCTTGAAGTCCTTCGCGGCGGGGTGGGTGCTGTAGTCGGCCTCCACGTAGTACTCGACCACGTGGCCCTTGTTCAGCACCTCGTCCTTGAACTTCTTCTCGACCTTGGAGTGGTGCTCCGAGTTCGCGGACGCGGTGATCGGCGTCATGTTCTTCATGACGCCGGGGCCGCCGACGTTGTGGTTGAGCAGGTGTCCCTGCACCATGAAGTTCTGGAACCAGGGGCCGGCCGCTCCGCCCTTGGGCCACCAGGACGGCTGCTCCTGGGGTGCCGAGCCCTTCCCGAGCTGCCCCGGCCACAGTTCGGCGTGCATGGTGGTACCGACGCCGTTGCCGTTCACCCCGCCGTAGTTGACGTACGGAGTGCCGGTGAACGCCCGCTGCACCGACAGCTCCGGCACTGCGGACGGGGAGTGGGCGGCGGCCCGCTGGACGGTGGCTTCGGGCACGGGCCCGCTCAGCGCCCGGACGGCGTTCGCCTCGGCGGCGCGCTCGAACCGGTCGCCGGGGTCGCTGACCGACAGTCCGTCCCCGTGGTCGGTGCCGGACACCGGGCCCGACCGCTGCTGGATGACATGGGTCAACTCGTGCGCCAGGGTGTGCTTGTCGCCGCCGCCGTGGCCGATCACGACGTGCTCGCCGGAGGTGTAGGCGCGGGCGCTCATCTCGGCCGCCGAGCGGGCCGCGGCGGGGCCGTCGTGGAGCCGCACACTGCTGAAGTCGGCGCCCAGGCGGGCCTCCATCTCCGTCCGCACGCCGTCGGCCAGCGGACGGCCCGGCGACCGCAGTACCTGGTGGGCCGTCGAGCGCTGGACCGGTGCCTCCTCCGCCTCCAGCTGCCGCCCGAGCAGTTGGACGACGGCCGCGTTACCGAAACTGCGCTGCAGCGCGGCGAGCGAGTGGTGGTCCGGCGCGGACTGCCGCTGCGCGGTCGACCGGCCGCGGTCGCGGCGCTCGGACTCGCTCCGCGGTTTCGGGTCATGCGCGTGCACATCCACCTCCTGGACAGACGGTTCGCACCGCGGTTGCTGTGTCCATGCCGGTCTACGGCGGATGCCGCGGGCCGCGCAAGGACCACGGGGGCAGTGTCGGGGCCAGACTCCGGGGGACCCGCAGGTGTCACAGCGGCCGACCGGATCCGGACCGGCTCCACCGTCGCTCGGGCCCGCCCGAGCGACGCCGACCGCACTGGCCCCCGTTCCCCCGGCCAGGTTCCGACCGGCGTGTCAAGGCTCAAGCAGCCACAGAGCGGCATCAGCTCGCCTGCCGCTGCCCCTACGGCCGCCGACTCGCCTCCTGCCGCTGCCCCTACGGCCGCAGAATCGTCGCTCCCGGAGCGGGGGACGCCGCGATCCGGGCGGTGCGGCAGGTGTCCGAGGCGGTCAGCGCGTCGGCCACCTTGCGGGCCGACGCCTCGTCCTCGGCCAGGAACGCGGTGGTCGGCCCGGAGCCCGAGACGAGCGCGGCCAGGGCGCCCGCCGCGGTGCCCGCCGCCAGGGTGTCGGCCAGCGAGGGCCGCAGCGACAGCGCGGGGGCCTGGAGGTCGTTGCTCAGGGCCGCGGCCAGTGCGGCGGGGTCACCGGCCCGCAGCGCGTCCATGAGCGCGGCGGACGCGGCGGGCTCGGGCACCCGGGTGCCGGCCGTGAGCCGGTCGAACTCGCGGTAGACGGCCGGGGTGGAGAGGCCGCCGTCGGCGACCGCGAAGACCCAGTGGAAGGTGCCGCCGGTCTCGACCGGGGTCAGCTGCTCGCCGCGGCCGACGCCGAGGGCCGCTCCGCCGACGAGGCTGAACGGCACATCGCTGCCCAGCTCCGCGCAGAGGCCGAGAAGCTCCTCGCGGGTGGCACCGGTGGACCAGAGCGCGTCGCACGCCAGCAGGGCACCGGCCCCGTCCGCACTGCCGCCCGCCATACCGCCCGCGACGGGGATGTCCTTGGCGATGTGGATGTGGACATCGGGTGCGATGCCGTACCGCTCGGCCAGCGCGGCCGCCGCGCGGGCGGCGAGGTTGGTGGCGTCCAGCGGCACCTGGGCGGCGTCCGGGCCGGAGCAGGTCACGCGCAGCCCGTCGGCGGGGGTGACGGTGACCTCGTCGTACAGGCCGACGGCGAGGAAGACGTTGGCCAGGTCGTGGAAGCCGTCGGGGCGCGCTGCGCCGACGGCGAGCTGGACGTTGACCTTGGCGGGTACCCGGACGGTGACGCTCGCGCTCATACGGACGGCTCCGGCTTGTTCTCGGCGATGGCGGCGAATTCCTCGACGGTCAGGGCCTCGCCGCGGGCCTGCGGCGAGATTCCGGCCGCGACCAGCGCGGCCTCGGCTGCGGGAGCGGAGCCCGCCCAGCCGGACAGCGCCGCCCGCAGCGTCTTGCGGCGCTGGGCGAAGGCGGCGTCGACGACCGCGAAGACCTCGGCCTTGCTCGCCGTGGTGGCGACGGGCTCGGTCCGGCGCACCAGGGAAACCAGCCCCGAGTCCACGTTCGGCGCGGGCCAGAACACCTTGCGGCCGATGGAACCGGCGCGCTTGACGTCGGTGTACCAGCCGGCCTTCACCGACGGCACGCCGTAGACCTTGTTGCCCGGCCTGGCGGCCAGCCGGTCGGCGACCTCGGCCTGCACCATGACAAGGGTCCGCTCGATGCTCGGGAAGCGGTCGAGCATGGTGAGCAGCACCGGCACGGCGACGTTGTACGGAAGGTTGGCGACCAGCGCGGTGGGCGGCGGGCCCGGCAGCTCCCGTACGAGCATCGCGTCCGAGTGCACGAGGGCGAACCGGTCGGCGCGCTCCGGCATCCGGGCGGCGACCGTGGCCGGCAGGGCGGCCGCCAGCACGTCGTCGATCTCGACGGCGACGACCCGGTCGGCCGCCTCCAGCAGGGCCAGGGTCAGCGAGCCCAGACCGGGGCCGACCTCGACCACCACGTCGTCCGGGCGGACCTCCGCTGTGCGCACGATCCGGCGGACCGTGTTGGCGTCGATGACGAAGTTCTGACCGCGCTGCTTCGTGGGGCGTACGCCCAGCGTCGCCGCCAGTTCGCGGATTTCTGCGGGGCCCAGGAGGGCGTCGGGCTCTGTGGTGCTCACCCGTCAAGCCTACGGGCTGTCTCCTCCCCGCCCGCCCCGGCCGCGGCGGGGGCCGGTACCGGCCTTCACGGCCCGGCCGACGGGTTCCCGTACGGCCTGGGCGGCCGGCAGGACGGCGTCGCGCGGACGCGGCGCCGTCCGTGTCAGTAGTCGAACGCGCACGCCGTGTTGTCGGCGATCGCCGAGGCCAGGGTGTCCTCGTCGACGCCCTTGACGGCGGCCATGGCACGCAGCGTGACCGGAATCAGATACGGCGCGTTGGGCCGTCCGCGGTACGGGGCGGGGGTCAGGAAGGGCGCGTCCGTCTCGACCAGGACCAGTTCCATCGGCGCGACGGCCAGCGCGTCACGCAGCGGCTGGGCGTTCTTGAACGTCATGTTGCCCGCGAAGGACATGAAGTACCCGGCGTCCGCGCAGATCCGGGCCATGTCGGCGTCGCCGGAGTAGCAGTGGAAGACGGTCCGCTCGGGGGCGCCCGCGTCGGCCAGGACACGCAGCACATCCGCGTGCGCCTCGCGATCGTGGATGACGAGCGCCTTGCCGTGCCGTTTGGCGATCTCGATGTGGGCCCGGAAGGACTCCTCCTGGGCGGCCATGCCCTCGGGGCCCGTACGGAAGTGGTCGAGCCCCGTCTCGCCGACGCCCCGCACCCGGTCCAGCGCGGCCAGCGCGTCGATCTCGGCGAGCGCCTCGTGGAGCGCGGCGGTCCCGCCGCCCTCCCGGGCCCCCTGCCGGGACCACCCGTCCGGGTCCCCGTGCACGATGCGCGGCGCCTCGTTGGGGTGCAGGGCCACGGCCGCGTACACACTCGGGTGCGCGGCGGCGGTCTCGGCGGCCCAGCGCGAGCCCTTCACGTCGCACCCCACCTGGATCACGGTCGTCACGTTCACCGCGGCGGCCCTGGCCAGGCCCTCCTCGACGGTGCCGTCCTGCATGTCCAGGTGGGTGTGCGCATCGGCGACCGGCACCCGGAGGGGCTCGGGCAGCGGCGGGGCTTCGGTACGGCTCATGGCCACGATCGTACGAGGACCGCGACCGCCGGACTCACCTCGCGGGAGTCACCTGCGCTGGAAGGGGTGGAGCAGGTCGGAGAAGTGCCAGTGGCGGTCTCCCGCCGGAGCCGCGGTGGCGGCCACGGGCTCCCGCGTGTCGGCTTCGGCTTCGACGGCCGGCCGGCGGTTCTGGAGCAGCTGCTGCACCGTCGAGACCCGTCCGGCCCGCATGATCCGTACGACATGCCCGCCGCAGTTCGTGCAGGTGGGCGTGGAAAGCGGGGACGGCACACGTTCGCCGTCCGCCTTGTAGACCACGTAGGCGTGATGGGAACCGTCGACGTGGTGCTCGATTTCGTAGGCCTGTTCCCAGCCGTGTCCGCACCTCATGCAGGCGAAGGCATACGCCTCGTGCACGGTGGTTGCTGCGATCTCGCTCATGCCTGCTCCTCTTGTCCGCCGGACAAGTACTCCGGAGAATGCGTCCTGATGTCCAGTGGACGCCTTTACCGGCGGGAGCGCACCGGCCCTGTCGAGTGTTGGAGCGGTTTTGGCCTTCTCGTGGCAAAAGGGGCCGGAACGCGGCTCGCGCTTTGCCTTTTACGATAGTCCTTTGCCGTCCGCTGGGCCGGTCCGAGCCGCGTTCTTTGCCGCGACGACCGCGTCGAACACCTCGCGTTTGGGAAGCCCCGCCGCGGCGGCGACGGCGGCGATCGCCTCCTTGCGCCGCTCCCCCGCCTCCTCGCGCACCAGCACCCTGCGTACCAGCTCATCGGCGTCCAGTTCCTCGGCTCCGGAGTCCGCCGCGCCCTCGACGACGACGGTGATCTCGCCGCGTACGCCTTCGGCCGCCCAGACGGCGAGCTCGCCCAGCGGACCGCGCTTCACTTCCTCGTACTTCTTGGTCAGCTCCCGGCACACCGCGGCGCGCCGGTCACCGCCGAAGACCTCGGCCATCGCGGCGAGGGTGTCGTCGAGCCGGTGCGGAGCCTCGAAGAACACCATGGTGCGGCGCTCGTCGGCGACCTCGCGGAGCTTGCCCAGGCGCTCACCGGCCTTGCGCGGCAGGAAGCCCTCGAAGCAGAAACGGTCCACCGGGAGCGCGGACAGGGCGAGCGCGGTGAGCACGGCCGACGGGCCCGGCACCGCGGTGACCTTGATGTCCTTCTCCACCGCGGCGGCGACCAGCCGGTAGCCGGGGTCGGACACGGACGGCATCCCCGCGTCCGTGACCAGCAGCACCCGCGCGCCGCCCAGCAGCGCCTCGACGAGTTCGGGCGTACGGGCGGACTCGTTGCCCTCGAAGTAGGAGACGACACGCCCCGTGGTGTGGATGCCCAGCGCCTGCGTCAGCCGGCGCAGCCGTCGCGTGTCCTCGGCCGCGACGACATCGGCCGTCTCCAGTTCGGCGGCGAGTCGTGGCGGGGCGTCCGCCACATCGCCGATGGGGGTCCCTGCGAGTACCAGCGTTCCAGTCGTCTCCGTCACAACGTCCATCCTCCCAGCACGGGCGGCAGGACTCGCACAGACGCGTTCCCTACGATGGCGCGGTGACGAGTACTGCGCCCGAAGCCCGGCAGGGCCAAGACGCCGGGGAACAGCACGGCCCGGAGCCGACTTCCTGGCAGCAGCGGCTGCGCCGCTTCGGCCACTTCCCGCGCCCCGGGATCGGGCTGCGCGAGCGGCTGGTGCCGCCGTACACCCGCCCGGGGGGCCAGTTGTGGGCGGTGCTCGGGGTGTCCCCGCTGCTCGCGGACCGGCTGGTGCGCTGGTCGGCGTGGGGCGGTCCGCTGCTGGTGGCGGCGGTCGCCGGGGTGCTGCGGTTCTGGAACCTGGGCAGCCCGCACGCGGTGATATTCGATGAGACGTACTACGCCAAGGACTCCTGGGCGCTCATCAAGCAGGGGTACGAGGGTGCGTGGCCCAAGGACGTCGACAAGCTGATCCTCAACGATCCGTCCCAGGTGCCGGTACCGACCGATCCCGGTTATGTGGTGCACCCGCCGGTCGGCAAGTGGATCATCGGCATCGGCGAGCAGATCTTCGGATTCACGCCGTTCGGCTGGCGCTTCATGGTCGCCGTGCTCGGCACGCTGTCGGTGCTGATGCTCTGCCGGATCGGCCGCAGGCTGTTCCGTTCGACGTTCCTGGGCTGTCTGGCGGGCGGGCTGCTCGCGGTGGACGGTCTGCACTTCGTGATGAGCCGCACCGCGCTGCTCGACCTGGTGCTGATGTTCTTCGTGCTGGCCTCGTTCGGCTGTCTGCTGATCGACCGGGACTGGGCGAGGCGCAGGCTCGCCGCCGCGCTGCCGGTCGACGAGGACGGCGTGCTGCGACCGGACGCCGGGGTCGCGGAGGGGCTGCGGCTCGGCTGGCGTCCCTGGCGGATCGCGGCCGGGATCTCGCTGGGGCTGGCCTTCGCGACCAAGTGGAACGGGCTGTACATCATGGTCGCGTTCGGCCTGATGACGGTGTTGTGGGACGTGGGCGCGCGGCGGACCGCGGGCGCGGTGCGGCCGTACACGGCGGTCCTGAAGCGGGACCTGGTGCCGGCGTTCGTCTCCACGGTGCCGGTCGCGGTCCTCACGTACATCGCCTCCTGGACCGGCTGGATCATCCACAACGACCCCGACCGGCACGGCTACTACCGGAACTGGGCGGCGACCGACGGCAAGGGCGGCAGCTGGAGCTGGCTGCCGGACTGGCTGCGCAGCCTGTGGCACTACGAGAACCAGGTCTACGAGTTCCATGTGAACCTGACGTCCGGTCACACCTACCAGTCCAATCCGTGGAGCTGGATCGTGCTGGGCCGGCCCGTCTCGTACTTCTACGAGGAGCAGAACGGCTGCACCGATTCGTCGACCGGCAAGTGCGCGCGCGAAGTGCTGGCGATCGGCACGCCGCTGCTGTGGTGGGCCGCGTGCTTCGCCCTGCTGTACGTGCTGTGGCGCTGGTTCTTCCGCCGCGACTGGCGGGCGGGCGCCATCGCCTGCGGGGTGGCAGCGGGGTGGGTGCCGTGGTTCCTTTACCAGGAACGCACCATTTTCCTTTTCTACGCGGTCGTGTTCGTGCCCTTCCTCTGCCTCGCCGTCACGATGATGATCGGCGCGATGCTGGGCCCTGCGGCAGGCACCGGGGCAAAGAACGAACTGAGCCCGTCCATGGGCGATCCCTCGGGCGAAAGACGCCGGACCGTGGGGGCCGTCGCCGCCGGCGTACTGGTCCTTCTGATCGTCTGGAATTTCATTTACTTCTGGCCGCTGTATACCGGAACCCCGATTCCGGAGGATTCCTGGCGGGACCGGATGTGGCTGGATACCTGGATTTGACCGTTCTGTTCATGTATTTCGCGCGGCGGCGGATCGCATTCCGGTAACAACCGGCTCCACGGTCACGGCAGTCCCGTAACGTGCCGGGAACAGCCTCCTTGAACGTGTTCAAGGAGGCGTTCCTGGGGAGGGGGACTACGGGGATGCGCAGTGGGGCGAAGGTCGCGGTGGTCGGCGGAGTGTTCGCGGTCGTGGTCGGCGGGGTGGGATACGGGGCCTACAACGTCCTGGACGGGCTCGGCAGCAGCGGGGTCGGAGGCGGCACGGACACCAGGGCCACCTCGGCCGAGGTGAAGACGGGGCCGGTAACCGAGGAAGAGATCGCCGAGACGTCGAAGAAGTTCCTCGCCGCATGGGCGAAGGGCGACGCGGAGACCGCGGCCGGGCTCACCAACAACGAGGGCGACGCCACACCGGCCCTGGTCGGCTACAGGGAATCGGCCCATGTCACCCGGGCCGTGATCACTCCCGGCCCGGCGGCCGGATCGAAGGTGCCCTACACGGTCGAGGCGACCGTCTCCTACGGCGGGACGACGAAGCCCTGGTCGTACGCCTCCGAGCTGACGGTGGTACGCGGTCTGACGACGGGCCGCCCGCTCGTCGACTGGCTGCCCTCCGTCGTCCATCCGGACCTGGGCAAGGGCGAGTCGCTGGAGACCGGCGAGTCCTCGACCGCTTCGATCGAGGCCGTCGACCGCAACGGCAACGTACTCACCAAGGAGAAGTACCCCTCGCTCGGCGGCATTCTGGACGAGCTGCGCAAGAGGTACAGCGCGAAGGCCGGCGGCACCGCCGGTGTCGAGACCTGGATCAACAGCGCCGCCGCCGACGGGGCCGACAGGACACTGCTGACCCTGGTCAAGGGGAAGCCGGGCAGGGTGCCGACCACATTGGACGCGAACGCCCAGACGGCGGCGGAGACCGCGGTCAAGCAGTTCAGCGGGGCCTCCGTGGTGGCGGTCAAACCGTCCACCGGCGAGATCCGCGCGGTGGCCAACAACCCGGCGGACGGCTTCAACGCGGCGATGCAGGGCAAGCAGGCACCGGGCTCCACGATGAAGATCGTGACCGCCGCACTGCTCATCGAGAAGGGCCTCGCCTCGGCGAACAGCCCCGTCGAGTGCCCGAAGGAAGTGCTCTACCAGGGCGCCACTTTCCACAACCTGAAGTACTTCTCGCTCCCGCCCACGGACACGTTCACCTCCAGCTTCGCCCAGTCCTGCAACACGGCCTTCATCAAGCTGATCGACGACACGAAGGACGACGCGGCGCTCGGCAAGGAGGCCCGGGACGTCTTCGGGATCGGCCTGGTCTGGAAGACCGGTGTCACCTCCGTCGACGGCAGCGTGCCCGAGGCGACCGGCGGCGAGGCGGCGGCCCAGTACATCGGCCAGGGCACGGTGACGATGAACGCGCTCAACATGGCGTCGATCACCGCGACGGCCCACACCGGCACCTTCCGCCAGCCGATCCTCGTGCCGAGCAGCCTGGACGGCCGTCAACTCGTCTCCGCTTCCCGCTCGCTCTCCCCGAACGTCACCGGCCAGCTGAACAACATGATGCGGGCCACCGCCTCCTGGGGCACCGGCAAGGCGGCCATGTCCTCGGTCCGCGGCGACAAGGGGGCCAAGACCGGCTCGGCGGAGGTGGACGGGCAGGGCACGTCCAACAGCTGGTTCGCCGGGTTCAGCGACGATCTCGCGGCAGCGGCGGTCGTCCAGTCCGGCGGCCACGGCGGCGACGCGGCCGGCCCGGTCGTCGCCGCGGTCCTGCGCGCGGGTCACTGACGGCGGCAGGCGCTTCACCTGCGCCCCCGGGGCCTCTGCCGCACACGCTGCCGAGGCCCCGGCCACGCCGTCCGCTACCCCGCTACCCCGTCAACCCGCCATCCAGTGAACCCGATCGCACGCCCCGGACCTCGGCCGATAGCGTGCAGGGCATGAGTACTCCGGACGCCCACGCCCCGACGGGCCACGCCACTTCCGCCGCCCATCCCCGATTCGCCGAGGCCCTGACCGAGCTCGGGCTCGATGTCGAGATCCGCCGCTTCCCGGAGGCCACCCGGACCGCGGCCGAGGCCGCGGCCGCTCTCGGCTGCGAACTCGGCGAGATCGTCAAGTCGTTGATCTTCGAGGCCGACGGAGTGCCGGTGCTGGTCCTGATGGACGGCTCCTCGCGCGTCGATGTGGAGCTCGTGCGGCAGGAGCTGGGGGCGGCGAAGGTACGGCGTCCGGGCGCCGACGTGGTCCGGGAGGCCACCGGTTACGCGATCGGCGGTGTGCCGCCCTTCGGGCACCGCACCAGGACCCGGGTGCTGGCCGACCGGGGGCTGCTCGCCCATGCGACGGTGTGGGCGGCGGCCGGCACCCCGTACACCGTCTTCCCGCTCGACCCGCAGACGCTGATCGCGCACGCGGGCGGCACGGTGGTGGACGTACGCGAGCAGGCCGAGTGACCCCGCTGGTCGCCATGGCCGTCCTGACGGCCGCCTTCACCCACGCCGGCTGGAACGCCATCGCGCATGCGATCAAGGACCAGTTGCTGTCCTTCACCCTGATCTCCGGGGGCGGTCTGCTGATCGGCGCTGCCGCCGCCGTGTTCGTACCGTTCCCGGCGGCGGAGGCCTGGCCGTACCTGTTCGTCTCCGCCGCCCTGCATGTGGCGTACATGCTGCTGCTGATGCGGTCGTTCACGCTGGGCGACTTCGGCCAGATGTACCCGATCGCGCGCGGCACCGCCCCGCTCGTGGTCACCGTCCTCGCCGCCGTCTTCGTGGGCGAGCGCCCGGACGGCTGGGCGACGGCGGGCGTCGCGGTCGCCTCGGCCGGACTGGTCGGGCTCGCCCTGTGGGGAATCCGAGGGGCCGGCAAGCGCCCGCAGTGGCCCGCGATCCTGGCCGCGCTCGCGACCGGTCTGGCCATCGCCGGCTACACGACGGTGGACGGCGTCGGCGTACGCGCCTCCGGCAGTTCGCTCGGCTACATCGCCTGGCTGATGATCCTGGAAGGCGTGGCCATCCCGGTGTACGCCCTGTACCGCCGCCGCTCCGCCCTGCCCGCCCAGCTCCGCCCGTACGCGGTACGCGGCCTGGTCGGCGCGGCCCTGTCGGTGACGGCGTACGGCCTGGTCCTGTGGGCCCAGACCCGGGCGGCACTCGCCCCGGTCGCGGCCCTGCGCGAGTCGTCGATCATCGTGGGCGCGGCGATCGGGACCGTCTTCTTCAAGGAACGGTTCGGCGCACCCCGGATCGCGGCGGCGGGGCTGATGGTGGTGGGGATCGGACTGATGCTGCACACGAGTTGAGGTGTGACGGCAGGTCACGCCCGGCTGCGTCCCGGAGCCCCGGCGAAGGGGCCTTTGCGATGCCGCCTCCGGCAGTTCCGGGCCCGCACCCCGCCCACGGCCGGAAGGCGGAGGACATCGAGCGTCTCGGAACGAGGGACGTTCCCGGCCACGATTCGGTGGTGGAGATCCCCCGCGCATGGTTCAGTTCGAGCGTGATCACCGCTTCGTATCGGTGGAGGGTCTGACATGAAGCGAAGACGTAGGTCAGGACACACCACAAGCCAGGAGGCCGCACCCATGCGGAAGACCTTTGCCATAGCCGCCGCCGTCATCGGAATGATCGGGGCACTCGCCACCGCGCCCGGCGCTTCGGCCGCGTCCTCGGTCGCGAGCGAGGACGCCCCGGCTCCCGTCGTGGCGATCGACCCCGTACTGCCGTCCCCCGACGCGATTCCGTACAACGCGCCGGAGGGGACGGAGGTGGACGAATCCGGGAGCAATGTCTTCATCGGGTACAAGAACTTCGTCCAGTACGGGTACGGGACGTGCCTGGACGACAGTCCCGCCCACGGGCTCCGGCTTCACACGTGCAGCAGCAAGAGTGCCGGCAACCGTTACCAGACGTGGTACTTCAAGAACGTGGACGGCTCGTTCCTGTTCCAGAACGAGGCCACGGGCCTCTGCCTCGACGGCAGCAGCAATCACGGCGTACGCACGCACACGTGCAGCAGCGCCAGCTACAACAACGGCTATCAGAAGTGGCGGACGTACGCCTCCAACCCCGCCAAGACCTATGTGAGCTGGAAGAACGTAGCCACGGGTACGTGCATGGACTACAGCTCCGGCTACGGACTGCGCCTCCACACCTGTAGCACCGACAGCTTCAGCAACGGCTACCAGACCTGGAGCTACTGAACCTCGGGGTGAACCCGCCGCCGACGGACTGTCCGGCGGCGGCGGGCCGCGCGACTCTCCCCCGGCCCCGGAGAGCCCAGAGGCGCGTTCCGAAAATGGGGGGCGGTCGACGGCCTCACTCGACGGCATGCCGGGCCTCGTCGTCCTCGCGGTGCGACGAGGAGACGCTCACTCCCGGCCGCCGGATCCGCCTGGCGTCAGCACTCACCCGGTCACGCCGCCACCGGCTGCGGCCGGAAGCGCCCGGCCGAACAACAGATGTACCACGCATACGAGTTGAACACCTGCGGTCTCCCCGCAGGCCATCCCGCGACTCCCCCGCCGGCACGGCCAGCCGCACCCCTCCCCACCCGCTCCGCGCTCGACGGCCATCGTTAACCAACTCTTGACACGCTCTTGTCAGGAGCGGAACACTCCGAGTTGGGAGAGCGCTCTCCCAACTCCACGCAACGCCCCCACGACGCAGCAGGAGGTCTCCATGCCACGGAGGTCGAGAACCCTCACCGGACTGCTCTTGTTCACCTCGCTGACCCTGACCACGGCAGGAATCGCCGGGATCGCGGCGACAGCGAACGCCTCATCCGGGACCCGGGCCGAGGCATCGGGCACGCACACCGCGCACAACGCCGCGTACTCCATGCCCGGGATGCCCGGCATGCCCGCGTCCACCCAGGCCTCGGGCGACGACCCGGACGGCGACGGCTACATCATGGCCGACCCGCCGGTCACCGGGGTCACCCCCTCGACGGCGGTCCCTCCGCAGGCGTACTTCCACGAGTTCCAGGCCAAGTGCGCCCCGACGCACACCGCCCCGGACGACCCGATCGTGTATCCGGGGCAGCCCGGCAAGTCCCACGACCACACGTTCATGGGCAACACCACCACGAACGCCGACACCACCACCGCCTCGCTCGAAGCCGGTGACACGACCTGTCTGGCGCCCGGCGACAAGTCCGGGTACTGGATGCCGAGCCTGTTCGACGGGGACCGGAAGGTGCTCCCCGAGGGCGTCCAGACGATCTACTACAAGTCGGGCGTCACCGACTACACCAGCGTGCGGCCCTTCCCGCGCGGGCTGCGGTACGTCGTCGGCAGCCCGATGCAGAGCCAGGAGGAGTTCAAGAACCTCAAGGGCACGGTCGAGGGCTGGGAGTGCGGCGACAGCTTCAAGAACTACGACTTCCCGGCGGCCTGCCCCGACCGTCAGGACGTCCAGCTCAACCTGCGCCTCCAGGCGCCCAGTTGCTGGGACGGCATCCACCTGGACACGCCCGACCACAAGAGCCACATGGCCTACCCGGTGGCGGGGGGAGCCAACTACAACTCCTGCCCGGCCGACCACCCCGTCGCGCTGCCGATGATCGAGTTCAAGATGGCCTGGCCGGTCAACGGTGACATGTCGCAGGTGAAGCTGGCGAGCGGCGCCGGATTCTCCTTCCACTACGACTTCATGAACGGCTGGGACGCCGCCACGCTCGACGCGATGGTCACCCACTGCGTCAAGGGCGGCCTCCAGTGCGACCCGCACGGCTACGACGAGAACCACCCCGACAAGGGCGCGGTCCTCGACGAGAACTACCAGCTGCCCTAGGAGTTGTCGTCAAAGTGTCACGCCCACATCAGCAGCGAGGCGAGGGTGACGGCTGCCTGGTAGGACTCGGCGGTCTTGTCGTAGCGGG
>NZ_JBVHOQ010000028.1:0-84587 GCF_055568375.1 Streptomyces sp. NPDC026062
GGGCAAGGCCAAAACCCCCGATGCCGCCCGCCCGAGGGCCCCGCACCGAGCCCGTCCGGCGATTGAGGACAAAGACCCCAGCCCCGGACCGGGGCGAGGACAAAGACCCCCGCTGCCGCCCGCCCAAGGGCCCCGCACCGAGCCCGTCCGGCGATTGAGGACGGAACCCCCAGCCCGGACCGAGGCAACAGACGGGGTCCATGAGCCAAAGGAACCCCGCTGCCGCCCGCCCAAGGGCCCCGTCTCAGCAGGCGCCGAGGTCCTGCCAGACTCCCCATTCGCCGGTGGATCCGGGCGTGTCACCCTTCGTCCACCACTTGGCCTTCCACCGGTGCGAGCCGTGGCTCACCGTTGCCCCCGCACCGTACTCGGAGCCCGCGCTCCAGGCCGCCGCAGCGCAGGTACCGCCGCTCGGGTCCGGGCTCGGGCCGGTCGTTCCGGTCGGGTCGGGCGTCGGCGTGCCGCCGGTGCCGGGCTCGACGAGCGTCGCGCCCCGGGCCAGGTCGGCGGCCAGTGCGTAGGACTGCCCGCCGAAGGTCACCGTCCAGTTCGACGGGGTGGACGTCGGCAGGTAGTAGGTGAAGTCGACCTGGACCGAGGCGCCCGGCGCCAGCGTCTGCCAGGCCGGCAGCTTCAGCGAGACGCGGTTGTAGTCGCCCTTCAGCCCGCCGATGTTGTTGGCGGCGGTGTGGTCGCTGCGCACGATCGTGGTGCCGAAGCCCGACTGGTCCTTGGCGTTGGCGGGCGCCGAGGTCGCGTAGTCGAACTGGAACTCCGTGCCGCCGGGCAGCGTCGACCTGGTGTTGTTGGTGATCTTCAGCTTGGGGCTGATCGGGTAGTTGGAGTCACCCAGCGGGAACTGGTCGAAGGACACGTCGATGTCCAGTGCCTGCGTGGGCAGATCGATGGTGGAGCGCTTGGCTCCGTACGGTGCGGCCGACTTGAAGGTGTCGTACATCGTCGAGGTGAGGGTGGAGCCGGGTTCGTACTGGCCCTTCGCGGCGTTCCAGCCGTAGTCGCCCGCGAGCTCCCAGATCATCGTGCCGCCGATGCCCCGGTCGGCCACGTAGTCCGCCTTGGCCTTCACCGACTGCTCGTCCTCGGTGGAGAGGAACACCTTCTTCTCCGCGTTCCACAGCCAGGGCGCGACCAGTGTGGAGTCGTAGTTGCGGACGTAGGTGCCGGTCAGCTTCGTGTCGGCGGAGAATCCGTAGTCCGTGACGTAGTCGCCGACGACGCCCTTCTCCAGGTTCTTCGCGTGCCACATCGGGTTGGAGCCGGCCGGTGCCTCCTTGCCCGCAGTGTCCTGGTCGTGCCAGAGGTTGTCGATGCCGACGGCGCCGTCACCGCACTTGGTGAGTCCGGCGCCGGCCGGGCAGTCGGTGGAGGCGGCCTTGCCCCAGAGCCCGTCGGTGCCGCCCTGCACGTTCTTGAAGCCGCGGGTGTAGTACGGCAGCCCGATGTTGATGCGGCCCGAGGGCATGGAACCGCGGAAGTAGTGGTACGCCCAGTCGGTGTTGAGGTAGCCGGTCCCGCCGTACTGCGAGGTCGAGTACACGCTTGCCTGGGCGAGTTCGGCGTCCTTGCCGTCGTCGAACAGTGCGGCGTTCGGGCCGACGTACTCGTTCCAGGCGCCGTGCAGGTCGTACGACATGATGTTGACGTAGTCCAGGTACTTCTGGACCTGGAAGGTCTCCATGCCGCGCAGCAGATAGCCGGACGAGGGTGCGGCGACGCTGAGCAGGTAGTGCTTGCCGTCTGCGGCGGACGCCCGGTCGAGCTTCTCGCGCAGCGTCTTCATCAGCACGGCGTAGCCCTTGACCAGACCGGCCCGGCGGGCGTTGGAGAGCGTCCAGTCCAGCGGGTTGCCGGCGTCCTTCATGGTGGTCGGGTACTCGTAGTCGATGTCGACGCCGTTGAAGCCGTACTTCTTGACGAAGTCGACCGCGGAGTCGGCGAAGGTGTTGATGCCGCTCTCGTTGACCGAGCCGTCGGCGTTGGTCGCCATGGAGTAGAAGCCGCCGGAGTCGACCCGCTTGCCGCTGTCGTCGAAGTAGCCGCCGGTCTCGGCCCAGCCGCCCACCGACACCATCGTCTTCACGTTCGGGTACTGCTTCTTGAACTTGTTGAGCAGGTTGAAATGACCCTTGTAGGGGAGATCCGGGTCCATTTCGGCACCGGCGACTCCCGGCCATGTCATCCCGGTCGAGGCGTTGTCCGGCCCGTCGGTGCCGACGGAGAGCTTGTTGGCGCCGTCGACGTGGGCGAACGCGTAGTTGAGGTGGGTGACCTTGTCCCACGGGATGTCGGAGGCGAGGTAGGCGGGCTTGCCGTCCTTGCCGGTCCGCCAGTTGGTGAAGTAGCCGATGACCCGCCGAGGGTGGTCGGCGCCCATCTTCTCGCGGCCCTCGGAGTCGTACACGGAGCAGTAGGGGACGGCGACGCCCGGAGTCTGGTAGAGCCCGTCGGGGCGACAGGACTCCTGGTCGGCGGCTTGCGAGGGGGCTGCGGCGAGTGAGCCGATCAGCAGTGCGGCGACACTGGCGCCGGCTGCGAGCAGGGTGGCTCTCGCACGGGTGGGGGACAGCACGTTCGGTTCCTCCTGGGGAGGTCGGCAGAACACAACTGGCTAAGGGGGTGGGTCATGTTGGTCCCCGGGTGTGCGCACGCCCGGGACCGCTCCTCGGAGGTGACGCAGAGATTAAGAGGACTAGACCAGTGCGTCAATAGGTCTGGACCAATAGCGTGCGAGTGTCCGAAAAGAGCCCCAGTCACAGCCCGTTTGTGAGCCACTCCACAGGGTTCGCCCGTATGGGTCACGGTCAGTCGTGGCACACTGATCGTGTACCAGCAGCAGCGCACTCCGGGGTCGGTGCAATTCCGAACCGGCGGTTATAGTCCGCGACCCGTCCGCATCCAGCGGCCGGTTGACCAGGTGGGATTCCTGGACCGACGGTTAAAGTCCGGATGGGAGGCAGTGCGCGGCGGGCCGTTTCGCGGGTACGCCGCCGTCGGCGGATGGGTTTCGGGCAACCGGTCCATCCGTTTTTCGGGCATATCGGCGTTCCTGTTCCGCGTTCCGCTTCATCTGTCGTCATCGACAGGCCCCGGAGTCCGTGCCCGAAGAGGCAGGAGGACCCGGTGGACACCGCAGCCGACACCACCGCCATGCGCCGAGCCATCACGCTCGCCGCCCGCGGTCTCGGCTCCACCAGCCCCAATCCGGTCGTCGGATGTGTCGTCCACGACGCGGCGGGACATCTCGTGGGCGAGGGCTTCCATCAGCGTGCCGGAGGGCCGCACGCCGAGATCCACGCCCTGCGCGCGGCCGGCGAGAAGGCCCGTGGCGGCACCGCCTACGTCACTCTCGAACCCTGCAACCACACCGGACGCACCGGCCCCTGCGCCCAGGCGCTCGTCGAGGCCGGGATCGCCCGTGTCGTGTACGCGGTCGGCGACCCGAACCCGCAGGCCACCGGTGGTGCGGACACCCTCCGCTCAGCCGGGATCCCGGCCGAGCGGGGCCTCCTCGCCGAGGAGGCCGAAGCGGTCAACACGGCCTGGCTCACCTCGGTGCGCCTGGGCCGCCCGCACGTCACCTGGAAGTACGCGGCGACCCTCGACGGCCGGATCGCGGCCGCCGACGCCACCAGCCGCTGGATCACCTCGGCGGAGTCCCGCGCCGACGTCCACCGGCTGCGCGCCGAGGCGGACGCCGTCGTCGTCGGCTCCGGCACCGCCCGCACCGACGATCCCCAGCTCGGTGTACGGGGCGTCGACGGCGCCGTCCAGCCCCTGCGGGTCGTCGTCGACACCACCGCCACTGTCATACGGCCGGGCGCCCGGGTTCTCGACGCGTCCGCGCCCACCGTGGTCGCGGTCGCCGATGACGCCGACGCCGGCCACCTCCCCGGCGAGGCCGTCCTGCGGCTGCCGCGCGCGGCGGAGGGCCCCGGGCTGGACCTTCCCGCGCTGCTCGCCGCCCTCCACGGGCGCGGCGTCCGCTCCGTGCTCCTCGAAGGCGGTCCGACCCTGGCCGGGGCCTTCGTCGCGGCGGGGCTGGTCGACAAGGTCGTCGGCTACCTCGCCCCCGTACTCCTCGGCGCCGGCCCCGCGGCCCTCGCCGACGCCGGAATCTCCACCATCACCGAGGCGTTGCGCCTCGATGTGACCGAGACCGTACGCATCGGCCCCGATCTGCGCATCACCGCCGTCCCCGGCCCTGCCCCGAAGGGAATCTGAGTGTTCACCGGAATTGTCGAAGAACTGGGTGAGGTCACCGCCGTCGAGAACCTCGGCGACGCCTCCCGATTCCGCCTGCGCGGCCCCGTGGTCACCGAGGGCGCCAAGCACGGTGACTCGATCGCCGTCAACGGTGTGTGCCTGACCGTCGTGGACCTCGGTGAGCAGGACTTCACCGCCGATGTGATGGCCGAGACACTGAACCGGTCGAGCCTGGGCGTACTGCGGGCCGGCTCCCGGGTCAACCTGGAGCGCCCGATGGCGCTCGGCGGCCGGCTCGGCGGACACATCGTCCAGGGACACGTGCACGGCACGGGCCGCATCCTCGAACGGAAGATCTCCGAGAACTGGGAGATCGTGAAGATCTCCCTGCCGGCGGACCTGACCCGCTATGTGGTGGAGAAGGGGTCGGTCACCGTCGACGGCGTGAGCCTGACCGTGGTGGACGCCGGACCCGACTACTTCACCATCAGCCTCATCCCCACCACCCTCGCCCTGACCACGCTCGGCATCAAGGAGCCCGGCGACCCGGTCAACCTGGAGGTGGACGTCATCGCGAAGTACGTCGAGCGGCTGCTCGGCAACTCCGCGCAGGAACCCGGGGAGCCGGCGAAGTGAGCGCCCTGCACTGGCTGAACTCGGAGGCCTTCACCGTCTTCGACCAGCACATCATCTGGTCCGACATGCTCGGCAACACGATCGGTCTGATCGCCCTGACCCTGGGCTGGCTCCGCTCGATCTGGACCTGGCCCGCGCAGCTCCTGTCCGGCGTCGTGCTGGTCGCCGCCAACGTCTCCGTGCACCAGGCGGGCAGCGTCGGCAAGCAGCTCATCGTGATCGCCGTCGCCGTGTGGGGCTGGCAGCAGTGGACCCGCGGCCGGCAGCAGGCCCAGGACGGCTCCATCGCCGTACGGTTCGCCACCTGGCGCGAGCGCGGCTACCTGCTCGGCGGCGCCGCCGTCGGCACCCTCGCCGTCGGCGGCCTGTTCACCGCGTTCCCCTCGCTCTCCTGGAGCCCGTGGGCGGACGCGTACATATTCGCGGGAACCCTTGTGGCGATGCTCGCCCAGGCCCGGGGCATGGTCGAGTTCTGGTTCGCCTGGCTCCTCGTCGACCTGGTCGGCGTGCCGCTCAACTTCCACAGCGGTCTCGCCTTCTCCGGTCTCATCTACGTCGTCTACGGGGCCCTCGTCCTGTGGGGCATGCGCGACTGGTGGCTGCGTACGCGGACACCCGCTCTGGAAGGAGCCACGGCATGAATGCCCAGCCCACCTGGTTGCACCGGGAATACACCACATCCGCCGAGGACCTCTCCCTCGACCCCGTCGAGCAGGCCATCCGTGACATCGCCGCCGGCCGGCCCGTCGTCGTCGTCGACGACGAGGACCGGGAGAACGAGGGCGACCTCGTCATCGCGGCGGAGAAGGCCACACCCGAGATCGTCGCCTTCATGATGAGCGAGTGCCGCGGACTCATCTGCGCACCGATGGAGAACGACGAGCTGGAACGGCTCGAACTGCCGCAGATGGTCGAGCACAACACCGAGTCGATGAGGACCGCCTTCACCGTCTCCGTCGACGCCTCGGCCGCCCACGGCGTGAGCACCGGCATCTCCGCCGCCGACCGGGCCGCCACGCTCCGGCTGCTCGCGTCCGGCACGGCCGGCCCCGGCGACTTCGTCCGCCCCGGCCACGTCTTCCCGCTGCGGGCCCGCTCCGGCGGGGTACTCGTGCGCAACGGCCACACCGAGGCCGCCGTCGACCTCGCCCGGCTGGCCGGGCTGCGTCCCGCCGGCGCGATCGTCGAGATCGCGGGGGAGGACGGCGTCATGCTGCGCCTGCCCCAGCTGGTTCCGTTCGCCCGCAAACACGGGCTGACGATCATCTCCATCGAGGACCTGATCGCCTACCGCCGTACCTCCGAGCCGACCGTCCGCCGCGAGGCCGAGGTACGGCTGCCGACCGGCTTCGGCGCCTTCACCGCGTACGGCTACCGCTCCACCGTGGACGGCGTCGAGCACGTCGCGCTGGTCCACGGCGACATCGGGGACGGCGAGGACGTCCTGGTCCGGGTCCACTCCGAGTGCCTGACCGGCGACATCTTCCAGTCCCAGCGGTGCGACTGCGGACCCCAGCTGCACGCCTCCATGCGCCGTGTCACGGAGGAGGGCCGCGGCGTGGTCGTCTATCTGCGCGGCCACGAGGGCCGAGGCATCGGACTGCTGTCCAAGCTGCGTGCGTACGAACTCCAGGAGCGCGGCGTCGACACGCTCGACGCCAATCTGGAGCTCGGCCTGCCCGCCGACGCCCGGGACTACGCGGCCGGGGCCCAGATCCTCAAGGACCTCGGCGTCCGCAGCCTCCGGCTCATGACGAACAACCCCGAGAAGACCGCCGCGATCCTGCGGCACGGTCTGGCCGTCACCGGCCGTGAGCCGATGCCCGTCCAGGCAGGCGAGCACAATCTGCGCTACCTGCGGACCAAGCGCGACCGCATGGGCCACGATCTGCCCTGGCTCGACGCCGCCACCGCGTCGACCTGCGGCAACCAGTAACACCCCAGCACGCATCCGAACGAAGTAGGAGAGACATGAGCGGCAAGGGCGCACCCGAACTGTCCGTACGCAACTGCGGTGACCTGCGCGTCGCCGTCGTCGCGGCGCAGTGGCACGAGAAGGTCATGGACGGACTGGTCGACGGCGCACTGCGCGCGCTGCACGAGCTGGGTATCGACGAGCCGACCCTGCTGCGGGTGCCGGGCAGCTTCGAGCTCCCCGTCGTCGCCAAGGTGCTGGCCGGCCGCGGGTACGACGCGGTCATCGCCCTCGGCGTGATCATCCGGGGCGGCACCCCGCACTTCGAATACGTGTCCCACGGCGTCACCAACGGCCTCACCCAGGTCGCCGTCGACACCGGTGTCCCCGTCGGCTTCGGCGTCCTCACCTGTGACACCGAGGAACAGGCACTCGACCGGGCGGGTCTGGAAGGGTCCAACGAGGACAAGGGGCACGAAGCGGTCACCGCCGCCGTCGCCACCGCCACCACACTGCGCTCGGTCAGCGAACCCTGGCGCTGAGTGCGGGTCCGGGACCCCTTATTCTTGAGGACATCATGGCGAACAAAACCTTTGAAGAGCTCTTCGCCGAGCTGCAGCTCAAGGCCGCCAACGGCGACCCTTCCACCTCCCGTACCGCCGAACTGGTGGACAAGGGAGTGCATGCCATCGGCAAGAAGGTCGTCGAGGAGGCCGCCGAAGTCTGGATGGCCGCCGAGCACGAGAGCAAGGACGCCGCCGCCGAAGAGATCTCGCAACTGCTCTACCACGTCCAGGTGATGATGGTGGCGCGCGGAATCTCTCTCGACGACGTCTACGCCCATCTCTGAGCGCGCCGTCCACGACCTCTGAGCACGGCCGCCGCACCCGCCCGACGCATCCGACCCCTTTCGCAAAGGAAACCCGACCTCATGCTGCGCATCGCCGTCCCCAACAAGGGTGCTATCTCCGGGCCTGCGATGGCGATGCTCCATGAGGCGGGCTACAAGCAGCGCAAGGAGTCCAAGGAGCTCGTCCTCGTCGACCCGGAGAACCAGGTCGAGTTCTTCTACCTGCGCCCCCGCGACATCGCGATCTACGTC
Source organism: Streptomyces sp. NPDC026062 (assembly GCF_055568375.1). Lineage (NCBI taxonomy): Bacteria > Bacillati > Actinomycetota > Actinomycetes > Kitasatosporales > Streptomycetaceae > Streptomyces > Streptomyces sp. NPDC026062. Next base: position 7,878 of record NZ_JBVHOQ010000028.1, read on the forward strand.
AGCTCGGGCCGCCTCGACATCGGCATCACCGGCCGCGACCTGCTGCTGGACAGCGGAGCCGATGCCGAGGAGATCCTCCAGCTCGGCTTCGCCCGCTCCACCTTCCGCTACGCCACCAAGCCCGGCGCCGCAGCGGGCCCGCAGGACTTCGACGGTATGACGATCGCCACCTCCTACGAGGGCATCGTCGCCAAGCACCTGGCCGAGACCGGCGTCAACGCCTCGGTCGTCCACCTCGACGGGGCCGTGGAGACGGCCATCGAGCTCGGCGTCGCCCAGATCATCGCCGACGTCGTCGAGACCGGCACCAGCCTGCGCAACGCCGGACTCGAAGTCATCGGCGAGCCGATCATGAAGTCGGAAGCGGTCGTCATCCGCCGCACCGGAGCCTCCGGCGACGACCCCAAGGTCCAGCAGTTCCTGCGCCGTCTCCAGGGCGTCCTGGTGGCCCGCAGCTACGTGATGATGGACTACGACTGCCGCGTCGAGCACCTGGAGCGGGCCGTCGCCCTCACCCCGGGCCTGGAGTCGCCGACCATCTCCCCGCTGCACCACGAGGGCTGGGTCGCCGTCCGGTCCATGGTCGCCTCCAAGGAGGCGCAGCGGATCATGGACGACCTGTACGACCTCGGCGCCCGCGCCATCCTGACCACGGCCATCCACGCCTGCCGCCTCTGACGGCGGGACACGGAAGAAGACCATGTCTGCCCCCGCACTCCCCGACCTTCCGGTCACCTTCCGGCCCACCCGCACCCGGGTGGTCCTGCTGAGCGTCGGGGCGGTGATGTTCGCCGTCATCACCGTCATCGCCTTCACCCTGGAACAGCTCAGCGGGGGAGAGCGGGCCAGCTTCGTCTTCACCGCACTGCTCTTCTTCGGCGTCCTGGCGCTCCTCAGCCGTCCCCGGGTCGTGGCGGACGACAGCGGGGTGACCGTGGTCAACCTCACGCGTACCCGGCGGCTGTCCTGGGCGGAGATCGTCCGCGTCAACCTGCGCGCCGGCGACCCGTGGGTCTTCCTCGACCTCAGCGACGGGACCAGCATGCCCGCCCTCGGCATCCAGCCCGGAATCGCCAAGGAACAGGCCATCCGCGACGCCAGAGCGCTCCGCGCGCTCGCCGAGGACCGGGGTACCGGCGAGGACAACCGCTGAGCCCCCTGCCCCGCACGGCCTCTTGTTGATTACTCTGGAAGGTGGCGGCGCCCTGTGCGCCCCGCCCCGCACCAGAGGCCTCCGAGGCCCGCGGGGCTTTCCTGCGACCCAAGGAGTGACTCCCTCCAGCAATGGACGGATCGTCCGGTAGTACCTGCGCCGCCCCTTCTGCGGAGGCGGCGGCATGACCACCCCCCTGCTGCTTCTCAGCGCGGCATTCCTTCTCATCCTCGCCAACGGTTTCTTCGTGGCGGCCGAATTCGGTCTCGTCACCGTGGAACGGGCGGACGCCGAGCGCGCCGCCGCCGAGGGCGACCGGCGGGCCCGTACCGTCGTCGACGCCCTGCGCGAGCTCTCCTTCCAGCTCTCCGGCACCCAGCTCGGCATCACCATCACCTCACTGGTGGTCGGCATGCTTGCCGAGCCCGCTCTCGCCCAGCTGCTGGAAGGCCCTCTCTCTCTGACCGGTCTGCCCGACGGTGCCGTCCCCGGCATCAGCGTGGTCATCGGCATGCTGCTCGCGGCCGCCGTCCAGATGGTCATCGGCGAACTCGTACCGAAGAACTGGGCGGTCTCCAAGCCGCTCCAGGTCGCCCGGTTCGTCGCCGGACCCCAGCAGGGCTTCACCCGGGTGCTGCGCCCGGTGATCGGCCTGCTGAACACCACCGCCAACCGGCTGGTGCGGCTGCTGGGCGTCGAGCCGACCGAGGAGCTGGCGTCCGCCCGTACGCCGGGGGAGCTGGTCTCCCTCGCGCGGCACTCGGCCGAGGCCGGCACCCTCGAACAGGACACCGCGGACCTCTTCGTGCGGACCCTCTCGCTCGCCGGGCTCACCGCCCAGCATGTGATGACCCCCCGGGTGAAGGTCAGCGCCCTCCAGTCCTCCGCGACCGCGCAGGACGTCCTCAACCTCACCCGTGCCACGGGCCTCTCCCGCTTTCCCGTCTACCAGGAACGCATCGACGAGGTCGTCGGCATGATCCACCTCAAGGACGCGCTGGCCGTCCCCGCCCGGGACCGCCTGCGGACCCCGGCCGGCCGGATCGCCGTCCCGCCGCTGCTGGTGCCCGAGTCCCTGCCCGTCGAACAGCTGCTCCAGCGGCTGCGCAACGAGCAGCCGATCGCCGTCGTGGTCGACGAGTACGGCGGCACCGCCGGCGTCGTCACGCTGGAGGACATCATCGAGGAGCTGGTCGGTGAGGTCCGGGACGAGCACGACGCCGAAGGCGCCGACCGTCCCGAGCTGGCCGCTGCCGCCCCCGAGGACGGGCGGCCCGCCTGGGACGCCGAAGGCAGCTGCCGGGTGCTGACCCTGCGGCGGATAGGCCTCGACGTGCCCGACGGCCCCTACGAGACCGTTGCCGGGCTGGTCGCCGACCTGCTCGGCCGGATCCCAGCCCCCGGCGACCGGGCCGAACTGCCCGGCTGGCGGATCGCCGTGCGCCAGGTCGGCCACTACCGGGCCGAGAAGGTCCGCTTCGTGCGCCTGGCCGAGTCACCCGCACCGGACGCCGAGCCGCAGGCGTCCCGCCGCGTCCTGGAGGCTGCGCGATGAGCCTGCTCCAGTTGGTCTTCGCCGGACTCCTGGTCCTGGCGAACGGCTTCTTCGTCGGGGCGGAGTTCGCCCTCGTCTCGGTGCGCCGCAGCCAGATCGAACCCCTGGCGGCAGCCGGGTCGGGCCGGGCCCGCAAGGTGCTGTACGGCCTGGAGAACCTGCCGCAGATGATGGCTGCCGCCCAGTTCGGCATCACCGTCTGCTCACTGACGCTCGGCGCCGTCGCGGAGCCGACCGTCGCCCGTCTGCTGGAGCCGGTCTTTCACACGGTTCACCTGCCCGAAGGACTGATCCACCCGCTCGGCTTCGTGCTGGCGCTGGTCCTCGTCGTCTTCCTCCACCTCGTCATCGGCGAGATGGTCCCGAAGAACCTGGCGATGGCCGCCCCGGAGAAGACCGCGCTCTGGTTCAGCCCCGGCCTTGTCGGGTTCGCCCGGCTCTGCCGTCCCGTCACCTCGGCGCTGGGTGCCTGTGCCCGGCTGGTGCTCCGGCTCTTCGGCGTCGAGCCCAAGGACGAGGTGGAGGCCGTCTTCACCAGCGAGCAGCTCAACAAGCTCGTCGAGGACTCCGGACAGGCCGGGTTCCTGGAGCCCGAGGCGCAGGAGCGCCTGGAGGACGCCCTGGAGCTCGGCAGCAGGCCCGTCACCGACGTGCTTCTCCGCCGGGCGAGCCTGGTGACGGTGGACCCCTCCGTCACCCCGCGCCGGATCGAGGAGCTCACCGTACGGACCGGCTACTCGCGCTTCCCCGTCTGCGCGGAGGGCGGCGGCCCCTTCATGGGCTACCTGCACGTCAAGGACGTCCTCGATCTGGAGGACGGGGAGAGGGCCGTTCCGCAGCATGTGTGGCGCCCGATGGCGACCGTACGGGCCGAGCTGCCCCTGGACGACGCCCTGACCGTGATGCGCCGCGCGGCGACGCATCTGGCCCAGGTCGCCGACGCGTCGGGCCGGGTCCTGGGACTGGTCGCCATGGAGGACGTACTGGAAATGCTGGTCGGCGAGGTACGGGACCCGGCCCACCGGGTCTCGGAGCCCCGCCGCACCGAGGAACGGCAGACCGGCGCGGGCGAACGCTCCGCCCTGGTCGGCTAGCGCCTGCCATCCGTGGCCGCCGGACGCCTCGGCTCCGGCGGCCACGGACGGAGCCGCGCCCCCCCAGGCGGCTCGTGCCGGCCGAGCCCCACCGGAGCCGGTGCCCACAGCCCGGGGCCGCGTCACAGCTCGGGCGGCTCCTGCCGGCCGCGGCCCACCGGCCCCCGCCCCGACAGCACCTCGCCGTAGGCCTGCATCAGATCGGGCAGCCGCAGCGTCGCCAGATCGTCCCGCGTCGGCACCGTCGCATAGCCGGAGAGCCGCAGATCGCGGTAGGCGCAGCTCTTCTCGTACAGCGTGCGCAGAAAGCGGCCGTTGCCGAGCTCGTCGAGCCAGCCCTGGTCGATGACGTGGCCGCTGATGGACCGCAGCTCCTCCAGCGACTCCTCGTCCCACACGTCCCCGTTCTCCGCGGCCAGCACCTCCCCGATGGCGGTCAGCTCCAGCGGCCGGTAGCTGGGGAAGTCCACCCGGGTGGTGAAGCGTGAGGAGAGCCCGGGGTTGGTGGCGAGCAGCCGGTCCATGCCCTCCGGGTATCCGGCCAGGATGACGACGAGATGGTCGCGGTTGTCCTCCGCGCGCTTGAGGAGGACCTGCAGCGCCTCGTCGCCGTACGCGTCGCCCTTGCTGTAACCGGTGTTGGACAGGCTGTACGCCTCATCGACGAAGAGCACCCCGCCCAGCGCCGAGTCGATCAGCTCGTTGGCCTTCACCGCCGTCTGCCCCAGGAACTCGCCGACCAGATCCGCCCGCTGGGCCTCGACCAGATGGTCCCCGCCCAGCAGGCCCAGGGCGTAGAACACCCGGCCCAGAATCCGCGCCACCGTGGTCTTGCCGGTCCCGGAAGGCCCCGAGAAGACGAAATGCCGCTTCGGCGGCTGTACGGGCAGCCCCTGGCCCGCCCGCAGCCGTGCCATGTTCAACTGCGCCGAAAGCGCCTTGACCTGACGCTTCACCGGCTCCAGGCCGACCATCCGCTCCAGTTCCGCCAGCGCCTCGGCGAGCAGCGCGGGATCGCTTGGTCCGGCCGGGAAGGGCTGCTGGACGGACTGGCCCGGGACCACCGTCTTCTGCCGCGCCCCGCCCGGTGCGGGGGACACCACGGCGACCGGCGGATCCGGCGGCTCGTCGCCGGGCCGCAGCTCCCGGCTGTCCACCAGATCGGTGCCCAGTAACGCATCGCTGTCCGGCTGCGCCTCCGCGAACGTGCCGTCGGTGTTCAGGCCGGTCAGCGAGACGGCGGCCAGCCCCGACGCCTCTTCGGAGCCGTCCAGCCCGTCGTAGTCCGCGATGGCGGCCAGCCGGGCCGAGGTGTCCATGAACGCCGGGTCGATCCGGTGCACCGCCCGGTACAGGGGCAGCGCCGCCGCGCTGCGGCCCGTGCCCTCGTGCGCACGGGCCAGCCAGTAGCGCAGCTCCTTGCGCTGCGGCTGCTCACTGCGGCAGCGCATCAGAGCGGTGGACAGCAGGGGTTCGGCCTGTCCGTACATCTCCAGCCGGACCCGCGCCATCCCGCCGAAGAGCCCGGCCTCGATGCCGAGCAGCGGATCGTCGATCAGCTGCTCCGTATGGCTGACGAGCTGATCCCAGTCCTTGACGAGGTAGGAGCGGCAGGCGTGCAGGAAGCGGACCTGGGGGTCGGTGTCCACCGGCGGCAGGCCGGCCAACGCCCGGTCGAGCTCGGGGACATGGCGGCCGTCCAGCCAGTGCGAGGCGTGCGCGAGCAGCAGGTCGCGCGGACTCTCCAGCACCGGCTGCACCCACCAGCCCAGCCAGTACCAGGAGTTGAGTGTGCGCCGGTAGCGCCCGCGCTGGTCGCCGAACCGGTCGCGATGGCGGTACATGTGCAGCAGTGCCGTCGTCGTGTCGACCCGCAGCGCATGGAGGCCGAGCCAGGCGTCCGCCATACCGGGATCGAGGCGTACCGCGGTTCTGAACTCCTCTTCGGCCTGCGGGTAGGCGCCCATCGTGCAGGCGTCCACACCGCGCAGCCACGCGAGGTCGGCCGGGGCCTGTGCGCCCTGCGTGCCGATATCCATCAGGTCCCCCACAAACCGTGCCCCCAGGATGTCCCGCCACGCGACAGCCCGCCGAGGCGCGCCGAATCACTGTGCCATGGACGGGAATTGACCGCACCGAGAGGCATCGTACCTGCGCAGGGAGTATGCGACTAAGGGCGCCGCAGGCCGAAGAAGGGTCGTGACCCAGGGTGAGCGGGAGGGGGTGCGGCGAGGCTTGAAACAGGTGTCGAGCACAGAACGAAGCCCCCGGTCACGGGGGAACAACCAGGGGCTTCGCGTCTGCGGGGGCTCCGAAAAGCCGCACATTGAGAACGTAAGACCTGTACCGCCCCCGGGTCAAGCAGAGCTGGGGCACTTCCGGTTCGATTTCCGACTGCTCAGTATGGCCGGGCCGGGTGATCACGGCGGGTGACGGAATCGTTCATTCCTGCTGATGTGGGGGCTCCCTCCAGCCACTCGTACCCCACAGGCAACTGGCGTACCAGGGCATCGGCCCAGGGGCGCGAGGGATCGGCCGAGAAGTGTGCAGCTTCGGCGTCCGTCCAGCCGTCCCAGAACGAGTTCAGCGCCGGGCCGTCCCGTCGCCGGCCCCGCTCCCAGGACTTCTCGGCCGGGAGGTCCATCCACAGCAGATACGCGAGGGAAGGGCGCAGCGCCCGCCGCCCCGCGCCGACGCCCTCGATCAGCACCAGCGGGGCCGGGGCGAGGGTGCGCGGCGGCCCGAAGCCGCGCGCGGTCCAGTCGTACGGCGCGTAGCGGGCGGTTTCGCCGCGCGAGAGCGGGCCGGTCACCTGCTCCCGCAGTCTTCCGGTCCAGCCGAACAGCTCCCCGTGGGTGGCCAGGTCGTCCAGATGCAGTACCGGGGCGTCGTCGAGCGCCGTCGCGAGCCGGGCGGCGAAGGTGCTCTTGCCGGAACCCGCGTGGCCGTCGACGGCGATCAGCCGGACCGGCCCGCAGGAGGGCGGCAGGGTGCGCAGCCGTGCGGCAAGGCGAGAGAGGTCGTTCATGGCCCCAGCCTACGAGCCGGTGGCCGGCGGGAAGCTGTCGCACGTCACGCCAGTGGTCCAGACCCATATTGGTCCGTCGGCGCGAGCCGAATCGCTGGCCGAACCGGGCAGTGACCCGCAATAGTTGGCGCTCTGTCGTGCACCTGAAGCCCCATTCCGCTGACGACCGGGGGTCTCGCCCATGCCCAGTCCGACCTCACGCAGAACCGTGCTCACCGCCGCGATCGCGGCAGCGGCCGGCGCCGGAGCGGTGTCGTCCGCCGCTTCCGCGTTCGCCGCCTCCCCGTCCGCCGCGGCACCGCCCCGTACCCGGCCCGGCTCACCATCGGCGGCAGCCTCTCCCGTGGACAACCGATTCTGGAACACCTACACCGACTGGCGCTGCGGGTCCGGCGCCGGGACCCTTGCCGTGGCGGGCCGCCGGGCAGGACTGGTGATCGGGCACTCCTCGGGGCGCACCGAATACACCGACCCGCACACCGGCACCACCGCCGCATGGGACTACGCCACCTGGACCTCACCGGTCCACCGCTCCACCGTCCCGGCCACCGAGGTGATCGCCTCCTGGAACGCGGACACGCCCGCCGGAACCTGGATCCAGACCGAACTCCAGGGCAGTTACTCGGACGGCACCGAGACCCCCTGGTACGTCATGGGCCGCTGGGCCGCGGGCGACGGCGACATCCGCCGCACCTCCGTCGACGACCAGAGCGACGGCAAGAGCTCCATCTGGACGGACACCTTCTCGGTGGACGACCCGGCGAGCGGTCTGCGCCTGCTGTCCTACCGGCTGAGGCTGACGCTGTACCGCACCCCCGGCACCCGGCTGACGCCCACGGTGTGGCGGCTGGGTGCCATGGCCTCGGACGTCCCCGACCGCTTCACCGTGCCCGCCTCCGTCCCCGGTCTCGTCCGGGAGCTGCCGGTGCCGCGCTACTCGCAGAACGTGCACGTGGGGCAGTACCCCGAGTACGACAACGGCGGTGAGGCGTGGTGCAGCCCCACCTCCTCGCAGATGATCATCGAGTACTGGGGCCGCAGGCCCAGTGCCGAGGACCTCGCGTGGGTCAAGCCGGAACTGGAGGACCCGCAGGTCTGCCACGCGGCGCGCTTCACGTACGACAACCAGTACGAGGGCTGCGGGAACTGGCCGTTCAACGCCGCCTACGCGGCGACGTACGAGGACATGAACGCCGTGGTGACCCGGCTCGGCTCGCTGAACGACCTGGAGACCCTGATCCGGGCGGGTATCCCGGCCATAACGTCGCAGTCCTTCCTCAAGACGGAACTGACCGGCGCGGGCTACGGCACGTCCGGTCACCTGATGACGGTGATCGGGTTCACCGAGGACGGCGATGTCATCGCCAACGACCCGGCGTCCCCGAGCAACGAGGCCGTGCGGCGTGTCTACCTGCGGAACGAGTGGGAGAACATCTGGCTGCGGACGAAGCGGTACGACGCGAACGGGCAGGTCAGGAGTGGTACGGGTGGCGTCTGCTACCTCTACTGGCCGTCCAGCCCGGCGCCGGCTCAGCGCCGTGCTCTGCGGTCGCTCGGCCTGCTGTGAGCACGTAGGCCCGCACGGCCACCTCGACCGCGCGGCGGCAGCGCTCATGGCCGTCCTGTGCGAGGTGGCCGTACCGGTCCCGGCGGTCTTCTTCACCGTGGCCGCGGTTCGCCGAGGCGGCGGTGACGGCCGGGGCAGCGGTGTCGGCCGGGCGGCAGTGTCGGACCGGTGCGCGAGGGTGCCGGGCATGCCGCGTCGCAGTGGCTCCATCTCGTCCGCAGGGGGCGCGGTGCCGACTCCCCGTGCAAGGCCGTCAGTACCGAGCCGATGTCCATCCGCCTCTCAAGACGCGACCGGGCCGGTGGAGTTCGTGGCTCCCGGACGCCGGTCTCGGTCATCGCGGCAGCCGGCCGCACTCGTCATCCCAGGCGGGACACTCGGCCTCCTCGCGGCACGGGGAACGAGAGCGGAGCGGCACGGTCTCCTGGATCAAGCCTGCCGGCCGGCCCGGCGAGGGTGTGTTCAATCAGCCGTCCGGGTTTCCCACCTGGGGTCTCAAGGGCAGCCTCGCGAAAGACCGGGACCGGTACGTCCCCGGCCGCTTCACCGCCTCCCGGCCCCGCAAGGTCCGCAGGGTGGCTTGACCGGCGCCAGAAGGGCAGCGAGGGAACAGGGCCGGTTGAAGGCAGTCGGTCGCTTCGAGAGCGGTGCGCGGAACAGGGAGATCGCGGCCGTTCCGCGGGTCGGTGAACGGTCGGTGGAGCCGGCGCCGTCAGCGGAGTGATTCTGGTGAGGAGGTGTCCGGTCGAAGGGTTCGCCAGGTCGCCCAAGGCTCATCCTCGGCCCAAATGGCGCTGTTTGAGCACGAGTTGGCGCGTGGTCCGCCTGCTCACGGATCCGGCCCGACCCTGATCAGCTGACGCGATCAGGCCGAGATCACGCATTCAAGTTCAGTAAGGGATCTGCCGACCGGCATATTCGCGCGGCACACGATGACCGCCACTTCGAAAGTCGTTTCTCCGGAGATTCCCGCCGGCGAGGCATCGGTTATGGGCGTGACGGAATGCATAACCGGTCTGCCCTTGGGGCTCGTTGGGTGTTCTGCCCGATGCGGACGGCAATGGTGTTCGGTGAAGTCGGGATGCGCTGACCGGAATCCGAACCGATCTCGTTACTCCATCGACGGTGATTGTGACTTGTTGTCACGGATGGCGATGACTTGCCCAATTGTTGCAAGCGGAGGAGTCTGGAAGTCGTGCCCGAAAGGTACCGCCGGCCACAGCTGCGGCGCCGGCACCTATTCATCGCTCGGACATCGGAACCCAATTGCTCAAGGCTGGAGGAAAATCGTCCATGGTGAAGCCCGGCCCCATGCCAGAAACAGCGGATTCGCAAACCGAGAAGGAAGAGACAGATCTGAAAAAGGTGTTTGCCTCGTCGCGCCGTACGGTCCTGCGGGAGCTCGAAGCCGCCCTCTACGCCGTGGACGAGGACAGGGTGGAACGTCTTGCCGAGGAGATCCACCAGGCGGCACGCATCTATGTCGTGGGCGCCGGACGTTCCGGTCTGTCCGTCGAGGGTTTCGCCATGCGTCTGATGCACCTGGGTCACCAGGTGCACTGCGCGGACGAGGTGACGGCCCCGGCGGCGGGGAAGGGCGACCTGGTGATCACCTGCTCGGGGTCGGGCAGCACACCGACCGTGGTGCAGTTGACGGAGGGCGCCCGCAAGGCGGGTGCGCGCATCGTCGCCGTCACCTCGCACACGGAATCCGAGACGGCGCAGCTTGCGGATCTGGTTGTGCCGCTGAAGGAGTTCAGCGCGGACCACGAGGAGGGCCGCTCCGCCCAGTTCGTCGGAACACTGTTCGAGCAGGCTGCTTACCTTCTCTTCGACTGCGTCGTGCTCGCACTGCAGCACACCGACCGGGTGGACGAGGGGGCGATGTTCGACCGGCATACCAACTTGGAGTGACGACGACGCCGGGAGCACCCTGGGCCATCAACCCGTTCACCCAGCAGTGGGCCGGCATGCCGCACGGAGAACGCCGCGTCAGAGCTGCGGCCTGGGCTACGACGGGCTGGAGACAGCCGCGTGCCCCCACCGCCCCGACATGGACGCGCCGCCGACGTCCGGTCCGCCTGGCACGGTTCAAGGCTCTCCTCTGCCGTGGGTGAACACCCCGCCACCGTCACGGACGTGACGTGGTGCGTCCTGATCGACGGCGCCTGCGTTGCCGTCTCAGGACCGGACGACGGCGACCGGTCGGCGAGGGAAGCACCTATGGGCGTGCACCCCGACGACCGCCGAGGACTGCCCCCTGACCGTGAACCCGGCCCTGGCCTCAACGTCGACGACCTGGCCGAACTTCTCCGGCCGGTCACCGCCCACGACGTCCCTGACCGCGATCCGCAGGCCCTCTCCTGAACTCTGGAGGATCCGCGGCGACATCTGGAGCGAAACATGGATGAGACCACCCTTCCGATCAGCCTCACCAGCACCAAGATGAACCTGGGCCGCGACCGGACCACTCGGTGGCTCGAGGAAGTCGTCCTTCCCCACGCGACCACACTGTCGAAGCTGTCGTTCTTCGCCTGTCTCCCCTATCCCCTCATCCCCGGTGCCCTGCGCCAATTGACGGGCAGCGGTGTCTCGGCGGGTGCCCAGAACTGCTGGCACACCGACGGCGCAGTCACAGGAGAAGTCTCGGCCGGCCTGCTTGCCGAACTCGGCTGCGACCGTGTCATGCTCGGCCATGCCGAACGCCGCCGCCTCTTCGACGAAGACGACGTGCTGATCGCCCGTAAAGCCGCCGCGGTCAGCCAAGCGGGAATGACACCGCTGATCTGTGTGGGTGAAAAGGACCATGTCCCCGCCGAGGCCGCAGCTGCCCACGCTGCCCGACAGGCGTACGGCGCCCTCGCCCGACTCGACCCGGAACGCCCTGCCCTCGTCCTCTACGAACCCGTCTGGGCCATAGGAGGCGACCGAGGCGCCGATCCCCACCATGCGGCCGGCGTTCTGCGGTCACTCCACGCAGCCCTTCCACGGCCGGCCACCCGTTTCCTGTACGGAGGTGCCGTCACTCCCGGCACCTACACCGCCCTGCGCACCGCCGCCCCATGGGACGGAGTCGCCGTCGGCCGAGCCGCCCAGGACCCCCACATGCTGCGTGAAGTGACGGCCGAACTCCTGACCGGCACATCCACCCGCCACATCGATACGGGGCGCCGCTGACCGACGACGCTCACGCGCATAAGGGTCGCCGGCCGACCGGCGAGCACGAACGGCCCATCCGAACAGAGGAGAGATTCATGGCGAAGCTTGTGCAATTCGACAGGACCGGCGGCCCTGAGGTGTTGGAGGTCAGAGAAGCCGATGTCGGTGAACCCGGCCCCGGCGAGCTGCGCGTTCAGGTGCACGCCATAGGTCTCAACCGTGCCGAGGTCATGTACCGAGAGGGCGCCTACTTGTACCCGCCCACACACCCCTCCGGCCTCGGCTACGAAGCGGCGGGCCTGGTCGAAGCCGTCGGCGAGGGCGTGTTGGGGTTCGCCGTCGGCGATCCCGTCAGCGTGCTTCCCACCTTCCTGCAGACCGAGTACGGCACCTACGGCGACCATGTCTTGATTCCCGCAGCTGCCGCGGTCGCCCGCCCTCCGGACTCGGCCCCCGAAGAGGCCGCCGCCGTGTGGATGGCCCACCTCACCGCCTACGGCGCCCTCGTGGAGGAAGACCGCACCCGGCCCGGAGACCACGTACTGGTCACAGCCGCGTCCGGCAGCGTCGGGCTCGCCGCGATCCAGACCGCCCGGCGCATCGGGGCCGTCCCCATCGCCACCACCCGCACCCCCGGTAAGAAGGCGCGCCTCCTCGAAGCCGGAGCGGCCCATGTCATCGTCACCGACGACGAGAGCCTGCCCGATCGCGTCCGGGAAATCACCGGAGGCGAGGGGGTGGGGACAGTGCTCGACCCCGTCGCGGGGCCCGGGGTCGACACCCTGGCCGAGACCATCAGCCCCGGCGGACGCCTTTTGGTCTACGGAGCGCTCGACCCCCGCCCGACCCCGCTCCCGAACGCGAAGAACTTCCCGGCCCTGAGCACGCGCACCTACGCCGTCTTCGAGATCACCACCGACCCCGCACGCCTCGCGAGAGGGGTCGCCTTCGTCAATGCCGGACTGGCCACCGGTGCGGTCACCCCGACCATCGACACGACCTTCGATCTGGCCGAGATCGCCGACGCCCACCGGCACATGGAAGGCAACTCCCAGATAGGCAAGATCGTCGTCACTGTCCCTCACTGAGGCCGGACCGAGGCCGGACGGGGATCACAGGACGGTCCGGCTCCGTGCCCCTCCCACTCGCCGACCGGAACTCGCGCGTGCGGGAAACACAGGGTCCGGCACTGGCATCTGCCGGACCCCGCTACGACAGCGCCGTCGGTGAACTCTCCCGCGCAGGCGGGCTTCTCCACGACCGTCGCCCCCCATTCATCGGGGCGTTGACGCCCGGAGACCGCTCCGGGCCTCCACCTCGACCAAGGACGACCGGCGGGGTGGGGCCGATGACCGGTTGCCGGCGCCAGGCCGGACGGGCCGGCGCGTGCGCCGCATCCCACGGGCTGGAAGTGACGAAGTGGGCCAAGGCCTGCCGGTTCCCGTCCCCGCCCAGGCGGGCGGCCATCGGCTCCACCGTCTTACGCGGTCCACCAGCGGGCCCGCGGACAGACCCCGCCGATCTGCCCGCGCCAACGGCTCGAACAACTCCGCTGTGAAGTCCTCCCGATCGGACCGCAGCCGTTTCCCCACTCAGCATTCGGTCGCCGGCACGACCAATCGAGAAGGCGCCTCTGCCGCACGCACATGACCAAGCCCCATCAGGTTCGTATAAGGCCCCATAGATTCGGCCAGGGGAATTCTCTTCTGTGCGAAACCCGCATTTATGGTGAGATCGGGAGGGAGGTACCGGGGCGGCCCACTTGCCAGGCTTCGGTGCCCGAAGGATGAACGTCCCCCAGATACTTCCCGTCTCGCGCGCCCTCATTCCTCCGTCGTACCGAAGACGGTCAGTAAAAGGCGTGAGGACAAAAGAGCTGCGAAAGGTGTGCTCCATGAGACCGGAGGCGACCCCTGACGCCTGAGGTTGCGCCCGGACAGAATTCCGCAGGTGACTGGAACTTCTGTATTTTCGCGCCAGTCGGCTGACAAGCGATCGACAGGTAGATCTTCTCCTCCGTCCGGCTCCCTTCTCGCGCAATCTCCGTATTGCGCGCCGCCTTTCTGCCCGAATTGTGCCCTCTTCCTCCGGAGAACCCATCATGCTGCGTTCCCGTATTCACTCGCTGATCCATCGGGCCACCGTGACTGCGACGGGCGAGAGCCCGCTCGACGCCGTCCTGGTGGACTCGGACGTCCTGGCCGCTGCCGACCTGCAGGTCGGCGACCGCACCACCCTGACTGCCATCGACAGCGGAAGCCAGCTGGAGACGTATGTACTGCCCGCGCCACCTGGCAGCGGGACGGTTCAGACCTTTGGTGCGGCCGCGGTGGTCGCGCCCAAGGGCAGCCGGATCGCGCTGACGTCCCACGCCCTGCTCGACGAGGAGCAGGCGGCCGTCCACACCTCCCACATGGTGTTCGTCACCCCGGACAACCGCGTGCACGGCGCCGGCGGACCGGTGCCGCCGCAGGACGACCGGTCCGTGGCCACCTTGGTGCCGCGCATGCCCGAACCCTGGGCGCTGCGGGTCGCCGAGGCCGGCCCTGTCGACGCGCTGACGATCTCCCAGTGGATGAACGCCCCGCACATCGCCCATGCCTGGGGGCGTGCCTGCCGGCGGACGTCTGGCGCCAGGAACTGGCCCGCCAGCGCGCCCTCGGCGTTTCCTGGCCGTGCTTCGTCTCGTTCCGGGACGCACTGGTCGGCTACATCGAGATCTACCGGGTCGTCGAGGACCCGTACGCCAGGTACATCGACGCGGGTCCCCAGGATGTGGGCGTGCACATCGCCCTGGCCAACCCCGAGGAGCGCGGCCGCGGCCGCGGACCGGCGCTGCTGCGCGCGGTGTCGGACGCTCTGCTGGACGAGGGCCCCCCGGGGCGCCGTGTCCTGGCCGAACCGAACGCCACCAACGCCGCAGCCCTGCGGGCCTTCGAGAAGGCCGGGTTCACCCGCAGGGCCTACGTGCCGATCCCGCAGAAGGTCACCGCCCTGATGGTCAAGGAGCACCGCTCCCCGACGGAGCTGGACGTCTCCTGACTCACCGCACCGCCGGCCACTGTCCCGCTCGCCACGCGGGCCACCACCCGTCCCGGACCGTACGCAGGGAGCCCCGTTCCGCATGGGCGCCCCCGTTCCACGCGGGTGTCCCCTTCTATGCATCCGTCCCGTCCAGCCCGACCGCGCGATCCGACCGAGAAAGTGACCCCCTCATGACCGCACAGCCGATCCCCGACGCCGGAGCCGACCCCAAGGCGGCCGCCGCACCCGGTACCCCTGATCCAGCCGTCTATCGCACGGTCCTGGACTCCGCCCACGCGCACGCCCTGCGCTACCTCGAAGGACTGCCGGAGCGACCCGTTCTCGCCCCGGCCGACGACGCCGAACTGCACGAGCTGCTCGGCGGCCCGCTGCCTCGTACCGGCGCCGAACCCGGCGTGGTGCTCGACCAACTCGCCAAGGGCGTCGACCGCGGACTCGTGCCCTCCGGCAACGGCCGCTACCTGGGCTACGTGGTCGGCGGAACCCTCCCGGCCGCCCTCGCCGCGGACTGGCTGACCTCCACCTGGGACCAGAACTGCATCGTCCACGACATCTCGCCCGCCACCGCGGTGGTCGAGGAGGTCTGCAGGACCTGGCTGGTGGAACTGTTCGGACTGCCCGCCCGCACCTCCGCCGCGTTCGTGCCCGCCTGCACCCACGCCGAACTCCTGTGCCTGGCCGTCGCCCGCCACCACGTTCTGGCCCGCAGGGGCTGGGACGTCGCCGCTCGGGGCCTGCAGGGTGCCCCGCCGGTCAAGGTTCTGGTCAACGACTCCTCGCACGCCGCGGTGATCCGCTCGCTCCAGTTCCTCGGACTGGGCGGCTCCATCGAGCGGATACCCGTCGACGCCGAGTCCCGGATGCTCCTGTCCGAGCTCGACGCCGCCATCCGGGCCGCCGACGGAGCGTCGCTGATCGTCTGTGCGCAGGCCGGCGAGATCAACACCGGCGGCATCGACCACCTGCGCGCGGTGTGCGAGAGCGCCCACTCGGCCGACGGATGGGTGCACATGGACGGCGCGTTCGGCATGTGGGCCGCCGCCTCGCCGACGCTGCGCCGCAACGTCGCCGACGGGATCGAGCTGTGCGACTCCTGGGCCACCGATGCCCATAAATGGCTCAACACCCCCTACGACGGGGCCGTCGCACTGATCGCCGACCCGGACGCCCACCGCGGCCCTGCCCCTGGACGCTTCCTACCTGCAACTGCAGGACGAGCAGCGCCACCCCGTCCAGTGGGGCCTGGAAGTCTCCCGTCGCTCCCGGGTGTTCTCGCTCTGGGCCGCCCTGCGCGCCTTGGGGGCCGACGGCGTCGCAGACCTGGTCGACCGCTGCTGCGCCCACGCCAGGCAGCTCGCCGGCCTGCTGCGCGGCGAGCCGGGCATCACCGTCCTCAACGACGTCTCACTCAACCAGGTCCTGCTGACGTTCGGCCCCCCGGACGCCACCGAACCGCAGGACCTCGCGGCCGTCGACGACCGCACTCTGCGCGTCACCCGCATCCTGCAAGCCGAAGGCGAGAGTTGGGCCTCGCCCAGCACCTGGCAGGGACGGACCGTGCTGCGGCTGTGCCTGATCAACTGGGCCACCGACGAGGAGGACGTCGCCAGGGCCGCCGCGGCCCTGCTGCGCGCTCACCGGACCGCCCGCTGAACGCGGCCGGACGAGCACTGTGGACACCATCGCACCCCACCCGACCGTCGCCGTCATCGGCGCGGGCGCCACCGGCATCATGACGACGATGCGACTGCTCCACCACCACCGGGCGCACGGTCGCGGACGACTGACGGTCCACCTGCTCGACAGCCAGGAACGCCCCGGCCTCGGCGTGGCGTACCGCACCCGGCTGTCCGAGCACATCCTCAACATGCAGGCCAAGACCATGAGCCTGTACCCGGAGGACCCCGACCACTTCCTGCGCGCCCTGCCCGCCTTGCTCGCCGAAGAACGCCGACCGCCTCCCCGGCCTGGCGTACTGGCCGACAGTTACGTGCCGCGCCGCGTCTACGGCGCCTACCTGGAGCGCTGTCTGCTCGAAGCCCTCGCCGCGACGGCGGACGGCACCTGCGTGGAGTTCCTGCGCCACGAGGTCGCCCGGCTGCACCCCGGCCCTTCGGGGCTGCGTCTGGAGAGCGCCACCGGCGCACTCCTGCCGACGCGTTACACCCATGCGGTCATCTGTGTCGGAGACCTGCCACCTACGTCCTACCGCGCACTGATCGACCACCCCCACTACGCCCCCACTCCCTGGGACCCGGACTTCTACCGCGGTATCCCGCCCCACCTCAGCGTGGGCGTCATCGGCACCGGACTGACGGCCGTCGACGCGCTGCTCGCCCTGCGTGCCCACGGGCACCAAGGCCCCCTCTACGCATTCGCCCGCCGCCGCGGCTGGCCCGGCGTCCAGCCCGCCACCCTGCGGCCCCATCACCCCCGCCATCTCACCGCCACCGCCGTCCGCACACTCGGCACCGACGTCCCCCTCGCCCGCTTCGCCACTCTTCTGCGCGCCGAACTCACCGAGCGGATCGGCCCCGACGAACTGCGTTCCCTGCTTGCCGCCGACCGGACGGACCCGCACGAGACCCTGGCACGTGACATCGTCCGGGCCGAGAGCGACCGCCCCCACTGGTATGAGGTACTCGACGCCACCTCACCCCTCGCGCCCGAGATCTGGCACCGCGCCCGTTTCCGCGACAAGTCCCACTTCCTGCGGCGCTCCATGGCCTCCTGGGCGGTCCACCGCCACCTGATGCCCCTGAACAACGCCCGCTTCCTGCACAGCCTGCTCGCCGAGGGCCGCCTGCGCACCCTGGACGGCACCCGCGCCGTCAATCCGTCGGCGGACGGCGGTTTCGACGTCCTGTGCCACAGCTCTGCCGGCGAGGTCCTGCACCACGTGGACTTCGTCATCAACGCCTCCGGACCGGGCACGTCCGCCTGGTCCCTGGAATCCTCGCTGGTCAAGGACTGCCTCCATCAAGGGCTCCTGCGACCGCACCCGCTCGGTGGCATCGACGTCGACTACGTCACCCAGCGGGCCCGCCACCGCGACGGCGCCCACGACGCCCGGCTGCTGTTCGTCGGCCCGCTCACCAGTGGCGTCCACTTCTACACCAACGCCATCGAGACCAACCTCACCAATGCCGACGCCGCCGCCCGGTGGATCACCGCCCACCCCGACGGCACGGCACCGCGATGACACCGAGCCCGGCGGCGGTGGGCACGTAGGCCCGCACGGCCACCTCGACCGCGCGGTGTGCATGCGGGGAGGCCCCGCCGCTTGATCGTCCGCGCCCAGGACCTACGCACCCGGATACGGGTATGAAAGGCCCCCTGGCATTGTTTATGGGCATACGTCCGATGAGCGGCTGAGGGAAATCGGGAACGAGCGCGTCGGCCATTCGTCCTCTGTCCGGTGTCCCGGAAGGCTTTACATGTGTGCGCATTTCCCGCCGGTGTCCTTCCGATTTCCCCGCGGCACGCCGCTCGCCTTCGGACTCTGAGGTTTTCGGCGTGGGAGTTCGCTGGGTGCGCCCTCGGTGATTCCCTTGTGTGGAGCCTGTAGGATGTCAAGTTCCCTGCCGTAGTGGTCAGTTGAGGTCCTGTGGAATGCGGCGGGGTCGCAATCTCCTCGAAACCGGTGGCGTGCGGTGAAAACCCGTGAGGTTGCCTCAGCGCCTTGACCACGGGCATATGCGCACAGCCGGAAATTCCACCGCTGAGGCCCATGTATGGCTCAAAACCGTTTTTCGCCATCCGCTCTCGGCGCGAACGGGTCTATGCACGGCCCCGGATTGCCCCGACAGTGGGATGCCATGACCCGAATCGAACGGTCCGGAGCAGGACGGTCGGGGGAGCAGGAGCGGACGGGAGAGCGGCCCGAGGCGCGGCACGAGGTGGTGCCGATCCTGCGGGCCGCCGGGCTGACGGTCCGTCCGATCGTGCGCGCCGGCCCGACGGATACGCACGCCCTGCGCCGGAGGGTCGCCGCCCGGTCCGGCCCCCTGGTCTGCGACGGCCTGCTGGAGAACTGGCCCGCACGCGGCGCCTGGAACCCGCGGGACCTGGCCGAGGGGTACGGCGACCGTACGGTGACCGCTCTGCTGGACCTCCCCGCCACCGGTGTGCTCTTCCCCCAGGACCAACAACACTACGAGCGCGAACTGACCTTCGCCGAGTTCCTCGACCGGATGACGTCCGCCACCGCGGCCTCCGCCCCCTGCTACCTCGCCTATCAGCGTGCCCACGAGATCTTCGACCCGTCGGACTGCGACTTCGCCTCCTTGCTGCCGGCGGACGGGCACGCCACCGACACCCGGGTGTGGATCGGCTCGGCCGGGACGCGGTCCATGCTGCACTCCGACCTCAAGGACAACCTGTTCTGCCAGGTGTGGGGCGAGAAGAGCGTCGTCCTCATCTCCTGGCACGACAGCCGGGCGGCCTACCCCTTCCCGGACAACCTGGTGAACAGCCGGATCGACCTGGCGGAACCGGACGTGGACCGGTTTCCCAGACTGCGCGACGCCGTGCTGCACCAGGTGCGCATGCGGCCCGGGGATCTGCTGTACATCCCGCGCGGCTGGTGGCACGACATCCGGGCGCACTCACCGTCCATCTCGGTCAACCACTGGTTCGGCGAGCCACTGGGGCTGAAGCAGTACGCACGTCTGCTCGGCCGGTTGGGGCCCGCGTACTGGCGGGCCACCGCCCGCGACTTCGTGTCCCACGGGGTGCTGCGCCGCCAGGAGTCGACGCGCTTCTTCTACAGCCCCGCGTCCACGGGAAGGCGGCTCTACGACGCTCTGCGGACCGGCAGCTTCTCCCACAGCAACGACCCGAGCACCGACGCCTAGCCGAAGGGTTCGCATGCCGAACGACCTGACAGAGCCCACCGCACCGGAGCCGCGTCCGCCACGCAGGGTCCTGGTCACCGGAGGTGCCTCTGGGATCGGTGCCGCCATCGCACGGCGGTTTCTCACCGACGGCGCCCGGGTGGCCGTCCTGGACCGGGACCGTGACGCGCTCGCCCGCTTCGGAAAGGAGACGCCCGACGCGGAACTGCTCCTGGCCGCGGACGTCGGTGACGAGGGAGAACTCCATGTGGCCCTCGCCGAGACCGACGCCGCCTGGGGCGGGCTCGACGTGGTCTGCAACAACGCGGGCATCAGCATACGGAGTCCCTTCCTGGAGACGTCGCTCGCGGACTGGGAGCAGACACTGCGGGTGAACCTCACCGGAGCCTTTCTGGTCGCTCGGGAAGCCGCCCGGCGGATGGTGTCCGGCGGCGGCGGAGTGATCGTCAACACCGCCTCCGTCAGCGGGATGGTGGGCATGCCCCACTACGCCGCGTACAACGTCAGCAAAGCTGGTCTGATCGAATTGACCCGGACGATGGCCCTGGAACTGGCTCCGCGTATCCGGGTGAACGCCGTCTGTCCGGGCTATGTGCTCACCGATATGCAGCGGGCCGAGTACACCGCGGGACAACTCGGTGAACAAGAGCGTTCGCTGCCTCTGGGCAGGCTCGGCTCGCCCGAGGAGATAGCCGGCCTGGTGGCGTATCTGGCCTCCGCCGAGGCCACGTTCGTCACCGGTCAGTCGTTCGTGATCGACGGAGGCGAAACGGCGGGCGGTCTGGCCAGTCGGCCGTTCGGCGCAGCGTGGCGCGCCGAGGCGGCCGGACAGGACGTGCCGGGGGCGCCGGGCCCCGGTCCGAGCGAGGGCGGGGAAGCATGACGGGCGAGGTCGTACAGCCGACGGGAAATCACCACGGGACCGGCGCCTGGCCGGTGGTCAACTCGTACACGGAGTGGGACCCGCTGCGCGAGGTGGTGGTGGGAAGCCTGCTGGGTGCGGTCTTCCCGACCTGGCAGGACTCGATGAAACACACCATGCCGCCGTTCGCCTGGCCGGTGTTCCGGGAACACGGCGGATCACCGCTGCCGGAACGGCACCTCAAGGCGGCCGAGGCCGAGCTGGACAACCTCGCCCATGTGCTGGAGGCCGAGGGGGTACGGGTGCGGCGCCCCGACACCGCCCGCCATCACCGTCCCATCCGTACACCGGCGTGGGAGTCGGACGGCGGCCTGTACGCGGCGATGCCGAGGGACTCGCTGATGGTGGTGGGGGACGCGATCGTCGAGGCACCGATGTCCTGGCGCTGCCGGTACCACGAGAGCGATGCCTTCAGGCCGCTGATCAAGTCGTATTTCCGCGGCGGTGCACGCTGGCTGCCGGCTCCGCGCCCGCAGCTGACCGACGAGCTGTACCAGGACCCCGGGGGCGGCGAGCCGTGGTCGGTCAGCGAGTTCGAGCCCGTTTTCGACGCAGCCGACTTCCTCCGCTTCGGGCAGGACCTGATCGTGCAGCGCAGTCACGTCACCAACTCCTTCGGCATCGACTGGCTGCGCAGCGCCCTGGGACCGGACTTCTCCGTTCATGTGGTGGAGACCGACGATCCCCACGCCATGCACATCGACGCGACCGTCACCCCGCTCGCGCCCGGCAAGCTGCTGGTCAACCCCGAACGCTACGTGCACAGCGCGCTGTTCGACGGGTGGGAGATCCTTCCCGCCCCGGCCCCCGCCCTTCCGGCGGACTGGCCCATGTACTTCTGCAGTCCGTGGGTGAGCATGAACGTCCTGTCCCTGGACCCGGAGACGGTGGTCGTCGAGCGTCAGGAGCGACCGCTGATCGAGGCATTGACCGCCTGGGGCTTCCGCTGCGTCGAGGTGGACTTCCGGCACGTCTACAGCTTCGGCGGGTCGTTCCACTGCGTCACGCTGGACACAGTGCGCGAGGGTGTCTCGGGCCGGTACGTGTCGGTGCCCGCAAGCTGAGTCCGGTGCGTGCGGGGCGGCCGGCCGGTCGCCCCGCACCGCTCAGGAGGTGAAGAGAACCCTGCTGTAGTCGGGGCGGAGGACGACGTTGTTGTCGTACAGGCAGTACCGCACGGCCAGGAGCGCCACGGTCGGGTCCTCCGGCTCCACAGCGGCGCGCGCCCGAGCCAGCACCTCCTCCACGGAGCCGAACCGGGCGGCGAGCCGGGCGCAGACCTCGTAGGCGGTGAGCGCGATCCGGTCGTCCCAGTACCCGGGCAGGCCGATCGCGGCCAGAGCGGCCTGGACGAGGGGGAGTTCGGTGGCCACCACCAGTTCCACCAGGGCCCGGGCCGACGGGTCCTGGTGCCCCGGCCCGTCCGCCGGGGCGAGGAGCCGGGCGACGATCCCCTCGCAGCCGTCGGCCGCGAACTCCGCGCGCAGGCCGCCCATGGACGCGCTCTCCTGTCCGTCACGGGCCAGGAGGGCGCACCAGCCGGCCAGTTCGTCCGCGTCGGTGTGCCGGGCGAGGAAGGCATGCCAGTCGAGGCGTGCACGGTAGGCGTGGGACAGATAGGTCGCCTCGACATGGGCGAAGAACTCGTCCACGGTCCGGGCGTCCCCGAGCGCCTCGACGAGCGCGGGCGGGTAGCTGAAGGTCGGGTACAGCAGATCCACGGTGTCCAGCCTGCCCCGGGGGCCCACCGAGTAGGTCGCGCTCCCCGGCTCCCCGACGGTCCCTTCGCCGAGGTCGAAGACGCGAGTGGCGCGGGTGATCAGTGAGTCCTCGAACCGCTCGGCCAGCCGTAGGTCACTGACCGTGCGCAGGGTCGCCGCCACGGTCTCGGGAGTGGCGTAGGAATTGCCGAGAAACATGTCCAGGCGCAGCGGCGGCAGCGGCAGGCCGTGCGCCCGTCGGTACTCCTGGTCCTCCTCCAGCCAGGAGACCTGCGCCTGCACCGCGTGCCGGGCCCGGTAGGGCACACGTGTGTGTTTGAGGTTGGTGTCGTCGTACGAACCGAACTGGTTCCAGCTGGGCTCGAAGTGTGATTCCAGCAGCATGCGGATCTCGCTGCGTTCGAGCGCCGGATTGGGCAACAGATAGCAGGTCCAGTGCACCGGTCGTGACCGGCCGCGGTTGAGCCGGCGCATCCGGTCGGCCATGTCGAACAACAGTGTGTTGCTGCCGATGTTGATCTCGGAGCAGACCAGCCAGACCCGGGTGACCCCCCGGTCGGCGAGGAAGCGGATATCGGCCATGACCGTGTCCGGGTTCCTCACCCGGTGCCGCCGGCCCTTGACCATCGGCTCGGTGCAGAAGTAGCAGCGGTAAGGGCAGCCGCGCTGCACCTCGACGGGGACATGGACCCGGGGCTCGGGGCCGAGGACGCTCTCGCGGCCGTAGAAGGACAGCAGGTCGTCGAGGATCTCCTCGGTGTACTCCGGGTGGTCGGCGGGAGGCAGGAAGACCCGTTCGTTGACCGCGTAGCCGCCATCGCGGCGGTGGGCCAGATTGGCGATCGTGTCCAGGGCCCGTCCGGTCAGGACGTCGTCGAAGCGGCCGAAGATGCCGTCCGGCTCGCCGACCACACCGTAGTCCGGCCGTAACCGCTCCAGCAGGGCCTGCGGTCTGGTGGTGAAGCCGAATCCGCCGAGCATCACCGGTGTGTCCGTCAGCTCCCGCAGGAGGGTGATGAGTTCCTCGGTCTCGTGCATCGGCCAGTAGCTGTTGCGGCGCACCGGTGGCGCGCCGGGGAGATCGGTGTCGGCGTAGTTCCAGATGAAGATGGAGTCCAGTTGCCGCAGGTGGATGCCGATGAGGCGGGGGGAGGTGTGTTCCAGCGTCGTGGTCAGCGCCGAACGCCACTCGGGCTTGGGCGTGTGCAGCAGATCGAGCCGGGCGGTGGTCAGACCGTGCCGCGCGGCGACTGCCGACACCTGGACGAATGCGTAGGGGTAGATGGGCAGTGCGGGGTAGTTCGAGGCGCTGAGCAGCAGGAGATCCACGCCGCGCCGCCCCGGTGCCCCGGATATGGGGTCCGCCATGCGGGGGATGGTGTCACAGCGCCGGTTCGCTCCACCACCACGCGGTCCGGCGCACTGTCCGGATCGGCGCGCTCGGCCGCAGGCCCTCTTGACCGCATCATGCGTCGGACAACAATGGATTGCGCGCCACCGACCGTCCGCCTTCGGGCGGCACACCCACGAGTTCCCGCGCGCCATCGTGCCATCGTCGCTTCGTTCCCGCGCGCCACCGTGCCACTGTCGCCCCGTTCCCGCGAGACATCCGCCGGGACCCGTGACGACCCACCCTCCCTCCCGTGAGGAGCGCATACGTGACCGTTCCCGTGCTGTCGGCCGACTCGCACGTCGTCGAACCCGTGCGCCTGTGGACCGAAGGGCTGGAACACAGATACCGGGACCGGGCGCCCAAGGTCTCCTGGGACGCCGAACGGAACGGATGGTTCTTCACCTGCGACGACCTGCGGCCGGCGCTCGTCAACAGCCTCTACGCCACCGACGCCACCGCCGAGGGGTTCGTCGCCGACGCCGAGACGGTGGTGGAGGCGGCCCGTGCGGGCGGCAGCGATCCAGCTGCGCGCCTGAAGGACATGGCCCTGGACGGGGTCGCGGCCGAGGTGCTCTACCCCAGCCTGGGACTGCACCTGTTCTGGCTCTCGGACGGGGAATTCCAGCGCGCCTGCTTCCGCGCCTACAACGACTGGCTCGCCGACTACGTCCGCCACGCACCGGAACGGCTGGCGGGCCTCGGGCTCATCTCGCTGTGGGACACCGGGGAAGCCGTACGGGAGCTGCGCCGCTGCCGGGAGCTGGGACTGCGGGGCGCGGCGATCTGGGCCTCCGCCCCCGCCGAGCGCGACTTCGGCGGCCGGGCCAACGACCCGTTCTGGCGTGAGGCCCAGGAACTGGGCATGCCCGTCTCCATGCACTGCCTCACCGGCTACCGCGACAGCCCGAAGCTCTTCGACTACGACAGCCCGCTGGGCCGTATCCGGCGCAACATGGGCTACCCGGAGGAGCTCCAGCACACGCTCACCGACCTGATGTTCTCCGGGGTCCTTCAGCGCTTCCCGGACCTGCAGGTCGTCCTGGCGGAGAACGACATCGGCTGGATCGCCTACCACCTGCTGCACGCCGACCGGATCCACGACAAACTCGGCCCGGCCCTGCGCAGCGACCTCGCCATGACCCCCAGTGCGTACTTCCGCCGTCAGGTGCACGCCACCTTCACCGAGGACGAGGTCGGCGTACTCACCATGGGGCTGCTGGGCTCGAAGAACTTTCTCTGGGGGAGCGACTACCCCCACTACGAGGGAAGCTGGCCGAATTCGCAGGACGTCCTGCGGCGTGGTCTTCAGGACACCGGACCACAGGCATGCCAGGACGTGACCGCCGACAACTGCGCCCGGCTGTACGGGTTCGACCTTGCCGCCCTGGCGACCGGAACCGCCCGGTGATCCCACCGCCCACCGCAGAGGAGCCCGCATGGCGGAGCAGAGCACGAACAGCTGGTATCGCTTCATCGACGAGGACATCGAGCGCAGGACCCGCACGAGCGTCGGATTCACCAACCTGATCTCCGACCGGCCCTACCCGATGGACGATGCGACGCTCCACGGCTTCGTCGGCCGCAACGCCACGATCCGCGAGTACCTGCGGATCACCCGTGACGTCTTTATGGCCAGTGTGCGCGGCGAGGCCGATCCGGCCATCGCCGACACCGTGCTGGCCGGGCAGCCCCCGGAGCGCGACCACGCGTACCACAAGGGTCTGACGGAACGTCAACTCGCGCTTCCTCGTTATTTCCGCACCGACGAGCCGGCCCCCGGACGGATCGCCGAGGTGCAGTGTCCCGCCTCCGGCTGGGAGATCGCCGATCAGGTGCACGGGCTGTACCAGGCCTTCCCCGCCGACTTCGGCGCCCCGGTGCGGCGCCTGGGTTCATCGATCGACAACCTCGCCGACTCGCTGCGCGACGGCTTCGGCGACGACCTGGTCGTACACCACCTCACCGGCAACGCCTCCAGGCCGCACGGCGTCCACTACACCGTGCAGCGGCTGCGTGAGCACGGCATCCGGCACTTCGCCTTCGACCAGGTGCACTGGAAGGACTGCGGGCTCGTCCGAGGCCACGAGTTCTACGACCTTCGCTACAACGGCTTCTTCGACCAGTGGATGGACGCGTGCGAGCGCGGCGAGGTCTTCTTCGACCACCCGCCGACCCCCCTCTACGACGCCAAGGTGACCATGGCCTGGCCGTTCTGGGAAAAGACCCGGCAGTACTACTCCGACGAGATCCGCGGCCTCTTCCCGCACACCGAGATCATCACACCCGACGGGTTCCACCTGCCCGACGGCAGCTGGATCGGACTGGACGAGTACTGCGCGCTCGGGCAGGGCAAACGCCGTTACTACATCAAGTTCGGAGGCCACCATCCGACCCTGAACTGGGGCAGCCGTGCGGTCTATCACTCGGGCAGCTTCTCCCGCCCGGCACTGCGCGCGCTGTTCGACCGGGTACGGGTTGACACGGCGGCCGGCCACCTCTGGGTGGCGCAGGACGCCTGCCTGCTCTCCGAACCGGCCTCGGGCGTCACCCGGGGCGGCGAGCAGGTGGCCTTCGACGCCTACACCAAGATCAGCGGCTTCTACACTCCGGAGGGCCTGGCCGGCGTGATGGTCATGCAGGAGCGCGCCCACAAGGTGCACGGCTCGCCGCAGACCGTGCTGAGCATCGTTCACTGACGCATCCGACCTGGGGAGTGCCACAGCCATGACCGAGGCGAGCTCCGATCCGTCGACGACTCCAAGCCGGACGGACACCGAGTACTTCCGCTTCCTGGAACGCGACGGCGTGGACTGGGACGCGTGGTGGGAGGTGCTGTGCGGCCGGGTCGCCGGTGCCGTCTTCCGAGGCGCGCTGACACCGGAGACCTGCGAGAGCACCTGCCGCAGGTTCTGGGACAGCCCCCTGCTCACCAGCCCCCGTGCCACCCGCAGCAGCGAACGCGCCGTGGGCCCCCTCCTGGTGTCCTCCGACACCCTCGACACCTACCTGACCGACTCCGAGCGCACCCGAGCCGGTCTCGGCGAGATCTGCGACGGGCCGGGTCGCACCCTGCCCGCTCTGCTGGAGGAATGGCGCGACCACCTGGCAGGCCGCGGAGTGCCCTTCCGCCTCGCCGAACACGACGGACGGCAGGCCGGCGCGTACAAGCTCCGTTCACGCGCGGACTCCGAAAGCTTCGGGCTGCTGCCCCACGACGACGCCATGCACCACTGGAAGCTCCCCCACCTGCTCGACTTCGAGATCCAGGGAGTCACGCGTGTCTGCAACGCGCTGGTATGCCTGGAGAACGGTCCCGGCGGTGAACTGCTCTACTGGAACACCGCGTTCGGCCTGGAGGACCGTCAGGCACTGGGCGTGCCGCCCGGCAGCTACGGATACCCGCTTGAGGCACTGGCCGACGCGGAGCGGATCACGCTGCCGGTCCACGCCGGAGACATGTACGTCTTCGACGGCGCGAACGTCCACGCCGTCGCTCCCAGCGGTTCCCCGGACGTGCGCCGGACCGTGGCCCTGTGGATCACCGGCCCGCTCGACGACGGGACCGTCCTGCAATGGGCCTGAGCCGGCCCCGACCGACCGGAGGGGTGAACCGCATGGCAGCAGGAACGGAACACGACCCCGCGGTCGGAGTCCGGAAGATCGCGGGCCGCATCGGCGCCGAGATCACCGGGGCCGACCTCGCCGCACCGCTGTCCGACCTGAAGATCAGTGCCGTCCGCGAGGCGCTGCTGCGCCACAAAGTGATCTTCTTCCGCGGACAGCGGCTCGACCACGCCGGCCACGTCGCCTTCGGGCGGCGCCTCGGGGAACTGACCCGGCGCCCGGGCCGCAAGCACGGCGTCCACCCCGAGGGACACCCCGAGATACTCACCGTCGACCCGGACGTGGAGGACACCCGGCACGGACAGCGGTTCGAGGAGCGGCTGCGGCCCAAGTCCCTCACGCCCTACTCCGACTGGCACGTCGACCTGGCCGCCGCCGTCAACCCGCCCGCCATGTCCGTACTGCGGGCCGAGACCGTTCCCCCGTACGGCGGCGACACCCAGTGGACCAGTCTGGTCGCCGCCTACCAGGGCCTCTCCGCCCCGTTGCGCGCTCTTGCCGACGGGCTCAGTGCCGAGCACACCCTGTACGCCGCCACCAGGCTGCTGCTGTCCGACAAGGAGGACACCGAGGCCCTGCGACGGCTCACCGAGGACACCCTGCTCTCCGTCCACCCCGTCGTCCGCGTCCATCCCGAGACCGGCGAACGCGCCCTTTTCGTGCCGCCCGCCTCTGTCACCCATGTGAGGGGGCTGCTGCCGTGGGAGAGCCGGCACCTGCTGGAGATCTTCCACGGGCACATCGGCAAGCCCGAGTACGGCGTGCGCTGGCAATGGGCCCCCGGTGACGTGGCCATCTGGGACAACCGGGCCGTCGCCCACCTCCAGCCCGCCGACCTCGACCACACCGGTCACCGCCGCACCCTCTACCGGGTGACCGTGCTCGGCGACCGTCCCGTCGGCCCGGACGGCTTCGTGTCCGAGGCCGTCCGAGGGGAACCGCTCACCGCATACGGCGACCACTGACCGGAAGGGACCCGACGACCACATGCCCGGCACCCGAGGCGTCTACTTCGTGGCCAACGACCGCGTGCTCGAACTGGCCACCGTGTTCCTCAACAGTTTCCGCAGCAACAACCCCGACATCCCGCTGCGCCTGATCCCCTTCGACGACGATCACCAGCGGATCGCCTCGCTCGCCGGGCGCTACCGTTTCGACGTCTGGGCGGACGACGGACTGCTGGCCCGCTGCGACGAGGTCAGCCTGTCGTTCCACGACCGCCCGAAAGGACACTTCCGGAAGCTGGCCGCCTGGGAGGGAGAATTCGACGAGTTCCTCTACATCGACAGCGACACGGCCGTCCTGCGGAACATCGACTTCGTATTCGACCGGCTCGACGGATACGGATTTCTGACCGCCACGTCCCACCTTCCCGGGCGGGCCTGGAAGGACAGCATCGAGGAATCGGGAATTCTCACCCCGGAACAGTACGGCTACCGGGCGAACACCGGGTTCGTCGCCTCCCGGAAGGGCGCGCTCACCTTCCCGGGAATCATCGACGCACTGCCGGCCGCCCGCGAACTGACCCCGCACATGAAGCTCGGCTACGAACAGCCCTTCCTGAACTACCTGATGGTGACCTCCGGCCACCGCTGCACCAGCCTGCACCAGCTGCGGACCACCACCGGCGACCAGTCCCTCCCGGCCGAGGTCTTCGCCTGGACACCGGGCATCGAGGCGAAGGACGGCGGGATCGTGCACCCCGCCGTCCCGCCGACCCTGCTGGTGCACTGGACGGAGCCGGTGAAACCGACCCAGCGGGCGCCCGAGGAGGTTCCGCTCTATGACCTGTGGTGTTACTACCGCGACCTGCGCGCCATGACGTAGAGCGACTGCTCGTCATCGTGCCGGGGCGGGAACTCCGGATGCGCGGTGAGCAGTTCAGCCTCCTTGACCTGCTTGACCATGCCGAATCCGGCCTGGGCGAGGGCCCAGGCGAGCAGATCGAAGTCGAAGAGGTTGCGGTGCCGGCCGCGCGCCTGGAAGAGGTCGTTGACGAACTGCTGCACCGGGGCGCCGCCCAGCGAGTAGTCCGGGTAGCGGCTGCACCGGTCCTCCTTCAGTGCCTGGCCCCGGTCGGCAGCGTAGCCCGCGCAGACCTTGGCGAGATCCGGACAGGAAAGCCACAGCACCCCGTCCGGCGTGCACACCCGGCGCAGCTCTCGCAGCAGGGGTATCAACTGCCCGTGCAGCTCAAGGTGTTCGACCACGTGCTGCATCACCACGGTCTCGGTCGAACCGTCGGGGAACGGCAGCGACCCGACTGCCAGGTCCACATCGAACTCCGAACCCGAGACGTCGCAGTTGAGCCAGCCCGGAACACGTCGCCCACCGCAGCCCAGATGAAGCCGCCGGGACGGCGGGAACCCGCCGCCGAGAGCCGCGCGGCGCGAGCGGCGGCGGGCGGACAGCCGGGCAAGGTCATGTCTGATGAATGCCACGGTCCGCGGATCGAAATTCAGCCTGCGCAATACCCAATTCATCACACATCTCACGATGGCCGGGAAAATAATCCCGGTCAACCCCGCGTCCCCTCAAGTTCTTCGATCATCATTTTCGGTCATCGCTCCTGGAAATCGCTTCGGTGACTGTCCGTGCCCTGTCCGGCGATGCTGAATTCCGCGATGATGGGCGAAAGAGAACCCAGAGGAGGAATACATGCGAGCGGTGGTCCTGACCGGCCCGGGACAGTGTGAGTTCGTCGACCGGGAGGAGCCGCCGGGCGGCCCCGGGCAGGTCGTGGTGGACCTGAGCGTGAGCGTGATCAGCCCCGGCACCGAGCGCGCCATCCTGCTGGACCTCCCGAACGCCGGTGCCCGTTACCCCGAACACCCCGGCTACCAAGGCGCCGGAACGGTCCGTAGCGGATCCTCGTTCCCCGCGGGCACCCGGGTCGCGGTGCGCCGGGCCCGGCACGCCGAGGTCGCCGCGGTCCCCGAGCGCTGCGTCCGGCCGGTGCCCGAGCGCGTCGCACCCGCCGACGCCGCGGTCTGGCAGCTCGCCCTCACCGCTCTGCACGGCCTGGAGACGGGCGGGCAGTGCCCGGGCGAACCGGTCACCGTGGTCGGTGGCGGGCTGCTCGGCGTCATCACCCGCCGTCTGGCCGCGGCACGCGGCGCCTCCCAGGTCCGGTCGTTCGCCGCCTCGACCGCCAAGGCATGGGCCCTGCGGGCCGAACCGCTGACCGTACGTCACGAGCCCGGCGGACCCGGCGGCGGCACCCCGCTCGTACTGGACGTCACCGACAGCGGCCCCGGCCTGGCCGTCGCCGTCGCCACAGCCGCGCCCGGCGGCCGGGTCGTCCTGCTCGGCTCGCCCCGCACCGAGCGTGCCGACGTCCCCCTTCAACTGCTTCACGACCGAGGTCTCGACCTGCGCGGCGCCCACGTCGGCGGGCTCGGCGAAGCCGACGAGGACCGGCTGAGCGACGAGTTCTTCGCACTCCTGGAACAGCGACGCTTCACCGTGCGCGACGTCCTGTCCGACTACCCCGCCCACAAGGCCCCGCACGTCTACCACCGGCTCGCCACGGACCGTACGTTCATCAGCGCGGCCCTGCGCTGGGACGCGCCTCGTCCGGCCGCCCGCCGCCACGCCGCGTCCGTGCGCCCGCTGCGCTTCGGCCTCATCGGCTGCGGAGACATCGGCATCGAGGACGCCAAGGCCCTGGCCGCCGCCGACGAGGCCGAGCTGGCCGCCTGCTTCGACCCCGTCGCCGAT
Organism: Streptomyces sp. NPDC026062; assembly: GCF_055568375.1. Taxonomy (NCBI): domain Bacteria; kingdom Bacillati; phylum Actinomycetota; class Actinomycetes; order Kitasatosporales; family Streptomycetaceae; genus Streptomyces; species Streptomyces sp. NPDC026062. Next base: position 38,715 of record NZ_JBVHOQ010000028.1, read on the forward strand.
CTGGCCGAGGAGACCGCCGCCCGCTTCGGCGGCAGGCGGACGCCGGACGTCCCCGCCCTGCTGGCCCTGGACGACGTGGATGCCGTGATCGTGGCCACCCCGCACGACACCCACGAGCAGTTGTTCGCCGCGGCGCTGGCCGCGGGTAAGCACGTGCTGCTGGAGAAGCCCGTCGCCCAGAACCTTGTCACCGCCCGCCGTATGGCCGAACTCGCCCGTTCCACAGGACCGTTGCGTACCGGTGTGCTCTTCCCGACCCGTACCGACCCGCGATTCGAGCAGGCCCGGGCAGCCATCGCGGCCGGAGAGATCGGCGAACCTCTGGGCGTGACGGCCACCTACTTCACCGACAAACCGGCCGGATACTTCCAGGGCGGCCTCAGCGGCCGGTCGCCGTCCAGCTGGAGGCTCGACCGCGACCGGGCGGGCGGCGGCTTCCTCATCATGAACCTGATCCATCAGATCGACACCGTCCGTGCCCTGCTCGGCCGTGAGGTGGACCGCGTCTACGCCGAGACCGCGCCCTCCGCGGTGGCCGACGCCGAGGGGATCGAGGACGCGGTCAGCCTCGTCCTGCGATTCGGTCCGATCGTCGCCACCCTGATCGGCAGTGCCGGTGTGGTCGGCGGGACCGGCATGCGCACCAGCGTGTGGGGCGAGAAGGGCGAAGTGGCCCTGACACCCGGGTTCCGGCTGGTCCACCGGACCCCGCTCGGCTCCGCACCGCCCGAAAGCCTTCCGGCGCCCACCGCGATCGACCTGCGGACCACGGCGTTCACCCGCTTCGCCCGCGCCGTGCGGGACGGCACACCGGTTGACGTCAGCATCGCGGACGGACTGCGTACCCAAGCCGTCGTGGCCGCCGGCTACGAGGCCGCGCGCCTCGGCCGCGCCGTCGAACCCGCGCGGCTGCTCGACGGCGGTGAACGGTGAGCGGCCCGTCGCGTGTCGTCCGTTCCGCAGGAGGCGGACATCTGCCGCCTGCCGGAACCGACCCGCACACGGTGTGGTTCGTCGACGACTGCGCCGCCGAGGAGACCTGGGCGGTCGGCCACCGGGAGCCGGACGCCGCGGTGTGCGCTGCCCGTGGCTGGGCGGCCACCGCGATCGCCGTCGCCGATGCCGCGAGGGCTGCCGCGGAGGGGGCGCCGGTGCTGGTACCCGGCGACGGCGCGCTGGCTCGGCTCGTCCGGCTCGCGCTCACCGACGAGACCCGGCCCTCGGATCACGAGGCACCCGCCGTGGTCGTCGAGACGACCGGCACCGGCAGCGGGATCCTCGACGCACTCGCCGCAGCCCGCGCCGGCGGATGTGTGCTCCTCGCCGTCCGTCCCCTGCACTCCGTCACGGCACTGCCCACCTACCGGGCCATCCACCATCCGGGGCTTCGCGTACGGCCCGTGGGCTGGGCCGGCCCCGGGGGCGACGTGCCGGAGCCCCTTGTGGCCTGGGCTCTGGCCCAGTTGACCCGGACGCGCCCCGGACAGGCCGTCACCCCGGCCGACCGACGACGGCCGGCACCCGGACCCGAGGCTGCCGACGGCCGAACGCAGGGCCCGTGAGTACCGGCAGCCGAAATCGTCGCCACAGCCGCGTGCCCGCCGTGGAACCATCTCTCCGCCCGGCGCCGGGCCCCGGCGGCCGTCGGGATCCGCTGACGCGGTCCGGCCGGCGCCGGGGCAGTGACGCATGTCTCCACCCCGGCGGCCCGTCGGGGTGGCATGGTGGTCGGGTCCTCGGGGGACAACGACTGCCGGCCGACCGAACGGGATGCCCATGACCGCCACCGCCGCCTCCTCCCGCCGCCGCGCACGGACGGGCGGACCCGAGGACCGCTCGAAGCTGCTGGAGACCGTCCTGGGCTGGACACTCGTCGTGGTCGTCGCCATGTTCGTCACCCAGCTCGGCCTGATGTAGCGCCCGGTCCGGTCCCGTCACCGGAGCCGGGCGGCCCGGTGGTCCTGCCCGGGCCCCGGGCGGTCGTCCGGGGCCCGGGCACCCAGGAGGGGAACCCCGTCACTCAGGAGCGGCACGTCACCTCCATCTGTGCCGCGGCGTGGTGCGCGTTCTTCCACCCGTCGGACCAGTCGTCACCCCGGTCCAGGAGCTTCACCCCGATCGTGGAGCCCTTCATCGCGAAGGTGCCCGCGTTGACCCACTGCCCCCGGTGGCTTGTCTGGTCGATCGAGAAGCTGTCGTACTTGGTCGTGCGGTCGTTCGCGTTCACCAGCACGTGGTACGTCGTCGGGTGCCCGCCCACGTACAGCGTCGTGTTGCTGTTCGGGATGAACACGGAGATCTGGCAGGTGCGTGCCTGTGTGCCGGGCTTCCACCACCACTTGACGCGGCCTTGCGCGTCGGTGCCGGTGTCGCCGGACATCGGGACGGCGAGATAGCCCCCGCCGCAGCCGCTGCCCGTCCAGCCGCCGGAGGTCCGGGTGTACCAGCCCGAGGTGCCGGAGGTGAAGAAGCCGTCGCGCTGGAATCCGCCGCCCGAGGGCGTGGGGCAGCCCTCGCCGACGATGCCGGTGTAGACCACGCTCGACTTCGTCGCCGAGCCGGACGTGCCGGTGGCCGACGAGGTGCCGGACTTCTCGCCCGCTGCCACGGTCTGGCCACCCGTGCCGGTGCTCTTGTCCGTGGCGGTCTTGGCCGCACCGGCGGTGCTCGAAGCCGTGGCCGACTTCTTCGTGCCGGCTCCCGCAGCCGGCGATCCCTTCTTCGCGGCGATGTCCGCACCCTCGTGGATACCGCCCAGGACCTGCTCCTTCTCCTTCGCGCCGGCGGAGGTGCCGCCCCCGGCGGAGCCCTTCGTACCGTCCTTCGCGCCGTCCTTCAGCGTGCCCGAGCCGGGCGCCGTCCGCTCACCGGGGACGAGGCCCGCGACCGAGCCCTCCGGGCCGATGGGGCTTCCGGCGGGCGCGTTGGCGCCGGACGGGGCGTCGCCCTTGTCGTGCGGCCCGGATATCAGGAACGGCACACCGATCAGGACGAGGCCGCCGATGACCGCCGCGGCGATCATCGGCTTGCCCGGCCGCCCCAGCGGCAGGCCGGCGGTGCGACGGGACACGGTGGCGGGCCGGGAGGCGGCGGCGGGCTGCGCGTTCGCCGCGAGCACACCCTCGGCCTCCGCCGACCCGCGTGCCTCTTCGGCCGCCCCGCCTTCCCCGGCGGCCGCCGGAGCCGGAACCCGGCCCGCCTCCGCCTCCCCTTCGGCTTCCGCCCGGGCCTTTGCCTTTGCTTCCGCTTCCGCCGAGGGCTCCTTCGAGGCTGGTGCCGGGTTCTCCTCTTCCTTCTCCTCCGCGGACTGCCGTGTCGCGGTGCTCTCCGGGGTCTCGGCGGCCGGGGAAGCGGCCGACGACACCGTGGAGACCGAGGAGGAAGAAGATGAGGCGGCCGGTGGCACCGATGCCGCCGGCTTCGCCGCCGGGAACAGGCCGGTGGCGGGCTCCTCGGCCAGTACCGCCAGGGCTGCCGCGCGCGGGACCGGGGTGCCAGGAGCGCTGCCGGTCCGGCCGGCGGGAGTGGACTCGCTGGTTGTCATGACGTGTCTCTCTCTGGGCTGGGGCGAAGCGGGGTGGTGGACGAGCCGTTCAGCGGGCACCAAGGGTGTGGTGGAACGGACCGGTGCAGCGATCGGGCCAAGGGGGTTCCGCCGGCCCGGCCGCACGGCAGACAGCCGCGTCGAGCCGGGCGACGGTCTCCGCCGACGGGTCCCGGAACCGCGCCAGGGGCGGCACCTCGGCGAGCAGGACGCGGGCCGGCATGCCGCCCTCCGCCTCGTGCCGGGCCAGGACGGTGAACGCGGTGCCGGAGCCGAACAGCGCCGTTGCACTGCTCATGTCCCGCGCCAGCACCGATGCGCGACGGGCGGTCAGGGGGCGTACGGCATAGCGGACGCAGCCGTCCGGCGGCAGCGGAGCGTTCCGCGCCTCCAGATGGACGACGTCCAGCGGGGCGTCGCAGCGCAGTTCGGCCCCCGGCACGATGTCGTCGGGGATGTCCGGGCCGGGCACCGCGCGAGCCAGCGTGCCGCGCAGCACCGGCAGCCTGCTCAGCCCGGAGGCCAGACACGCGGCGTACGCGCGCAGCTCGCCCGCCCCCGCGTCGGACGCCAGCGCGAGCGCGCCGAACGGGCCGTCGGGCGGGGACTGGAGATAGAGGTGCACGGCCACCAGGTCGGCACGTGCCGCCTCCTGTGCCGCGCCGCGCAGTCCCGGCAGTCGTACGAGCGTCTGGCTCACCGGTCCGCTGTGCGCCTCCCAGACGTCGGAGGCCAGGTCCCGGAACGCGGCCCGGTCCGCGTCGCTGCTGAACCCCCCGGTCGCGGCTGCGGCGCCGGCCGGCCGCGCGGGGCGCGGGGCCACCGGTGTGCGCGCGGGAGCGGCGGGGGCCGGAGGGTGGGCCGCCGAGGGCGCCTCCGGGGACGGGGCGGAGGGGGCGTCAGGGGGAGCGGTTGCGGGAGTGACCGGGGGAGGGGGCGTGCCGGGGACAGCCGAGGCGGAAGGTGTGCTGCTCGTTGCCGGGCGGCCGGACACGGTGGGCCACGCCGGCGTATCCGCCGAAACCGGGGCCAACGGCGGTGCGGACGCGGGCGCGGCGGCCGGAGTTGGTTCTGCTTCTGCTTCTGCTTCTGCTTCTGCTTCCGGTGCCGCTTCCGCTTCCGGTGTCGGCATGGCGGCGGGGGCGGCGGCGGACGTGGCTTCGTGCTCGGGGGCCGGCTCGGGGGCGGCCGGATGCGCGGTTGTGGTGGCCGGGGCGGGCGCGGCGCCGGTCGCCGAGGCGTAGGTGAGACCGTTCCGCACGGCGAAGCGGCGCAGCTGCGTCACGGCTTCCGGGGCCGCGCCGTCCGGTGCGGCGAGCTCCGCGTACGCGAGCAACTCCTCGTCCAGTTCGGCCAGTAGCCCGGACAGCGCCTCCAGGAGGGCGGCCCGGCTGTCGCCGTCATCGACGGACGACGGTTCCAGGTCGATGCGGCAGGCCCTCGCCTCCGCGAGCCGGTCGCGGACCGAGGCCGGTGGCTCGGGCGTCCGCCCCAGCCAGAGTCCCGCGCGCACCGCCACCGCGTAGTGGACGCCGTCCGGCAGGCGCAGCGCGGCCCCCTCCGCAACGTCCGATCCGGCCATGACGGGCAACTGCCAGTGCGCGGGGCGGGGAGACGGACGGCGGCCGTCCGCGCCGGCGGGCGCGCAGAGCACGGTGGTGAGCAACGCGGGCCAGGTGCACTCGCCCGTCGCCGACACCACCCGTACCGATTCGGTGTGCGGGGCGGGCGTAACACTCGTCCGCGCCCCCGAGACCGTGAACGGCAGGCCGGTACAGCATGCGACGTCCGTGCCGAGCAGGTCGGCCACGCCTTCGGCGAGCGGCAGCAGGTCCTGCCCCTCGCCCGGGACGAGCCGGAGCGAGCGGCGCAGTCCGGACGGCATACCGGCGAGGAGGCCGGCCACGTCCTCGATCAGCTGCGGCCCGCAGGGAACCGCGCCCACCAGGACGCTCAGCCGCTCCGGATGGACGGACAGGGCGAACGGCAGCAGGCCGGGGCGCGGCGGCGCCGTCCCCGTGGGCCGCAGCAGCAGCCCGGCGGGAATCTGACCGACCGTGCAGGCGCCGAGCTCACCGAGCGGCACGCGGGACAGGGCCCGCTGCCAGCGGGGTGCGGGGATGCGCGCGCCCAGCGCCTCGGGCTCGGCGTCAGGGCCGAAGCGCCACCAGCCGCCCGAGGGGGTGGCGGGTGCGTCGACGTACAGGATGCCGCCGGGAACGAGAACGGCGGCGGCGTCCGGCGCCTCCAGTTCGAGCTCCCAGGCGTCCGCCAGCCGCCGCGCCAGGGGGCTGCGGTCCTCTGCCGGGGCCGCCGCGCCCGACATCACGAGCCGGACGGCATGGCACTCCTCGTCACGGAGCCTGGCCAGCAGGCCGCCCAGTTCCTCGCCCAGATTCCCTGCCGCGTCCGCCGCCACGTCGACCACGACGACCGGCCGGGCGGGATCGGCGGGGAGACCGTCGGCCAGCTCCCGGACCGAGGTGCGACGGTCGGCGGAGGAGCGCAGCAGGAATGTCCCGCCGTTCTCCTCCAGCACCGTGCGGGGTGTCGGCCCGGACGTCCCGCCGGCGGTCTCTCCCGGGGCCGAGGCGCCGCCGCGGCGCCCGAGCCACCGCGTCAGACGCGGGGGTATGCCGTTCACCGGACCCCCTGCCGGGCCCCGCTACCGCAGTGCTGCACTGATCCTCCATCGATGACCGGCTGACAACATGGCGTTGACCATAGCTTTTGTCGTGTCATGCACGGTCGCTGGCGAGTATTGCCATGACCTTGTTGGAGAGTGGGGACGGGGAGTCTGCGTCGTTGTCGCCCTGGGGCGCGGGGAAGGTCTGCCAGTCGGTGCCCTTCGGGGTCAGCAGGCCGAGCTGCACCGGGCGGCCGAGCTGTTCGGCGAGGCGCTTGGCGATCTCCTTGGCATCCCGGATCCTCTCCTCTTCGGTTCCGCTCCATGTCTCGTCCTCGCGGAGGTCGAGCCACAGCTCCGCCCCCGGCCCGGTGGGTTCGTGATGTGTGATGCGTTCTGCGAAGAAGTCGGCCATCTGCTGAGGGTCACCGGTCGTCAGGGGATCGCTCCCCTCGTGCTCCCGCATCAGTGAAGCGCCGTCGAAAACGTGTTGCGTGACGTGGCCGGGCAGTACGCCGAGGCCCAGCAGGTCGCGTTCCGGCAGCCGTACCTGTGCTGTGCCCATGACCTGGTGCTTCTCCGTCGGTCCCTGGACGGTGATCACTGTCTCGACGTCGACCAGATGCGTCTGCCAGAGGCGCTGGTCCGTCGGTTCAGAAGTGACGCCCTGCCGCTGCCAGCTGCGGTCGGTCGTCGCGTGGGAGCCGCCGGGCGTCGGGTGCTGCTTCTGACTCTGGACCAGCGGTGCCACGGTGCCCAGCGCGAATGTCTTCGCCTCGTTCGCGTCGTACTTGGTCTGAATGTTTACCGCGTCGCTGTTCGAACGGGTCACCGACGACGAGGCGAGGTCCGTCTCGATGTACACCCGGTCCATCGCCATGGAGCCGGTGTGCGAGAGCGATACCGGGCGCAGCAGGTCGACGGAGAACGTGACCTGCTCGTCGGAGGATCCGAGAGCCACGGAGCCGAGCAGATTCGCCATCTGGAGCCCGTTCAGCGTCACCGATTCACTCTGTACCAGCTCCGTGAACTGCACGGCGGCCAGCTCGCCGGCCTCCGATCCCTGTCCGGCGTCATCGGCCGTCAGCTCCGCGACGAAGCCCAGCGCGGGCGCCACCTTGTTCACCGCGGCCCGCAGATCATCGACCCCGGTGAACGAGTGCACCACCACACGTCCGTTGCGCGGCAGTTTCCGGGGCGGACCGACGCCCAGCGAGCGGTCGGCGTTCGCCTGGTGCGCGTCACTGCCGGTGAGCCGCAGATCGACCTGGACGCGCACCGAGGGGGTGTCCGGGATCGGCGTGGCGGCCGGGTACTCCCAGAGCCCGTCCAGCCACTTGGAAACCTTTGTCGCGGACAGGGTGTTGAGGGCGTCCTGGAACAGCGCCACGACCTGGACCGGCAGGACTCTGGTCCGTACGGCGGCGTGGTACTCGTACGTGAGCCGGAACTCGGCGGCGTTGTCGGTCCGGAGCCAGAAACGCTGGTCCGAGGATGTTCCCTGGGTCGTGATGATCGCGCTGCTGCTGCTGAGCACGCCCTGGAGGGCCAGGGTGTCGGCGTGCTGACCGACCGGAGTCCGTGGATAGGTGGTGCCCGACGACCCCGTGAGCGTGTGCTTCTTGGTGACGCTATGGGACACCAGGGTGTTGCCTGGCACCTGGCTGAACGCGTTCTCCTGCCCCGACCCGGTGTCGGCCTCGGTTCCCATCAGAGTGTTCAGATCGTCGGTCGAGGTGGCCCAGACGGACACCTCGACGAGCCTGGTGAGTCCGTATCGCGTATGGATGAAGTGGACGCGCACCGGGTTCCCGTGGCCGTGGGAGGGGAGCGTGCGCATGCCCGCCGTGGACGTCAGGTTGCTGATGCGTGCCCGTACTCCCGGACTGTAGGAGTCGCCGGGTGTGAGCAGTCCGGGCGCCGCGTTCTCCACCAGGTCTTTGATGATGTCGCCGAAGCGGTCGCGTTCCGTGTCGGGCACGTTCGGTGCGGTCTCGGAGGTTTTGGGGGCGAGCGGGACCGCGTTGAGGACCGTGCCGACGCCGAGGAGACGTCCGTCCCGGAGCGTCGGAGGGAAGGCGATGTCCTTCTCCCCGTCCTCGGGAAGGACCAGGCCGTCGATGTCCGGCAGGAACTCCCGGTTGCGCCGCAACTGGCCCGGTGTGGTCAGGAACTGGAGTCCGCCGGGCACCTCCACCGCCACCTGTGTGAGGGTCGGTCCGAGGCTTGCGAACGGCTGGAGCATCTGCGGCGTCGCGTTGAGGAGGAGATTGCGGTTGCCGCGCCGGATCGTGATCACGTAGGTCGCGTCGGCCTCGATGCGCAGAAGTCTCATCGACTCGGCGGGCGTACGGGTGACGGTGTTGGACGTGGTCAGGCTCTCGCTGTGGTCCTTGCGCTTGTTGTAGGCGTGCCCGAAGGAGGGCCGGAACCACGGCACGGCCTCCGGCTTCACCGTGAACGTGGTGGCGTGGTTGTGCGAGGTGGCCTTCGACTTCTGGAGGGCGTGCGACGCCGAACTCGCCGCACCCGTCTCGATGTACTGGGCGTGCCCCTCGGGGTCCGACAGCAGCTTCGGCCGGGTGGCGTACCCCTGGATCTCCACGGAGTACTCCGTGTCGCGGGCGCTGCCCGGCAGGATCAGGCCCTCGATGACGTAGCCGCCCTTGAAGATCTGGTGGCCGTGGGCAGCGAGCTGACCGGCGTTGATGGCGATCTGCAGTTGCTCGGCGAGGGGCGTGGTGGGGTCGTGGGCCTCGTTGCCGATGAGGGACCGGCTGAGCCTGTTGCGCCCGGAGGGGGCGGGCACAACAATCTCATCCGAAGCGTTCGGATTCGCGTCCGTGTTGGCTTTGATGAGCTTTTCCAGGCGCGCGAGCACGCCGTTGCGCAGAAGGTGCGCCTCTTTGGCGAGATCCACGAACGCGTCGTCCGGCAGGCGCAGGGGCTTGATCTGGGTGGGGTTCTCGTTCCCCAAGGGCACGAAGGAGAGCAGAGCGGTATCGCTGTTCTGCCCCGTCGTGGTGACCTCACGTATCCGGCCGGGCCGCGGCGTCGGGAGTTCGGCGTCCAGGGCCGAGGTGCGGTCGAAGGGCACCGCTATCACGACCTTGGGGGATTCGGCGGATTCCCTGTCCATCTGGATGGTGATCCTGTCCGCCGGGGGTGCCGTGGTGAACGGAGGGACAGGACTCTGCCCGTTGCTTTCGGTGATCGTCAGCACGAAGTCCGCCGGTATGGAGAACACTTCGGTCGGCTTGTTCCGCGTGAGCACCAGCTGATCGTGGCCGAGCCCTTCGGTGTCGGTCGCCGTCTCCGTCGTCTGCGGGAATTCGTACGCGTACGTGTAGCCGAGCGCAGCGCTCAACGGCGCGCCGAGGGGGACCGGGAACGAGGCGCCGACGCCCCCCGTCCATCCCGAGCTCTCCGCCTTCTGCTCGGAGCCCGGCAGGAGCAGCCCCGACATGTTGATGGTCTCGACGTCATCGCGGGATTTCAGATGCTCGATCGCCTCCTGCGTCCGGCGGATCGCTTCGAGGGAGAGCTGCACGCGACGCTCGGACGCGAATTGTCCGCCCGGGAGGGTGAACCAGACACGGTGGCCGCCCGCCGTCATGTCCTCGAGTGTGGCGCGCAGGCCCAGTTGCGAGCGCATCTGCTCGAACAACCGCAGGTTGGCCAGGCGTGCCGCGACCGTCTTCTCGTCGGGACGCGTGGTGACGTCCTTCAGCCACTGGCCGACCTGCTCGCCCAGGGACTGTGCCCCGCTCCGGGGAAGGGGCGGCAGGAAGCCCTCGCTACGCAGCCAGCTCTCGGCAGCGTCGAAGATCTCCTTCGTGCCGTCGATCCGCAGCGGCGTGGCCGACCGGCCGATCGCCTGGAGTGCGGCGATCTCCGGAGCCGGCTTGCGGCTCTCCGCGTCGACTCTGTGCGGGTCGGGCAGCATCCGAATCCTGACCGCGCTCGTACCCAGGTCGAACTCGGGTGTGCTGGAGCTGTCCCGGCCGATCAGATGGGCGGTGTAGCTGACGGTGGCAGGTACGAGCCGGTGTTCCTTCGTCGTTCGGAGCGTGTGGTTCGTGATGGTGGAACCACCTGAATTGTGTCCGTACGTCCAGAGCTTCTTCCGGTTGGCCTTGCCTCCACCGGACGCGCTGAGATCCGTCAGGCCCACGGCACGGAGGAGTTGCGACGGCAGGTCGCCCAGTATGTTCACGGCGGCTTCGAGGCTGATGCCCGAGCTGACCTTCACCGACGTGTCGAGCTTCATCGTGCGGGTGAGGTGGCTCTCCAGGAAGAAGCTGTCAGGAACCTTGGAGATGGCCGCGTTCTCGACGGATTCGATACGTGCGTCAAGGCGCAGCATGCCCACGACGTTGCCGTTCGGCGCGTACAGAATCGGGGTGTACTGGCCGCCCTTGCCGTCCGGGCCGACCCGCTGGAGGGGCAGTGCGCCGCGCTGGTTGGGCTCGCTGAGGAGGGTCAGAACCTCCTTGCGCGAGTCCTCGCTGAGCGAGGCGAGCAGCTTACGGAAGGCGGGGTCGGCAGTCGCGGCCCGCAGGAGGGATCCGGGATCCTTGATCGAGTCGACGCCCCAGAGCGGCAGGGCGTCCAGGGCCTCGTTCAGCGTCGCGGAGTCGCCCCCGGAGTTCTCCGGGTGCGTCTCGGTGCTGTCCGGCGGGACTGTTTCCTCGGCGACGGCCACGCGGTCGGGGAAGTACACGGTGAGCGGGCCGAGGTCCTTGCCCTGCCCCTGCTGCTGATCGTGAGCGGTGTCACCGGAGCCGCTACCGGTCCGGTCGCTCACCCGTACCTGCCAGTGGGAGGTGAAATCGACCGGATGCGAAGGGGTGTTGTTGCGCATGACCTGCGTCTGCCCGACGGAATCACCGATCGTGGAGGCGAAGCTTCGCTGATTGTGCGTGACGTTCAGCGATGCGCTGAACAGCAGACCGAGGGCGGAGCCCTTGATCGACTTCAGGGCGAGGCTCGCGATCGGGAACAGCAGCGAGCGCGGGTTGACCGACCCCGATGCCGAACTGCTCTCGAGAGCGCTCGTCGACCGCTTCTCGATACGCCGCTGCGGGTCCTCCAGCGTGTAGCCGCTGTACTTGGTCGAAGTGACCGGGTCGGAGAGGGTGAGCAGGACGTCCACGGTGTGCGAGCCGTCTTTGAGCACGACGGTCACGGCCAACCCGTGTTCACCCAGCAGATAGGGCATCTGCGCGTTCAGCTCGGCGGCTCCGAACTGGGCAGCGACCTGCGCGTGCACCGCGGCGGTGTCGGAATCGGAGAGCTGACGGCCGCGGCCGAGGGCGGCGATGAACTCGTCGGCGAGCGCCTTCACCTGTGCCGACGACAGGGGATCGAACTGTTCCATGCCGACACCGGCGAAGCCCGTTCCCCGGACACCGTAGTTCCTGACGTACTTCGACAGGTTCACGGTCGGGGGCGCCGCGCTCGCCGGCCACGAGGACGCGTCGTCGTCCTCGGAGGGGACCAGCCGGTCCGTCGCGGGGACGACGGGCAGGGGCAGGGAGGAATCGGCGGTGTGCAGCGGGATCACGGCGTGCATGCTGACCCGCTCGACGGTCCGCAGATACTCCTCGGGCATGGTCAGCAACGAGGCCTGGTCGGCGTGGACCATCAGGCCGTCGGAGTGGACGCCGGACGCGTGCTCGTTCCGGCGGAAGATGAAGGGATCTCCCTGGTTCGTGTCGGTGTACTCGTCGGCGAGACCCAGATAGTGCAGGACCTCGTGGAGCAGCACGGCGTCACTGTGGCCGACGTCCCAGTGGCGCTGGTCGGCGCGGGCCGGCGAAGCAGCCCGTGCGAGCGTCACCGCTTCGCTGTGATCGGGTTTGTCCACGAACTCCGCCGTGACGTACAACTGGTCGCCCGAGTCCGGGAGCCGGTAGCCGATGTTGACGTGGGCGTCGAGCGCGGCCTGGACCCGCTCCTGCACAGCGGCGAGGTCCTGCGCGTTCAGCCCGTTCGTGAGGGCGACGGGCAGTGTCACGAAGAAGTGCCGGACCGTCCGCCCGTCTGGCAGCCGCTCCCGCCGGACGTGGTTGCGGATGAGGGTCATCGCGCCGTTCAGCCGCCCCGCGGCACGATGGTCCTGTCGCGTCAGCGGGTCGAACCGCTCGGTGTGCACCGCGGCGGTGCCGGTCCCCATGAACCGTCGCATCTCGTGCGGCAGTACCGGGTTGTCGACCAGTTCACCGACCGGGCGGGGGGCGGGAGTGACGGTGCCGGAACCGTTGCGCCGCGCCGCCTGCTCAGGAGGCGGGATCTTCTCCTCGGACGGGACGCTGCCCGGGGGACCATCGGGTGCTTTCGAGGTCGGCCAGGTCGGAGGCAGGGACGCCAGGGATTCCGTCAGAGGGTCGGTCGGCGGCGGAATCCGGAAGCCGCCGGCGGCGACCGGCTCGGGGTTGGCGTGGCCGCCGGGCCCATGGGCCGACGCCAGCGCCTCGGCGGATGACCGCCACTCGTCCGCCACCGCGTCGAACTCCAGCTGCGCCGCCTCTGCTTGCCGCAGAAGTTCCGCGTTCCGACCGGCGACCCGCAGCTGTTCGGCAGAGGTCCGGGCCCGCCCTTCCGCCTCGGCCACGGCGACGACGAGTCCGGGGCGCCGCTGTTCGGCCGCGGCACGACTCGCGGCGGCGTGCGCGAGTTCGGCCTGAAGGGCATTCCGCTCGCCCTCGATCACCAGCGCGCGCTGACGGAGCCGGTGCGCGGTGTCCGGGTGCGGCGCGGCATCGAGACGCCGACGGACCTTGTCGAGCTGTCCGTCCAGATCGTGCAGGTACGGCCGAAGGTCCGCCTCCGTCGTGTCCAGTAGCGCCAACTCGGTTTCGAGCGAAGCGAGTTCGTTGGATGCCGACTCGACCGCCAGTTGGTTCTGCTCGTGTGCGGTCTCCGACTCGGTGAGCAGGGCCGACGGGTCGCTCTCGTTCTCACCCCGCGACAGGGCACCCTGCGCTTGATTGGCCCGGGCATCACTCAGGGCGAGAGCCGCCTCGTCGTACCGCGTGAACAGATCGGTCCCCCTGAAGGGCGCACCGCCCTCGGACCAGGTGAACTGGACTCCCTCGTGCCCGAACGTCCAGAACCGTGTCCCGTCGCCGTCCCGCAGCGCCAGCTCCACGGTGAAGGCGCCGGTCCTGGCGATCCGGGCCGCCCGGTGCAGCGCCTCCATCCGGGCGCCGGCGGAGGGCGTCTCGCCGAGGTCGAGCCAGAGCTGCGTCACGTTTCCCGAGGGGGGAGTGCCTGCGGCGGCGATGCGTCCGTCCAGCGCCGCGGAATCGGAGGGCTCCACCGCGGACAGGTCCCAGACCCCGTCGCCCCGGTCGGGTTCCGTGAACATCCCGAGCCCGAGGAGGTCGCGCTCGGGTACCCGCATCACCGCGGTCCCCGTGACGTAACGCACGGCGCCGTCCGGGCCGGTGACCGTGGTGACGGTGTCCACCTCGACCTCGTGCGTCCGCGCCCCCCTTTCGGCGTCGGGACTGCCGGGTGTGCCGGTCTTCTCCCAGCGCCGGTCCGCGGCGCTGATGCCGCCGCCCTGACCCCCGGGAACCGACTGGTACTGGACGACCGGCAGGGAGAAGCCGAGGCTGTGGGCGTCCCGGGCGCCGGACACCGACAGTGTGAAGGCGGTGGACCGGGTCTTCGACGAGCTCGCCGACGTACTGAAACCGACGGTGCGTACCCGGTCGACCGCCACCCCCAGGGTGCTGTCGACCGGACGGGGCCGGAACACCTTGGTGGTCATGGTGACCTGCGGGTGCGAACCGGTGCCGGCCAGCGGACCTCCGAACCCGGCCGCCGCGCGCACCGGGTCGAGTGTGATCAGCCCGCCGTGCAGGAGCTCGGTGAGCAGGATGGCAGCGCCCTCGTGCGTGCTGCCGGAGCTGAGGCCGCCACCGGCCAGGGCAGGCGCCACCTGCTGCACGGCGTCCAGCAGCTGACGCTGGTTGGACAGGGCGTAGACGACCTCCTGGCCGGTCGCCCGCAGGGGCTTCGCGCCGGACACCTTAGTGTCGGGAACGGTGGTGTGTACGTCGTCCGCCAGCGGTTCGTGCGTCGGGTCCTGCTGGTCGCGGTCGCCGGAGAACCGGAGGACGACCTTGGCATCGACCGGTTCGGCGAGGGTGTGGGTCTTCCCGTCGACCGTCACTTCGGCGGTGTAGAGGTAGGCGAGCGTGAACTCGTCTCCGCTGTCGGTGCGTTGCCAGACCCGGTCCTCGGCCGTGGTGGTCGTGACAGTGGAGTCGGCACGGTTGGTCGAGTTCGAGAAGCCGGGGCCGACGGTCACCCGGTCGGTGAACAGATGGGGCGTCGGCACCGTGAAGATGCTCGGCACGCTGATTCCCCAGCGGGTGGTCCGGCCGGTGCTCTTCGTGATGTTGGCGGGCGAGTGCGTGGAATAGTTCTCCAGGGCCGAGCCGGGGCCGGCCTTCCGCCCGCGTACGAGCTTCATCTGATCGGCGTCCCAGGCGGGCCGGCCGTGCAGCGAAACGGTGACGATCTTGGTCTTCACCCCACCTGAGTACGGGAAGGTGAACGACAGCGGCTGGTCCCTGCCCCTGCCGGGCATGATTCCGAGAGCGGCGGGCGAGGTGTAGTCCGCGATGCGCTGGTACAGGCCGGGCACATAACCGGCCCTGCCCGGGGTGAGACTTCCCGGGGCGTGTTTCTTGACCAGGGCGACCAGATCGGTGCGCAGCCGGTCGTGGTCGGGAACCGGGTCGGGAACCGGGCCGTCCACCGGGTCGGCCGACGGTGGGGGCAAGGGAGAGGCGAGAGGAGTGGCTTCGAGAACCGCTGCCAGTCCGAGCGCGGCGAACCTGCGGAAGCGGTAGGGGAGCCGCGCGTTCTGCGGCCGGGTGTCCCCGGCCGGTCCCGCGAACTCGATGAGCGTCGCGTGGCCGCTGCGACGGAGCTGATCGGGGGTCGCCAGGAACTGCATGCCATTGGGAACCGAGAAGGTGCGCGTCTTGGCTGCGGCACTGATATTCACCGGAGCGACCCCTCGGGTGCCCCGGCGGATCGTCACCTCGTAGGTGACATCGGCCAGGATCCGGACCTGGGTTCCGCTCTCGGACGGCACACGCGTCATGTTCGTCTGCGACGAGCTCGTCATGGACGTGCTGCTGCCTTTGCCCCAGACCCCCTTCACTCCGGAGCCTCCCCCCGCGGCGGGAGTGCTCTGCGGATCGGCGGCCGAAGCTTCGGCATCTTCCGTGTTCTGCCCGGACTTCAGCCCGACGCCGAAGGGGGTTTCGTGCGAACTGTTCTTGCTTACCTGGTGCGAGGCGCTGTCCGTGACACCGAGGTCCGTCTCCCCGTACTGCTTCACCTCACCCAGCTTCCTCGGGTTCGTGAAGACGGTCCGGACCTCGATCACCAGGTCGGTGTCGGCCAGCGCGCCGGGTACGAAGAGGTCATCGATGACGTACACACCCTTGTTCAGCTGGTGCGCGCGCGACAGCAGGGCGGCGGGGGAGAACTGGGCGTGGATCACCTCGTGCAGAAGCAGCCCCTGGTCCGCGCGATCGCTCCCGAACAGGGTCTGCTTGACGACGGACCCGGCGTGCAGGACGTAGTTCCCGACGGACTGGGCCGCACTGGCCGCTGACGACCACCACAGGTCCGGCCGCTTGGCAACCGGGGATTCCGTGGGTTGTACGGCCCGGCCGGAGGACGTGAGAGGGACCAGCGGGATGTCGCCGGGCTGTTCGGGGATCGGCTCCTCCGGCTGGGACGCCTTCTGCTCCAGCTGCCCGGCGGCAGCCGGGTCCTGCGAGAGGTCCCGCAGCATCGCGTCGATCGCCTTGAACGCCCCTCCGCTGCCGCGCATGACGTCGACGAGGGCACTGTCCGGCACGGTGAAGGCATCCGGCCGCTTCTTCAGGTCCGCGAGCGGAACCTCGCCCGCCGCGGCGGGCACCGTCAGGTCGTAGGGAAGGGCGGTATTCGGGCCGTCGAGGGCACGGCTCTTCGGCACGGCCAGGTCGACGAAGACCTGCGGCGTGTTGTCCGCCGAGTCGCGGCCACGGGAGTCGTAGAGGTGCTCGGTCCCCGTACCGGTGCCCTCGAACACATCCAGCGTGAGCACGGCGGGTATCCGGAACACCTCCGTCTGCCCGCTCGTCAGGATGAACTGAGTGTGTGCCACCGATGCGGACACGGACGAGGTCTCCGTGGACTGCCCCATCCACTTGTAGCCCCCGTTTCCGCTGATCCGGACAGGGCCCAGCACGGGAGCGGTGAGCTCGAAGCCGGTTTCGAAGGATTTCGTACTGGTGGTCGACTTCTGGCTGATGCCCGGAACGGTGAGACTGCTGGCGCTGGGCATGTGCACACCGGACAGTGTCTTCACATGCACCACCTGGGCCGCGTGGTCGCGTTCCAGGCCCAGGAGGAGATGCACGCGGCGCACGCCGCCGCCCACCTGCGGTTTGTTGAAGTAGACCGCGAGACCCCCGTCGACCATCTCGTCCACCGTGCCGGCCAGCCCGTTCGCGGAGGCGAGCATCTCGAACTTGCGCAGGTTCTCCATCCGGGCCTTGACCAGGCTCTGATCGGTGAAGGAGGTCGCCTCACCGGGGCGGGGCAGGAACCCTTCGTCCGTGAGCCACTTCCTGGCCTCTTGGATGACACGCGCGACGCCGTCCCCGTGGACGGCCAGGGGAGTGGCGGAGACGCCGATGGCTTCCAGCTCGGCATGCTCGGGGGGCGGCTGGGACGTCCCGGACGGCGGTGTTCCGTTGACGGTCTCAGGGGCGAGGGTCCGTATCCGCACATCCGTCGGAGCGGCGGACCAGGGGGTGCTCCGCGTCCCGTCCGCCGCGACGAACTCGACGTGGTACGTCACCGCGGCCGGAGTCAGTATGTGCCCCGCGTTGGTGCGGAGATTGTGTATCACGTTGTGCGTGGCTCCAGCGCCGAAGCCGTGGTCCCACTGCTTGTTGTAGCCGACCTTGACATTGCCGGACAGATCCGTGCCGATGTCCCCCAGGATCCCCTCCAGTTCGTCGGGCCGGAGGTTCAGCGCGGCGGCGACCGAGAGGTCCCCGCCGAGAGAACTGGCCACCTTGGACAGGGAGCCGGTCTTCAGCTGCCGGTCCATGAAGCGTTCGAGGCTGTACTTCTCGCCGACCTTGATGTCCCGCAGGTTCCGGCCCGCCCGGGGAGAGACGTCCGCGACGACGTGGAACATGCCGAGGACGCTGCCGGCGTCGTCGAGCAACGGGGGCGACCAGGTTCCCGTCGTCAGCTCGCCCGTCGCGGCGGTCCGCCGTTGCAGAGGCAGTGCCCCCAGCAGATACTCGCCGCCGAAGAACAGCTCGGCCGCCTTGCGCGACTGCGGTGACAGCGTGGCCAGTTGTGTGCCGAACTGCTGGGCCACCTGCCTGGACAGCGCTCCGGGGTCCGACATCGAGTCCATCGCCCACAGAGGCAGTACATCGAGGTGCTTGTCGAAGGCCTCCGGGTCCCGGCTGATGACATGAGGGGGGCCGGAGTCCGTCGAGGGCAGGGCCTGGTGCTCGGGGAACCACGCGGTCACGATGCCCCGGTCCTGCTTGTTCGCCCACTCCTGCTGCGTGGAGGAACCGACGCCGTCGCCCTCCGAGCCCGGCACGGGGGCCCGCCGCACGGACCACGACGCCCGGTAGTCGAAGGGAACCGCCGACTCCGTGCTGCGCAGCAGGCTGCTGGAGTTGAGCACACTGTCGACCGTGGTGGACGTGCTCCTCTGCTGGCGCGTGAGGGTGACGCTGGGGTTGAGCGAGATCCCCGTCAGTCGTTTCACGGCGCCCTTGAACAGGGTGGCGACGTACGACCCGGAGACCGTGCGGACCGTCGAAGTGGTCCCGGTCGAACTGCTGGAGAAGGCTGCGGCCTGGCGCTGCTCGTTGTTGTGCGGAGGCTTGCGGTTCCCGCTTCCGTACAGCGTGGAAGGCGTCGCGTCCGACAGGTTCAGCCGTACGTCGACATCCTGGGGCTTGCCGCCGACGGTGACGGTGATGCGGTGCCCGTCCTGGCTGAGCAGCATCAGCCGGTTGTCGTGCAGGGCCTGCGGGCTGAGGAGCCCCCGCAACTGCTCACGGACGCCGGCCTTCTCGGAGTCGGTCACGGCGAGGTCGTCCAGCACCTGCGCCTGGAGCCCGGCCGCCACCTCGTCGTGGATGGGTTCCAGCTGGATGCCTCCGATACCCGAACTCTGCGGGGTGCCGAAGGTGTTGACGTCGGTGGAGAACATGGACTGGCGGACGGACAGCGGCAGCGGCGGCAGCGGCGGGGGTGTAGGAGGAGGCGGTGGCTGCGATGTCTGGGGCATCGGCGGTTGTGGGGCGACCATGACGGGCGGCGGGGTGACTGCGGTCGGCTGCTCTGCGGACGATGACGTGGGATCCAGCCCGACGTGGTCGGTCTGCGCGACGAGGTCCGGTGCCGGGTTGTTGAGGTTCGTGGTCCGGCTTGCGAGGACCGGCTCCTGCCCGGTGGGGTCAGGTGCCTTGCTGGGGGACCAGGTGCTGGCCTCGTCGTTGTCGTCACGAGCGAGGCGGTCGTGCGCCGCGAGGGAGTCGGACCCGGGCAGTGGAGTCTGCGAACCGGTCTGCACCTGCTGGTTCTTCTCCCCCTCGGTCTGCGGGGTCGTATTGCTCTCGGTCGTGATGCTCGGCGTGGTGAGCTTTTCGTCCGCCGGCGTAACCTCCGGCGTGAGGTCCGGCGTGAGGTCCGGCGTAACGTCCTGGTCGGGCCCCGCCGTGAAGCCGGCCGCCTCGGCGTCGTTGGCCGTCTCCTGTCCGGCGTCAGGGCCCGGGCCTCCGGACATACCGAGGCGTGACGGCAGGTTCAGGTGACCCAGCTTGTCCCGCAGCCCGGCGCCCAGGCGCTCGCCGCCCGACTCCAGGAGGTGCCCGACCCGGCCCTCGACCATGCCGGAGCCGAACGTGAGTCCCGACGTGGTGAAGGTGTGCTCGTCGGAGAAGACCAAGTTGTAGGTGCCCTCGGAGACGGCGGCGTGCACGCCCTCGAACGTACCGGTGACGGTGGACCGCACCGTCGTCTGGAGGAAGTTCTGCGCCAGCATGTCCGCCGTGCCCTGGCCGAGGACCCGGGCGACGGGAGCGTCCAGCTGGTGGGCGATCGGCTTCAGCGTCTGTTCCAGCGCCTGGGGCAGATCCTTCTTTCCCGTACGGTCGAGCACCGTACGGGCCCACGCACGGCCCGCGTCCTTCGCCTGACCGCCTCCCAGATGCTTCTGGAAGGTGTTGCCGACGGCGTTGACGAACGCGTCACCCGCCTCCTTGGCCGTCGGGCCCGCCGTGCCCGGGATGTGTGTCTTGAAGGCGGCCGCGATGTCGGTGCCGAACGAGGTGACGGCCTTGCCGCCGCCCGGGCCCTTGGCCGGAGGCATGACCAGGTCCAGCTGTTTGCCCAGGTTCGCCCCGCCGTCGGTGCCGAACACCTTGGCGAGCCGCTTGCCGAAGGCGTTGCCCAGCCCGTGGAACGGGCCCGCCATCAGGCCCTGCACCGCCCCGGACAGGGCGGCGGCCGTGGTGAGCTTGGCGTCGTAGCCGTCCCGCGTACCCCGGTTGAGCTGCGTCCACTGCACCATGGAGTCCATGGCCACACCCATGCCGATGTTGATGACCTCGTGCATCAGCACGGTCCCCAGCAACTGGGCGAGGCGGGAGCGGATGATGAACTGGGCGATGGCCTGCCGGGTCAGGTAGGCCTGGATCGAGGCGCCGAAGAAGAAGGCGAGTGCGGCCGCCACGGCCGCCTCGACCAGCAGCTCCACGAGCTGCGCGATGATCATGTACTTCGTGTACTGGAGCTGGGTCGCACTCTGGCGCGTGAAGTCGGACAGCAGCTGCGCCTGGTCCGTCACCGCGTTGAAGTAGTCGAGCCCCTCCTGGCCACCGAGGAAGCTCTTCATGGCGTCCTGGTACACGGTGGAGGCATCGCCGCCGAAGTTCTGCCGCGTCATCCCCATGGCTTCCGCGACCTGCCGCTGGATGTCCTGGGTGAGCTTGCCGTGGAGGCCGCGGTGCACCTCGGCCAGCTCGAACATCTTGTCCTCGTCGCCGTTCGGCGGCACTTCACCGGTCAGGGCGGCGAACAGCCAGGCGGCCTCCGGCGGAAACTCCAGGGACACGGCTCAGTGCTGCTTCGTGCCGTGGCTCTGCAGCGCGTCGAGCACCTGGCCCTGCTGCGCACGGAAACCGCTCGCCGTGTCGGTCAGACTCGCGGCGCTGCCGGACAGCGCCGAGCTGAGCTCGCTGATCCCGGCCCTGGCGAACTCGACCCCTTCGAGGTACATCGAGGCGAAGAGGTCACCGAACGCGTCGTCCCCCCAGCAGCCGTGGTACGAGGTGACCTTGTCCAGATAGTCGTCCCGGACGAGAACGAGCCTGTCGGCCACCTTCTCGACGGCCTGCCCGCTCTTGCCCAGTCCCTGGGTGTCGACATCCAGTCCCATCACCGCGCCCCTTTGCCGTTGCCGGATTCGTATGTGCTCTCGTCGTCATCGTCGACCAGCTCGTCCAGCAGCGCGCCGGACGAACGCGCCGGCGGCTGCTCGGGGGGCACCGGAAGCCCCTCCTCGCGCAGCGGGGCGAAGAGTTCGTCCCAGCTGAGCTCCCCGAAGGAGCCCGCGTCCGGTGTCTCCCGGGTGCCGTCCTGCTTCAGCCCGGGGATCGGCCCGAACGGCCGGTACACCTCGGCGAGCGCGCCGGCCGCCTCGGCGCGGGCCGCTCCGATCGTGGACATCAGTACGCTCGCGAGCTCGGCGGGGGCCATCGTCCGGTACCGGGCCGTGGGGAAGCGCAGCCGGGTCAGCTCGCCCTGCGCCCCCACGGTCGCCTCGACCGAGCGGTCCTTCGCCATGACCGTGGCGGAGATACGGGCAGCGGCCGACGCGGCCTCACCGAGCTTCGCCCGGGTCTCCTCGAACTCCGCCAGCGCCTCGGCCAGCCGCTCCTCCATCGGATTGCTCATCCGTCCACCGCCGCCTTCGTCCGTATCGCTGGAACCGCTGCCGCACACCCGGGCCGGATCATCGCCCGATCACCCCGGCCACGCCGCCCTCGTCCGTGCCCCACACGTCCTCGTCCTCGCTCACCCAGGTGTGCCGCTCGCGCTCGTCGCTCTGGGTGCCGCCGCTCATTCCGCCGGCGCCGCCCATCGGCGGCATCATCGGGGTACCTCCCGAGGAAGTGGTGGCCGGGCGCCTGGCCGCTGCCGCCTCCTCCGCGGCGAGCTGCGCCGTGCGGGTGCGGGCGCCACTGGCGTCGGTGAGCCCGGTGCGCAGCCGTTCGGCGGCGGCGCCCGTGCCCGTCGCGGCGGCGCCCGTACCGCCCATCGGGTTGAGTCCCTGTGCGCCGAGCGGGTTGGCGCCGAGAGGGATGCCGGAGCCGGACGCGGCCCCGCTGCCCCCGGACCCGGCGCCGCTCAGGGGTGAGGCCTGCTCGTCGCCGTCCGGGTAGTCGTAGTAGTCGTACAGCGAGGAGCCCAGGCCCGAACTGCCGCCGGTGGAAAAGTCGTTGAGGCCGAGCAGGCTGCTCCGGGCGGCGGTCGTGAGGCCGTTGGCGTCGGTGGTGACCGTCCGCCCGTCCGGGTAGCTGATCTCGTGCCCGCCGTCCTTCAGCTGCTTGTCGACGGTTCCGTCGGGGTACGTCGTCACGGTCGAACCGTCGGCCTGGTGCGTGGTCCGGGCCCCGGCGTCGCCGCCGAGCGTGTTCAGATGCTCCGTGGTCTTGTGCCCCTGGGCGTCGGTCGTGGTGAACGTGCCGTCCGCGCCGAGCTTGGTGGTGCTGCCGTCCTTGTAGGCCGTCGTCACCGAACCGTCCGCGCCCACCGTGGCGACGGACCCGTCCGCGTACGTGACGGTGGACGTCCCCTTGCCGAGGTGGGCGACCGTCCTGGTGCCGTCGGGGTCGACGGTGGTGACGGTTCCGTCGGCCGACACCGATGTCCTGGTGCCGTCCTCGTAGGTCGTGACGGTCGTTCCGTCCTTGCCGAACTCGGTACGTGAGCCGTCCGGGTTCTGCACCGTCTGCCCCGGGCCGGGGTGGGTGGTGGTGCTGTTGCCCTGGGCGTCGGTCGTGGTCAGTGTGCCGTCCGCGGCCGTTCTGGTCGTCGTACCGTCCTGGTACTGGGTGACCGTGCTGCCGTCCGGCTTGATGGTGGTCCTGGTGCCGTCCTGGTACGTGACGGTCTCGCTGCCGTCCTTGTTCAGTACGGTCCGGCTGCCGTCCGGATTGACCGTGGTGACCGTGCCGTCCCGGCCCACGGTGGTCGAGGTCCCGTCCTTGTGCGTGGTGGTGCGCGAACCGTCCATGTTGTAGGAGGTCGTGCTGGAGTCGGGGCCCTTGACCGTTTTGAGGGCGGATCCCGTCATCCCGCCGGAGCCGGTGGTCAGCTGACCCGGGTTCAGCGGCAGCATCGTGTTGCCGCCGGCCGGTGTGGTCACCTGGGTGCCGTCGGGATAGGTCGTCACCGAGGAGCCGTCCGCCTTGCTCACGGTGGTGGAACCGTCCGGGTTGTACGTCACGCCGTCCGTGCCGGCGAGCCCGGAGCCGGCCGCGCCGGTGCCGCCGGTCTGGTTGAGGTTCAGTCCGGCGGGCAGCTTCGGCGAGTCCGCCAGGGGGTCCGTACCGGCATCCGTTCCGGCGCCCGGCACGAGGCTGTCGGTATCGGTGTCGCCCACCGCGTTCGGGCTGAGCGGTGACTGGTCGCTCGCGGCGGGGTTGGAGAGCTTCTCCTTCAGCGCGTCGCTCTCCTTCTTGGCCTCCTCCTTCTCCTTGAGAGCGTCCTCCTTCTCCTGCTTCGCCTCGTCCTTGGCCGTCGCGTCGGCCAGGCTGGATATACCCGGGCGGAAGACGAAGGAGGTACGGCCCTTGCCGGCGGCGGAGAGGGCCTTGTTGAGGGTGGCGGCCGCGGCGGTGGCGGGCGCGTCGAGCTTCACACCGATGTTGGCGGTCCACTCGTTGTACGCCGCGTCGGCGATGTTCTGCCATGCCTGGGCCTGCCGCAGGTCACCGTAGGGAGGCATGCTCACCTGATAGCCGGCCTGACGTACCCAGTTCAGGCCCGACCCGTCCATCTGGCTGATGTTGTTGGCGTTGATCCACTCCGCGACCCGGTCGAGCACCTTCAGCAGCACCGCGGTGGGCAGCCACTCCTGGCCCGGCTGCGAGGTCCAGTCCTGCCAGGCCGCGTAGAGGGTCGTCGCGCACTCGTGCAGGGCCTTCTCGGCGGAGATCAGGTTGTTCCCGATGCCCGTCCCCGCCTTGTAGGAGGAGTGGGAGGGGGAGACCTGCACCGTGTCGACGGGATCCAGGTCGTGGGCGAAGTTCTTGTACCCGGTGTTCAGGCCGTCGATGAGATTCCGGAAGACGCCCGCCGCCTTGCCCCGCAGGGCCGCGTTCTCCTCACCGAGGTCCAGGTGCCACTGTTCCAGGGTGCGCGCGCGGGAGGAGAAGAAGTCCCGCACCCGGTCGAACGCCATCGACGTCTGGACGAAGCTCTTCAGGTTCAGGCCCGCCTCCGCGCCGACGCTGCGCGAACCGTAGGTGAAACCCACGGTGTCGAACTTCGTGCTCAGCTGTTCGAGGGCCATGCCGTAGCCCCAGTCGAAGGCGCTGGCGGTGCCGTCCTTGCCCCAGTCCCAGTCCATGCCCGTCTTCAGCCAGGGGAAGGTGATGCTCACCTGGTAGGTGTCGATCTGGGCGTCGCTGCCGGGGCCGTCGTTCGCCCCGTAGAACTGGATGAGGCGTTCGGCCTTGCCCGGAGACGGGGCGCCGCCCGTCGGCGTCGTCCCGTTGATCTTGGTGATCGTCGGCGTCATCCACCGGGTGTCGCCCGCGGCCTGTTCCTCCGTGGACGGATTGGCGCTCCCGTTGCCGCTGTCCTTGCCCTTGATGCCGCCGACGTCTTCGCGGGTGCCGCCGTCGAAGCCGGTGAGCTGCTTGACGATGGACTCCCACAGGGCGGGCGAGGGAGTGGTCATAGGGGCGCTCGATCTCCGTACGGTGGGTGGGCTGGAGGGCGGACCGCCCGGGTCAGACGGTCGTCCTCGTGGTCAGGTCGTCCTCCACGTTGTGCAGGTCGTTGAGGAACGTCGCGCTGTCGACCTGCTCCAGGCTGTCCTGCTGGGCCTTCTTCATCTCCGCGATCGTGGTGCCGAGATTCAGCCGGATGTCCCGGAACAACTGCTCCTGGGAGGATTCGACGGGGTGGAGACTGGTGGCCGCGCTCTTCACGAAACTGAGCAGCACACCGCCCGCGAGGGCACCCGACTGCTGGTTCAGGAGCCCGATCTGGAGCCCGCCGGCGCCGAACGGGGCCGAGGGCGTGGCGAGGGCGTCCGACAGCGTCTTCATCGACATGACCGGGCCGTCGGCCGAGCTGCCGTCCAGATCGGTCTGAAGTTCCACCAGGGCGTCGATGACCCCCTGGACGCCCTCCGTCGTTCCGTCGCCGCCCTTGCCGTCGATGAACTTCTGGAGGTTCTCCGGATCGAGGTGGGACAGATCGAAGGAGGTCGCCATGACTTCTCGCAATCGCTGGGAGCGGGACGGGCCGGGCAGTGTGGTGCGGACAAACCGTGCGGGACGGTCAGCCGCCGATCCGCACGTTCGACCACTGGTCGGCGCTGCGGTTCTCGTGCTTGCGGTACAGGTCCGAGATCTCGTTGAGCGTGCCGCTGTGGCGCTCGAGAACCGTGCTCAGCTGGTTCGACGCCTCGTTCCACGCGGACTGCTTGCCCTGGTAGGTCGCCGCGTCCTGCCCCTGCCAGGCGCCGCGCAGACCGGCCAGTTCCTCGTTCAGGGCGGTGATCGTGTTCTGGATCGCCTTCGTCTGCAGGCGCATGTCCTCGGCGGCACGGTCGACATGGCTGTACTCGACGTGGATGATGCCGTCGGTCTTGTTGGAGTAGTCAGGCACGGGAGCTCCTTGAGCGGTCGGAGGCGAAGGAGGGAGGCAGTACGGGAAGCCGCGTCACTTGCCGGTCAGGATGCCGAAGACGCTGTTCGACTTTCCGGCGGCGGTGATCGTGTCGGTCGTCTGCGCCTGGAGGCCACGCTGCTGGACCCCGGTCTCCTCCAGCTTCTGCATCATGTCGCCGACGTTCTTGGTGATCAGGTCGACCTGCTGGCTCCAGTCCGCGAGCAGCCGCTGGAAGGCGCCGCCGTCCTGGCCGCCGTACGCGCTGATCAGCCCCTGCATGGTGGTCTTCACGTCTTCCTGCGCGCGCTGGACGCCTCGCTTGGCCTGGTCCAGGGCCTGATAGCCCTTCACGTTCTCGGCCTGCGACGAAGTCTGGAGATTGCCGGGCGGGGGAGGCGTCGACATGGTGGGTTCCTTGTCTGAGCGGGGGCGGTACCCGGCCGGCGGCCGGGTGAATCCCAGAGCGGTGCGCGTCGCGAAGGCGAACATGCATCCGTCAAATATCAATGCTAAAGAAGCTTGTGTGGCCCATGCAATCCAATGCGGTGAAATCTGAGCTGCTATTGATCTTCGGGACCCGGTCCGTCCGATATGTCGGGGCGTGTGGACAACGGCCGCCCTCCCCCGACATGACGTGCCATCAAGGTGACCGGGGAGTACGGACTCAGCCGCACCGCGTGCCTGCCGCCCCCGGCACAGCCGGCGGCGCGGGCCGTTCGCCCGTCGCGGCGGCCACGTCGAGCACCGGCCCCGTGGGCAGCATGTCGAGGAGCCTGGACGGCACGGCCTGGGCGTGAGCGCCCTTGAGGCCGAGACGGCTCACGGAATCCGCGTCCGGCAGCCGGTACTTCACCCCGACATCGGTCACCAGATACGTGGTCGTCCCGATCACCCCGCCCCCGGCCCCGAGCGCCTGCACGAGCGCACCGCCTCCCGGCCGGACCGCTACCCCGTCCACGGGCAGGCAGGCTCCACCGATATCCGCGCCCGTGGCGGGCGCGGCGACCGGCGCGGCGTCCGGCAGCAGAGCCAGGCGTACCCGGGGCGTGTCCCCGTCCGGCTGGAGCTGCGCGCACACCGCCGTGCCCTCGGCGATCACCTGAGCCGCGGGCGTGCGCACCGGCCACCCGGCGGGGTCCCGGCCGGCCTTGCCCGAGGGCGCCTGGTGCCGTGCCAACTGGTCGGCGGTGAGGGGGACCGCGGCCGGGACGGCGCCGCGGTAGGCCCGCTCGGCGGTCCGGTCGTCGGCCAGGACGAGCGCTGCGGCGGGGGAGCCGAGCGGGCGCAGGCCCGCCTTCTCCAGCAGGAAGTACTGGGCCGCCGCACCGGGCGAGGAGAGCATGAAGACCTGCCCGATCCGGCTGGGCCTGCCACCGATCTCCGGGCCGGCCCCGCCCCGCCCGTCGATCTCCGGTGGTGCCAGGTCCGCGCCCGCCGGCACGCTGTCCAGGAACGCCGCCGACACCTGCGCGGGCGTCGCTCCCGCGTAACCGAGCGCCTGCGCGGCACCGTGTCCGCCCAGCCGCAGCCGGTGGTTGCCCCACAGGAGGTACTGCGTGGAGTCGGGGCCCTGGACGAGCAGCGCCCGGCCCGCCGCGGGGGAGACACCCTCGGCGTCCGCCCCCAGACGCAGGGAGGTGACGGGCCGCCGGCCGGAGCCGTCCGGCCCGGTGTGCTCCGGCTCCTGCGCGCACACCTGCCAGGCCCCGTGCTCCAGATCGCCTGCCGACGGCAGCGCGTCCGGCGCCCCGGGTATGCCCACCGGCGTCCCGTGCGCCTCGCCGCTCAGCGAGGCCGCCGAGGCCGACACGGTCGTGAGCGGGTCGGCCGTGATCAGCCGGGCCGAGGCGTAGTTGCGTACCGGCCGCAGCACCCCGTCCAGATAGAGATAGCGGGTACCGGTGTCCTTCTGCACGATCAGCGCGTCCGCCTGCCGCCAGGACTTCGTACCGGCCGGCGAGATCAGCCCGAACAGCAGGAACCCGACGACCATCACCACCCCGAGGCCGATGCCCCACGCCATGCCCCGGTTGGTGCGTCCCACGGGGCTCTCGGGCGAGTCCGGATCACCTCGCAGCATGCCGCTGGTGAGCCGCCCCATGACGAACATGTGGGCCTGGACCTGGTCCTTCCTCGACTGCATGACTCCCCCTGTCAGCCGGTCACGGTGCGCAGGGCGGAGTACACGCCCAGCACCCACAGCGTCAGCGGGATCAGCGCCACGGCCGCGAGCGAGTGCAGGATGTCGGCGGCCCGCCCCCAGTACGGCAGCAGCCGCCGCCCCGGCACCGTCCACGACGCGATCGCCGAGACCGCCGCGGCGGCCAGCAGCCCGGCCAGCAGCGCGGGCCGCTGCCCGGCAGGCAGCTCGACGGCCGCCCGGACCGCCATCAGGACCAGCCCGTACAGGCCCGGCAGCATCACCGCGGGCCGCTGCCACACACTGCCGATGCCGCGGGCGTGCAGGAGCAGGAGCAGACACAGCACGCCGGACGTCACCAGCGCCGCGGTGCCCGGCCTCTCCAGGACCAGCACGGTCAGCACGCCCGCGCACACCACACCGACCGCGGCGTAGAGCGCCGTCATCCACTCGTCGGCCAGCGCGCTCCGGCTCACCACACCCGCGTGCGGATGCGGCTCGATGCCCTCCTGCAACTGCTCCGCGTTGGTGGGCAGGGCGGGCAGGCGCAGCCCCGACAGACGCAGGGCGAGCCCCGGCACCAGAGCGCCGAACACCACCACGACCACCGCGACGATGCTCGCCGCGTGCGAGGCGGGCACGTCCATCGTCAGCATCAGAGTGCCCCAGACCACGCCCGCCACGGCGATCACCGCCGTACAGAGCAGCAGGGGAACGAACGCGGCGACCGCCGCCACCGCCAGGACCGCCCCGCCGGCCGCGGCAGCCGAGGCGGCCAGCAGCCGGGAGCCCAGCAACTGCCCGCCCGCGTCGGCGTCCCCGACCGGGAGCAGCGCGCCCGCAAGGGCCAGATACGGAGCCACCAGAGACCCCAGGGCCGCGCCCGCCGCCGAGTCACCGACCGCGCGACTGGCCGAAGCGGCGCCGAGCAGCACGAGCAGCGCGGTGCCCGCGGCGACCGAGGCACGCAGCGGCGCGGACCCGCCGGGCAGCGCCAGAACCAGCAGTCCCGCCACCAGCAGGACCACCGCGGTCCCCCGCAGCAGCCATCTGCTGGTGCGGGCGTTCCAGCCGTGCGGGCGCTCACGCATCGTCGTGGCGACGCCGTCGACCAGGTCGTCGAAGTGGATCGCCGGCAACGCCTCGTTACGGGGACGCAGATGCAGCGTCTCGCCGTCGCGCAGGGACAGCGCCTCGGGGGTGCCCTCCTCGTCCAGGGGGTCCTCCCCGAGGCGTTGCAGCACCCATCCGCCGTGCTCGATGCCTTTCTCCGCCAGGTCGTCCCCGGCGTTGTCGAGCAGGATGGGCAGCAGGTCGGCGACCGGTACGTCGGCCGGCACGGCGAGGTCGACGACGCGCTGCGGGGTTCTTACCGTGAGCCGGCACAGGCCGGAGCCCGATATGTCTGTCATGGCGGCTGGCCACACCTCTCCGAGGGGCCCGGAATACCGAAGTTGATCAGCGCACACTACCGTTGAGCGGGCGTCGGGCACCAAGCAGCCCGTGCCGCACTCCGCGGCGCCCCACCGCCACCCGGACGCGCCACCGGCCCGGCCACGGCAAGCACCGCGCCCGCACCCGGGGTCCGGACGCGACGAGCCCGAGGAGACATCCAGCGTGAGCACCGTTCTGTTCCGCAGGCCCGCCCGCCGGCGCGGCCCCGACATGCCCGACGGCGAACTGGCCCTCCAGGAGCCGCCCACCCTGGCGGAGGCCGAACCGAACACCTCCGCCATGTGGATGTACCTCCCCATGGGCCTCACCTCGCTCGCGATGCTCATGATGTTCATGAGACCGGGCCAGGCCACCACGTTCAGTTATGTCGCCATCGGCCTGATGCTGCTCTCCTCCGTCGGCATGATCGTCGGCCAGCTGATCCGCAGCGCGGGAGACCGCAAGCGCAAACTCAAGGGCGAACGCCGGGACTATCTCCGCTACCTGGCGCAGAGCCGGCGCCGGATCCGCCGCAGCGTCGCCGCGCAGCAGAAGGCGCTGGCGTGGCGGCACCCCGAACCGGGCGCTCTGTGGGCCCTGACCGGCACCAGCCGCCAGTGGGAGCGCCGGCCGGCGGACGAGGACTTCGCGGAGGTCCGGGTCGCCGTCGGTGACCAGAAACTCGGCACCCGTCTCGCACCGCTGTCCACCAAGCCCGTCGAAGACCTCGAACCGCTGTCCGCGCACGCGCTGCGCAGCTTCATCCGCGCCTACGCGACCGTCCCCGACCAGCCGATCGCGCTCTACCTCCGGGCCTGGTCGAGGATCCTGGTGCACGGCGAACCGGAGCGTGCCCGCTCCCTGGCCCGTGCGCTGATCGCCCAGCTCGCCGCGTTCCACGCGCCGGAGGAACTCACTGTCGCCCTCTGTGTCGACGACGAGCGACGAGCCGACTGGGAATGGGTCAAGTGGCTGCCGCACGCCCAGCACCCGTACCAGCGCGACGGGGCGGGCCAGGCCCGGATCGCCGCCGCCGGGCTCGTCGAGCTGGAGGAACTGCTCGGCGCGGACTTCACCGAGCGCCCGCCGTTCGACCCGGAGGCCCCGCCGGGCCGCGAGGAACCCTTCACCGTGATCGTCGTCGACGGCGGGCAGGTACCCGCCGGCCACCGGCTGGAAGGCCCCGGCTACCGCAACGCCGTCGTCCTCGACCTCTCCACCGCGTTCGCCTGGAAGGCCGCGCGCGGCACGCTCCGGCTGCGCATCGACGACGACGGCGTGCATCTCGTGCGCACCGACCGCGAACGCAAGGAGCAGAGCACCCTCCTCGGGCGCCCCGACACACTCGGTCCGGCCGCCGCCCGCACCCTGGCGGCCCGGCTCGCCCCGTACCGGCTCGGCGGCGGGGCGAGCGTCAGCGAACCCTTCACCACCGACACCGAACTCACCGGTCTGCTCGGCATACCCGATCTGCGCCGCCACGACCCGGCACGGCTGTGGAACCGGCCGCTGGAGGGCCGGGAACGGCTGCGCGTACCGATCGCCGTCGGCGAGGACGGCACACCGGTCGAACTCGACATCAAGGAGTCCGCGCAGGGCGGCATGGGCCCGCACGGGATGCTCATCGGCGCCACCGGCTCGGGCAAGAGCGAACTGCTGCGCACACTGGTGCTCGGCCTCGCGCTCACCCACTCCTCCGAGACGCTGAACTTCGTTCTCGTCGACTTCAAGGGAGGCGCCACCTTCCTCGGCATGGACGAACTGCCGCACACCTCGGCCGTCATCACCAACCTCGCGGACGAGACCGCGCTCGTCGGGCGCATGCAGGACGCGCTGCACGGTGAGCTGATCAGGCGTCAGGAACTCCTGCGCCGGGCCGGGAACTACTCCTCCGTCCTGGAGTACGAGAAGGCCCGCGCCGCCGGCACCCCGCTGGCGCCGCTGCCGAGCCTGTTCGTCGTCGTCGACGAGTTCAGCGAACTCCTCGCCGCACACCGCGAGTTCATGGACCTCTTCGTGATGATCGGACGCCTCGGCCGGTCCCTCGGCGTCCATCTGCTGCTCGCCTCCCAGCGGCTGGAGGAGGGCCGTATGCACCAGTTGGAGAGCCATCTGTCCTACCGCATCGGCCTGCGCACCTTCTCGGCCATCGAGAGCCGCGGCGTCCTCGGGGTTCCCGACGCCTACCATCTGCCGCCCCAGCCGGGCAGCGGCTACCTCAAGAGCGGCGTCGAAGCCCTCACCCGGTTCCGCGCCGCCTATGTCTCCGGCGCGTACAAGCCCAGGCGCGGCAGTGTCCAGCAGGCCCGGATCGCCCGCCAGGTGGTGTCGTGGGGCACCGGCTGGGTGGTGCCGCGCACCCTGCCGGCCGCCCCGGACCCGGACCCGGTCGCCGAGCCGGCGACCGGTGAGACACCGCTCGGCCTCGCTCTGGAACGGCTCCGTGACAGCGGCCCGCCCGCCCACCAGGTGTGGCTGCCGCCGCTGGACACCCCGCCCAGCCTGGACGCCCTGCTGCCGCCGCTGGTGCCGGACCCGGAGTTCGGCCTGACCACCGCGGGCTCCGCGGACCGGGGGATGCTGCGGGTGCCCGTCGGCATCGTCGACAGGCCGTTCGAGCAGGTACGCGATCTGCTCACCGTCGACCTCTCCGGCGCGGGCGGCCACGTCGCCGTCGCGGGCGGTCCGCAGAGCGGCAAGAGCACCCTGCTGCGCACCCTCATCACGGCCCTGGCCCTCACGCACAGCCCGCGCGAAGTGCAGTTCTACTGCCTGGACTTCGGCGGCGGAGCGCTGGCCGGACTGGCCGGACTGCCCCATGTCGGCGGCGTCGCGGGCCGCCTCGACCGCGAACGTATCTCCCGCACCCTGGCCGAGGTGACCTCGCTCCTCAACCGCCGTGAGCTGTTCTTCCAGGAGGAGGGCATCGACTCGATGGCCGCCTACCGCAGGCGGCGGGCGGCGGGGCACTATCCCGACGAACCGTTCGGCGATGTCTTCCTCGTCGTGGACGGCTGGTCCACGGTCCGCGCCGACATGTTCGACGACATGGCCCTCTTCAACGGCCTGGCCGTGCGAGGTCTCAACTACGGGGTGCACCTGATGGTCAGCACCCCCCGCTGGGTCGAACTGTCCGCGGCGCTTCGCGACCAGATCGGCAACCGTGTGGAGCTTCGCATGGGCGACCCCATGGACTCGGCCGTCGACGTCCGCAAGGCCGGCTCCGTTCCCGCCTCGCCGGGCCGAGGGCTCAGCCCCGACAAGCTGCACTTCCTGGCCGCGCTGCCCCGGATCGACGGCCAGGAGGAGACGGAGGACCTGAGCGAGGCGCTCGCCGACCTGGTCGACGCCGTCGCCGAGGGCTGGGACGCCCCGCCCGCACCCCCGGTGCGGATGCTGCCGACGCGCTTCACCGCCGACGAGCTGCCCGCGTCCGAGCAACCGCTGCGCATTCCGATCGGCCTCGACGAGGCCGAACTCGGCTCGGTCTGGCACGACTTCGCGCAGAGCCCGCATCTGATGCTGGTCGGCGACACCGAGAGCGGCAAGACCAGCGCGCTGCGGCTGATCGCCCAGCGGATCATGGCCACCCACACCCCGGACGAGGCCCGCATCCTGGTCGTCGACTACCGCCGCGAACTGGTGGAGGCGGTTCCCGAGGAGTACCGCCTGGGCCATGCCGTCTCCGCGGACCCGCTGCGCGAACTCATCGACGGTGTCTCCCGGGCGATGGCCGTCCGGACCCCCGGCGAGGAGATCTCGCCGGCCCGGATGCGGCGTGCCGACTGGTGGACGGGCCCACGCCTGTTCGTCCTGGTCGACGACTACGAGATGATCGGTACCGGCTTCGACGGGCCCTTCGAACCGCTTCTGCCGCATCTCGCGCTCGGCTACGAACTCGGACTGCACCTGGTGGTCGCCCGCGCCGCCACCGGAGCGGCCCGCCTCGACCCCTTGATGCGCAAGCTCCAGGAGGTCAACTCGCCGGCCCTGCTGATGTCCTGCCCGCCGTCGGAGGGGTACGTCTTCGACAACGTCAAGCCGCGCATCCTGCCGCCCGGCCGGGCTCTGCGCATCGCCCGGCGGAAGGCGGCCCTCGTCCAGCTGGCGCTGCCCTCGGACCCGCCGGAGGCACCCGGGAAGGAGTGAGGCGGCGGACGGCCCGCGCGCACCCCGGCGACCGCGCTCCGCCCACGTGGACGGATCCGGCCACGCTCAGTGGGCGCGCGGGCCGTCCGGGCCCAGCCGGCCGGGCCGCCAGCGGCGGGCCCGGCCACGCGGTACCACCACCATGAGGAACGCCACCAGCACGACTCCCGCACCCGCACCGGCCGCGACCAGCCAGGCGGTGGCACGCGCCCCGGCGGTGTCGGGCGGCACGGGCAGCCGCACCGGCCGGGGCGCCTCGGCCCGTGCCGGCGCGGAGGCCGGAGTGACGCCCGACACCGCACCGTACGGGTCCAGGGCGGGAAGGTCGCCGGGGTAGGCCGAGACAAGCAGCCGGTCGCGCACCTGGGCCGCCGTCATTTCCGGCTGGTACGCGCGGACCAGGGCCGCCGCCCCGGCCGTCACCGCGGCCGCCAGTGAGGAACCGGAACCCGTCCACTTGCCGTCGCCCACCGGCCCCGGCCCGACCAGCGCGTCGCCCGGGGCGGACAGGTCGGCGCGCCGGTAGCCGGGCGCGTCGTCGGCCCGGCCGCCCTGCGGTCCGGTGTCGAGGACCGCGAGGGCGCCGGGCGGCGGCGCGGGCGCAGGCGGCGGGGTGCCGGTGCCCTGCGGCACGCTGTCCGCCGCCGCCGGGACGACCACCAGGGCGTCCTCCCGCGCGGCCACGGCCATGGCGGCACGGACCGCCTTGGCCGCCCCGTCCAGCGGTGCCGTCACCGTGATGACGTCCGCACCCGCCTCGGCCGCCTCGCGCACCCCGGCGGCCAGCCGCTCCGCGTCGGGCTCGCCCCGGACCCCGGTGCCCCGCACCGCCAGCACCTCCGCCTGCGGGGCGACCCCGGAGAACCCCTGCCCCGTGGTCACCGCCCCGGCCGCCAGCCCGGCCTGGAAGGTGCCCCGGCCCACACAGTCCCGGTCCGCGTCACCGAGCGCCTTCACCCGGCCACGCAGCACGGCGGGGGCGTCGCTCACCCCCGTGCCGACGACCGCGATGCGCACGCCCCGGCCCTGCGAGAGCCGCCACACCTGGTCCAGACCCAGCACCTGCCGGGTCCACGGCGCCTGGGAGGTGGCGTGACCGCGGTGCGCGGTGCACTTCTGTCCGGCGGCCAGCCGCTCGGGCATGCCCGGCAGCGTCACCGCTCCGCCCTCGTCGGCGTACGCGAGCGGCCCGGTCAGGACGGCGGCGACGGTGGTGGCGCACAGCAGCAGACGGGTACGGCGACGCATGGGAAGGTCCTCGGTTGGGGCCGCTCGGCGGAAGGGGGTGGTCGTCAGTGGCTGGACAGGTCCTCGGGCAACAGCAGCCGCAGATCGTCCAGGCTCGGCGCCGCGACGGCGCTCAGCCGCCCCGCCTGCCTGGTCATCATGAGCTCCAGAGTCTGCCGCGCGAGCCGCGCGTTGCCGAAGGTGCGGCCCCTCGGCACGGTGTCGAAGTGCGCGCGCAGCGCCGAAGCGGTGCCCGGCGCGCACTCGTAGCCGTTGTCCACGGCGTGCTGCCGTACGATCGTGACGAGTTCGTCCGACGAGTAGTCCGGGAACTCGATGTGCCGGGTGAAGCGTGAGGCGAGCCCGGGGTTGGAGTCCAGGAAGCGGTCCATCTCGGCGGTGTAGCCCGCCACGATCACCACCACCTCGTCGCGGTGGTCCTCCATCAGCTTCAGCAGGGTGTCCACGGCCTCCTGGCCGAAGTCCGACGAGTCCCCGCCCCGCGCCGGGGTGAGGGTGTAGGCCTCGTCGATGAACAGCACACCGCCCAGAGCGCGTTCGAAGACCTCCCTGGTCAGCTGCGCGGTGTGCCCGACCCAGCGGCCGACCAGCTCCGCGCGGGACACCTCCACCAACTGGCCGCGCGGCAGCACCCCCAGTGAGGCGAGCAGCTCGCCGTACAGCCGGGCGACCGTCGTCTTGCCCGTGCCCGGCGGACCGGCGAAGACCAGATGGTTGCTGATGCGGGGGGTCGGCAGACCGGCCGCGGCCCGCCGCCGGGTGGTGGCGAGCAGGTTCACCAGATCGCCCACCTCGCGCTTGACCGCGGACAGTCCGACCAGACCGTCCAGTCGCAGCAGCGGATCGTCGCCTGTGCCGCCGGCCGGGGTTCCGGGTCCGCTCATGGGCCCCAGGTCCTCGGCCGTCAGCACCGCCAGGTCCCGCTCGTTGACATCGGGCTGTGCCGCGAGCCGGGACGCCTGCTGGTCCACCATCTCCTCGAACACCTTGCGCGCCGCGCGGCCGTTGCCGAAGCCCGCGTCGCGCGGCATCCGTTCGAAGTGGGTGCGCAGCGCGGAACGCGCCGCCGCGTCCAGTTCGTAGCGGTGGGCGGTGCACATCCGCTCCGTGATGGTGACGAGTTCGTCCGAGGTGTAGTCGGTGAACTCCACGGCACGGGTGAAGCGTGAGGCGAGCCCCGGGTTGGATGCCAGGAACCCGTTCATCTCCTTCGGGTAGCCGGCGGCGACCACGACGATGTCCTCGCGGTGGTCCTCCATCAGCTTCACCAGGGTGTCGATCGCCTCCCGCCCGAAGTCCGCGCCCGAGCCGCCGCCGTCCGACAGCAGCGTGTACGCCTCGTCGATGAACAGCACGCCGCCCAGCGCCTTGGTGAAGGTCTCGGTGGTCTTGATGGCGGTACCGCCGATGACCTGCGCCACCAGGTCCGCGCGTGACACCTCCACCAGATGCCCGGAACGCAGCACCCCGAGCGAGGCCAGGACCGAGCCGTACAGCCGTGCCACCGTCGTCTTGCCCGTACCGGGCGGGCCGGCGAAGACCAGATGGCGGCTCATCGGAGGAGCGGGCATCCCGAGGCTGATCCGGCGCTGTGCCATCCGGTTGAGGTTGATGAGGGTCAGCACCTGCTGCTTGACGTCGGCCAGGCCGATCAGGGACTCCAGCTCGGCCACTGGTCCGGTTCCGTCCGCCGGCCCCGCCGCCGTCGGCACCGCCCCGCCCGGCAGCCGCCCGTCGCCTGCCGCCTCGGCGCCCGCCGCACTGCCCCACGCGTCCGGGGCCCCGTTCTCCGTGCTGCTCAGGCCTTCCACCGCCAGCCGGTCGCCGGCCACGGCCTGACGCAGCCCGCTGCCCCGGTTCTCGCGCACCGTGCAGCCGATCAGCGAGACCGCGTCGGTGCCCTCCACCCGTACGCCGTCGGCTGCCGACCCCGTCACCTCGCAGGCGTTCAGGGAGGTCCGTGCGCCCGCTGCCACCAGCACGCCGTGCTCGCCGGAACCGCTCACCCGGGCCCGCGCGGCGCTCAGTTCGCCCTCCGCGTCGACCTGCACCCCGACGGCGCCGGAGTCCTCCACGGACGTGTCGCGCAGGGTGAGCGTCCCGAGAGCGCCCACCTGGACACCCGCGCCCACCGATCCGCGCAGCCGCCCCCCGCCCACGTACAGGCTGCCGTGGCCCGACACATGGACCGACGATCCGGCGGACTCCTCCACCACGCAGTCCTCCAGACGGCCGCGGCCGTCCTTGGAGACCTCCACACCGTGGGCACCGGACCGGGCGACGGTGGCCCGCCGCAGCAGCGGGTTGGCACCGCTGCGGATCACGATCGCGCTGCCCGCGCAGTCCAGCACCTCCAGCCGGTCGAGTTCGGCGGCCGAGTCCTCCTCCAGCAGCAGCCCGGCGCCCTGGGTGTCCCGTACGGCGGTGCCGGTCAGCACCGGGGAGGAGAAGCCGCAGACGCGCACCGCCGGTTCCCCCGCGCCGGTGAACACACAGTCCTCGATCAGCCCGCGGCTGCGCTCGGTCACCAGGAGTCCGTGACCGTGGGTGCGTTCGCTGCGGCAGCGGCTGAGTGTGGGAGAGCTTCCGGCACCCAGGACGAAGCCGTGCCCGGAGATGTCCCGTACCGTGACGTCCTCCAGGACGGTGGGACCGGTGCCGCTCACGAACACTCCGACGGCGGACTCGCGGACGATGCCGCGTACCACCCTGACCGAACTGTCCTCCTCGGCGGCGATGCCGGGTTTGTCGGCCGCGGATATCTCGCA
Source organism: Streptomyces sp. NPDC026062 (assembly GCF_055568375.1). NCBI lineage: Bacteria > Bacillati > Actinomycetota > Actinomycetes > Kitasatosporales > Streptomycetaceae > Streptomyces > Streptomyces sp. NPDC026062. The sequence goes on from NZ_JBVHOQ010000028.1 coordinate 75,599, forward strand.
GTCCTCCACCAGCACCTGTGCCCGGCCGTTGGCGAGGACGCCGTTGCCGCGGGTGTCACGCAGCCGGCCGGAGCGTACCGAGATCCGGCCGGTCTCCCCGGCCACCACCGCGGACGAGCCCAGGTGCTCGATGACGCAGTCCTCCAGGAAGCTCTCGGTGGCGGAGGTGGCCACGACTCCCGCCCCCGACGGATTGCTGATCCGGCACTCGCGCAACGCCAGCGAGCCGCTGCCACGGGCGAACAGCGCCGCCCAGGCCGAGCCGTGCACGTCGCAGCGGTCCAGGGCGATCTGCCCGCGCGGCGCGTCCACGACCGGCACCTCGTCGTCGTGTCCGCGCAGGATCAGGTCGCTCACCATGACGGCGTCCCCGGTGAGGATCAGGGCGGACCCGCGTCGCGGCGCGAGCTCGACGGTTCCGCGCCCCTCGGAGGCGGTCAGCGTGATGGCGACCGCGATGCTGACGCTCTCCTCGTACCGCCCCGGAGCGATGCTGACGACGGCTCCCGTACGGGCCTGGGCGACGGCCTGCGCGACGGTGAGGCAGTCGCCTGTTCCGTCCGCTGCGACGGTGAGCAACTGGCGAGACACGTGTCGACCTCCCGGACCCCGGGGGCCTCTGGGGGAGGACGGGGACGTGCGGCATGTGGGGCGTGTGGAACTGGTGTGCCCATCATGCCTGTTGTTGCAGGTGACACGCCACAAGGGTACGGAAAGGGGCGGGAGCCCGGACCGGCTCCCGCCCCTTGCCGCCGCCGGGCAGGCGGCCATTCCGGACGGGCCCTAGTTGATCGCCTTGATCAGTTCGCCGTCGGTGGTGTCACCGCTGAGCTCCCAGAAGAAGGTGCCGCCGAGCCCCTGCTGGTTCTTGTACGCCATCTTGGTGCCGATGGTGGCGGGGGTGTCGTAGCTCCACCAGTTGGTGCCGCAGTGCGCGTACGCCGTGCCGGCGACGGTGCCGGTCGTGGGGCAGCTGTTCTTGAGGACCTTGTAGTCCTCGATGCCCGCCTCGTACGTGCCGGGAGCCGCACCGGTTGCCGTGCCGCCCGGCTCGTCCTGGGTGACGCCGCTCCAGCCCCGGCCGTAGAAGCCGATGCCGAGCAGCATCTTGGAGGCCGGGACGCCCTGGGCCTTCAGCTTGTCGATGGCCGCCTCGCTGTTGAAGCCCTCCTTCGGGATGCCCGTGTAGGACGTCAGCGGGGAGTGCGGGGCCGTCGGGCCCTTCGCGTCCCAGGCGCCGAAGAAGTCGTACGTCATCGGGTTGTACCAGTCGACGTACTTCGAGGCGCCGCCGTAGTCGACCGCGTCGAGCTTGCCGCCCTCGGAGCCGTCGGCGCTGATGGCCGAGGTGACCAGGTTGTCCGTGCCGAACTTGGAGCGGAGCGCCGACAGCAGGTTGCCGTAGGCGTCCCGGCCGCTGGTGTCGCAGGTCAGCCCGCAGGCGTTGGGGTATTCCCAGTCGATGTCGATGCCGTCGAAGACATCCGCCCAGCGCGGGTCCTCCACCAGGTTGTAGCAGGACTCGGCGAACGCGGCCGGGTTCTGGGCCGCCTCACCGAAGCCGCCGGACCAGGTCCAGCCGCCGAACGACCAGATGATCTTGAGGTCCGGGTGCAGTTTCTTCAGCTTGCGCAGCTGGTTGAAGTTGCCGCGCAGTTCCTGGTCCCAGGTGTCCGCGACCCCGTCGACCGACTGGTCGGCCGTATAGGCCTTCTCGTAGTCGGCGTAGGAGTCGCCGACCGTGCACTTGCCGCCCTGGACGTTGCCGAAGGCGTAGTTGATGTGCGTGAGTTTGTCGGCCGAGCCGGAGGTCTCGACATTCTTGACGTGGTAATTGCGCTGGTAGACACCCCAGTTGGTGAAGTATCCGACCACCTTGTCGCCGGCCACTGTGGGGGTGGCCGGTGCTGCTGCCGGTGCGGCGGCCTGCGGGGCGGCCGGGGCCGCTCCGGCGGACCCGGTGCCCGCGACGCCCAGCAGGGCGGCGCCCAGGGCGGTGGTACAGGCGACTGCGGCGAGAGCCCGCATGCGGGCCCCCGGGCGATGCGGTCCGTTCATGGTTGCTCCTCGTGGGGGAGGGGACGTGCCAGTGGACGACCGGCTTCCGGCGGCCATGCGAACTTGGCATGAACGCGGAAAGCGGGTTCGCTGGGAACCGTAGATGGACTAGACCAGTGGGGTCAATGGTTCGGACCAATTCCCGTGATCGTCGCGGTCGTCATCGCTCGTTTCCGGGCGCGTTCTGTCAACCGGTGACGGATGCCGTCCGATCGGGCATACTCAACGCGCCACGGCCGCCTGCCTGCGCCTCTCGTAATCCGGAAGGGCAGCATCGGCTGGGCATCAGTGTTCTCCGGGCCCCGTCCGGAGACCCCCCGGCGGCGCCGCTCACACCCCGCGCGCGCGACCGTCGCAACGCCCGACAGGGAGGAGAGCGCCGTCATGTCCGACCGTGCCCCGCAATTGGTGGAACGCCGTCTGCCCACCGAGGAGTCCAGGCAGCTCATCGCGCTCGTCCGCGACATCGCCCAGCGGGAGATCGTGCCCCGGGCCGCCGCGGAGGAGGACGCGGGTCACTTTCCGCGCGAAGTGTTCACCCTGCTCTCCGAGTCCGGACTGCTCGGCCTGCCCTACGACTTGGCCCACGGTGGCGGGGGCCAGCCCTACGAGGTCTACCTCCAGGTCCTCGAAGAGCTCAGCTCCGCACGGCTCACCGTCGGGCTCGGCGTCAGCGTCCACTCCCTCGCCTGTCACGCGGTCGTCGGCTACGGCACCAAGGACCAGCAGTCCGAACACCTCCCGGCCATGCTCGGAGGCGGCCTGCTGGGCGCCTACTGCCTCTCGGAGCCCGCATCGGGCTCCGACGCCGCCTCGCTGCGCACCAAGGCCGTGAGGGACGGTGAGGACTGGGTCATCACCGGCACCAAGGCATGGATCACCCACGGCGGCATCGCCGACTTCTACACGGTCCTGGCCCGCACCGGTGTCGAGGGCCCCCGCGGGATCACCGCCTTCCTCGTCCCCGGCGACGCCCCCGGCCTGAGCGCCGCCGTCCCCGAGAAGAAGATGGGGATGAAGGGATCGCCCACCGCCCAGCTGCACTTCGACGGTGTACGGGTCCCCGACGCACGCCGGATCGGTGAGGAGGGGCAGGGCTTCGCCATCGCCCTGTCCGCGCTCGACTCCGGCCGGCTGGGCATCGCCGCCTGTGCCATCGGCGTGGCCCAGGCGGCGATGAACGAGGCCATCGCCTACGCCACCGGCCGCCGGCAGTTCGGCCGCCCCATCGCGGACTTCCAGGGGCTGCGGTTCATGCTCGCCGACATGGCCACGCAGATCGAGGCGGGCCGCGCGCTCTATCTGGAGGCGGCCCGGCTGCGGGACGCGGGGAGTCCCTTCTCGCGGCAGGCCGCGATGGCCAAGCTCTTCTGCACGGATGCCGCGATGCGGGTCACGATCGACGCCGTCCAGGTCCTCGGCGGGTACGGCTACACGCTGGACTTCCCCGTCGAGCGGCTGATGCGTGAGGCGAAGGTGCTGCAGATCGTCGAGGGCACGAATCAGATCCAGCGGATGGTCATCGCCCGCCACCTCGCAGGTCCCGAGACGCGCTGATCCGCAGCGGCCGGTCCGACCGCACGGGCCTCGTCATGATCCGGTTCCCCTCCTGGCCATGGCGGCCCGGCAGGGTCCTGCCGGGCCGCCGCCCGTGCCGGAGCGGCGCCCGGTGGAGGGGCGGATCGGCCGAGTGGGGCGCCGCACGCGGAGCGGGGCGGGCCGGCTCCTGCGGCGCCGATGGCGTACGGGACCGCGGAACCGATTCTTCGGGGGCCGGAGCGGCGAGACGGCGGCGACCGGGGCCGGCCGTGTCATGCGGCGGGGTCATGCCGGACCAACGGTACGGAGCCGGCCCGGGTCACCGCTCGGTCCATTCGAGCGGATGTTCACCAAGGTCTCGTGGTGTGCCGCACCCCGCGGTTCACCAGGGTCTCGTGGTCTGCCGCGCCTCGCCGGTGCGGGCAGTCCGCCCCCGCACGTCGGCGCGCTTCGGCGGCGCCGGCCTCAGGCGGCGTCGCGACGCGGCTGGTGGGGCACCCGGAGCGGGCGCGAACCGGCACCTCCGGCGTGCGAGAACGGCTGCATCCTCCAGTCGAGTCCCTGGGGGAGCGTCAGCAGCAGGGCCGTCTCCTGCTCCTGGGCACCGGCCGACTCGTCGGCGGGCCGGGCCTCGGACGCGGCGCGGCCGGTACCGGCACACACCGTCAGGACGAACGGATTCCACGGAGTGGGGCACCGCGCGTGCTCGGGCAGCACGTCCTCGTCCGCCAGGAGCGCGATGGGCTGCGCGCAGTCCGGGCAGACGACCCGGTACATCTCGAACATGTCGTACGCGTCGGGAGCGGAGTCCTCGAAAGGATCAACGGGCTCCGGTTCGGTACGTGCGGTGAGTTTCAGGCTCTGCATGGGAAATTCCCCCCTCGGGTGGGCCGACAAGGCGCCACGGCCTCGACCACAGCAAGCACTTCCCATCGGGAATTCGCGGTAACCGTGAGGGGCTTGGCTACTGGCGCGTAAACCTGTGGCATTCGTCACATGGCTGCCGCAGCTGTCTCCTGCCGCCCCTCCATGGCTGTGCCTGGACGGCCCGGGGCCATAGATTGATCCATATGGAGGAGCTGGACCGTCAAATCGTGGAGTTGCTCGTCAAGGACGGGCGGATGAGCTACACCGACCTGGGCAAGGCCACCGGCCTGTCCACCTCGGCCGTTCATCAGCGTGTCCGCAGGCTGGAGCAGCGTGGGGTGATCCGGGGCTACGCCGCGGTCGTCGATCCCGAGGCCGTCGGCCTGCCGCTGACCGCGTTCATCTCGGTGAAACCCTTCGATCCGAGTGCGCCGGACGACATCGCGGAGCGGCTCGCGGGCGTGCCGGAGCTGGAGGCGTGTCACAGCGTCGCGGGTGACGAGAACTACATCCTCAAGGTGCGGGTCGCGACCCCGAGGGAGCTGGAGCATCTGCTCACCCGGATCCGTACCCTCGCCGGCGTCTCCACCCGCACCACCGTCGTCCTGTCCACGGCCTACGAGGCGCGCCCGCCGCAGATCTGAGGGGGGCGCGCACGGCGCGTGCCCCGGCAGGCGGGAGACTGGTCCTCATGACCGAGAGCACCGCCCCCCAGAGCGAACACCGCACCGTGCTGCTGCGCGGTGGAGACGTCCACAGCCCCGCCGACCCCTTCGCGACCGCCATGGTGGTCGAACGGGGCCATGTCGCCTGGGTGGGCTCCGAAGGGGCCGCCGACGCCTTCGCGAGCGGTGTCGACGACGTGATCGACCTCGACGGGGCACTGGTCACACCCGCGTTCACCGACGCGCACGTCCACACCACGTCGACCGGTCTGGCCCTCACCGGCCTCGACCTCTCCGGCGCCCGCACCCTCGGCGAGGCGCTCGCCCTCGTGCGGACGTACGTGGCGGCGCACCCCGCCGACCGGGTGATTCTCGGCCACGGCTGGGACGCCACACGCTGGCCGGAGCGGCGCCCGCCCACGCGCGGCGAGCTCGACGCGGCGGCGGGCGGACGGCCGCTCTATCTGCCCCGGATCGACGTCCACTCGGCGGTCGTCACGACCGCGCTGCTCGACCTCGTCCCCCTGGTCGCCTCCATGACCGGCTACCGGCCCGACGCGCCGCTGACGGGCGCCGCCCACCACGCGGTGCGCGCGGCTGCCCACGAGGCCGTGTCGCCGCGTCAGCGTGCCGAGGCCCAGCGGGCCGCGCTGGCCCACGCCGCGTCCCTCGGGATCGGTACGGTCCACGAGTGCGGCGGCCCCGACATCTCCGACGAGGAGGACTTCACCTCGCTGCTGAAGCTCGCGGCGGGGGAGCCGGGTCCGCGGGTCTTCGGCTACTGGGCCGAACAGGTCGGCGACGCGAACGACGCCCGGCGCATCCGGGAGCTGGGTGCGGTGGGCGCGGCGGGCGACCTCTTCGTCGACGGGTCGCTCGGTTCGCACACCGCCTGCCTGCATGAGCCGTACGCCGACGCGCCCGTCCGGGGCACCGCCCACCTGGACGCCGCGCAGATCGCCGCCCATGTGGCGGCCTGCACCGAGGCCGGACTCCAGGCGGGCTTCCACGCCATCGGCGACGCGGCGCTCTCGGCCGTCGTCGAGGGCGTGAGGGCGGCGACCGAGCGGGTGGGCCTCGGCCGGGTCCGGGCCGCCAGGCACCGTGTCGAGCACGCGGAGATGCTCACCCCCGAGACCGTGGCCGCTTTCGCCGAACTCGGCCTCACCGCCTCGGTCCAGCCGGCCTTCGACGCCGCCTGGGGCGGTGAGGAGGGCATGTACGCCCACAGGCTGGGTGCCGGGCGGGCGAGGACCCTCAACCCGTACGCGGCGCTCCTGCGGGCCGGTGTGCCCCTCGCGTTCGGCTCCGACAGCCCGGTGACCCCGCTGGACCCGTGGGGGACGGTGCGGGCCGCAGCCTTCCACCGGACGCCCGAGCACCGGATCTCGGTACGGGCCGGCTTCACCGCCCATACCCGGGGCGGCTGGCGGGCGGTGGGCCGTGACGACGCGGGCACCCTGGTGCCCGGCGCCCCGGCCGACTACGCGGTCTGGCGTACCGAGGAACTGGTGGTCCAGGCCCCGGACGACCGGGTGGCGCGCTGGTCGACGGATCCCAGGTCGGGAACGCCCGGACTGCCCGGCCTCAGCCCCGGTGGCGAACTCCCGGTCTGCTTGCGCACCGTAGTGTTCGGACAAACTGTCTACGTACGACCGAACGAGTGATGTGCGGATATTTCGTACCGCCGATCGAAGAAGCCCCCGTTCTGCCGCGACCTGGGGATCTTCAGGACTGACCAGGCAAGTTCGCTAAACGATGCAGGTCAGGCATCTATTGACAGAATGCGCCCACCGGCCGGTAGGTTCGGCCGAGTCCACCACAGGACGTCCGACCGGTTAAACCTCCACGCAGTCGTCGAACGCCGCTGGGTCATGGGGTGGTGTGCCGCACCGGCGCACCATCACTGACAGCCAGGTTCAGCGCCCGCGCCTCGGGGGCGAGGGAAGGTTTCAGCCGGGCGGAGGGTGCGACCCGGGTGGGGCCCGGACGTTCAGTAGACAACGGCTTTAGGTCGACCCGCAGCCAGCGGGTCCCAGGTCGGCCCGAAGGGCGCCGGGCCCCGATCCGCAGTTCTGTCCGTACTTCCGCTCTTCTGTCCGTCACCGCCTGCCACGCCGCCCGACCGGGTCGGTCGGGCGGCGTGCCGCGCTCGATATGGTGTGCACCTGCGTACGGACTTAAGGGGCAGTAAGTGAACGACGGCGGTCAGAGGCGATACGGCCCGCTCGGCAGAGCATTGGTGATCATTCCGACCTACAACGAGGCCGAGAACATCAAGCCGATCGTCAGCCGGGTGCGCGCCGCCGTGCCGGAGGCTGACATCCTGGTCGCCGACGACAACAGCCCGGACGGCACCGGAAAGCTCGCCGACGAACTCGCCGCGGCCGACGACCAGGTCCACGTGCTGCACCGCAAGGGCAAGGAAGGGCTCGGCGCCGCCTACCTCGCGGGCTTCCGCTGGGGCATGGACCACGACTACGGCGTCCTCGTCGAGATGGACGCCGACGGCTCCCACCAGCCCGAGGAGCTGCCCCGCCTGCTCACCGCCCTCAAGGGCGCGGACCTGGTGCTCGGCTCCCGCTGGGTTCCCGGCGGGCGGGTGGTCAACTGGCCCAAGTCCCGCGAGATGATCTCCCGCGGCGGCAGCACCTACTCCCGTCTGCTGCTCGGACTGCGGACCCGGGATGTCACCGGCGGCTACCGGGCCTTCCGCACCGAGACGCTGGAGGGCATCGGCCTGGACGAGGTCGCCTCGCAGGGCTACTGCTTCCAGGTGGACCTGGCCCGCCGTGCGATCGAGGCCGGGTTCCACGTCGTCGAGGTCCCGATCACCTTCGTGGACCGGGAGGTCGGCGACTCCAAGATGAGCCGCGACATCCTGGTCGAGGCTCTCTGGCGCGTGACGGCGTGGGGGGTCACCACGCGTGCGAACCGGGTGCTCGGCCGCCGGGCCACCTGACCGGGGCGGGACCGGCCTCCGTCACCCCCCTTACCTCGTTCGGACGCCGTTCCAGGCACACTGGGGGCATGACGACCGGCACACCGCCCCCGACCGCCCGCAAGCGCTCTCGCGCCCGGACCTTCGTACCTCTCGCCATCGCCGTCTGGGCGGTGCTGGAGATCTGGCTGCTCATCGTGGTGGCCGATGTGGCGGGCGGGTTCACCGTGCTGCTGCTCCTGGCCGCGGGCGTCGTCCTCGGGGCTGTGGTGATGAAGCGGGCCGGCCGCCGCGCCTTCCGCAATCTCACCGAGACGCTTCAGCAGATGCCGGGACAGCCGGGGGCCGGTGGCTCGTCCCCCGCCCCCACGAGCACCCGCGGCAACGGATTCCTGATGCTCGCCGGGCTCCTGATCATGATCCCTGGGATGATCTCGGACGTGGCCGGGCTGCTGCTTCTGGTGCCGCCGGTCCGGTCGGCGCTCAGCGGGTTCGCGGAGCGTTCACTGGAACGGCGGATGAGGGCTGCGGGCCCCGGCAGCTTCTCGGACGCCTTCCAGCAGGCGCGTATCCACCGCCCGGACGGAAAGGTCGTCCAGGGCGAGGTGATCCGCGAGGAGCCCTCCTCCCGCCCGGACGACAATCCGCGCCCGCCCCTGACGCCGTAACCGGCAGGCTCGGCCTCCGCCCCGGCGGGCCGCACGGCGGCGTGCGCGGAACGGCACGGCATCGCACCGGCACCCGCCCGCCACCGCGGCAGGTCCGCCCGAGGACACCGCAAAGAGCCGTGGGGGGGGGCGCCCCCCCCGGGGGGGGGCCCCCCCCCCCGGGGGGGGGGGGGGGGCCCGAACAACAACCAGTACTGGTAGGCCCCGGGGGCCCCGGCCATATAAGTGGCCCGCCCGCGCGACGCACCCCC
>NZ_JBVHOQ010000028.1:84597-125579 GCF_055568375.1 Streptomyces sp. NPDC026062
CCCCCGCCTCCGCCCTGGAGAGCGGGAGCCGGGGGCCCCCCCCCCCCCCCCCCCCCCCCCCCCCCCCCCCCCCCCCCCCCCCGGGGGGGCCCCCCCCCCCCCCCCCCCCCCCCCCCCACGGCTCTGTCTCGATGCGGTGCTACCCGGTCAAGCAGACTTCCTGCTGTCCCGCGGATGCACGGCGATATTCATGGCGCCGGAGCGCAGAACCGCCAGCCTCTCGGCCAGCACCTCTTCCAGCTCCTCGCGTGTGCGCCGCTCCATGAGCATGTCCCAGTGCGTACGCGCAGGCTTGCCCTTCTTCTCCTCGGGGCCATCCCCGTCCACCAGGAGTGCCTGGGCGCCACACGCCTTGCACTCCCACTCCGGCGGAATTTCCGCCTCTACCGAGAACGGCATCTCAAATCGATGTCCGTTCTGGCATGCGTACTCCACCGCCTGGCGCGGGGCCAGATCGATGCCGCGGTCCGTCTCGTAGCTGGTAACCACGAGTCGCGTGCCGCGGAGAGCTCGCTCACTCATGAATCGTGCCTCCCGGGCTTGTCGCCCACAGGACAAATGTCGCTGTCGTCGTCATCCGGTCAACGTCCGGTCGGCGGCAAAGATTCCCGTTGCCGGTCATGCGTCGCCCGTCGTGCCGCTGCTTTTTCAGGTTTGCGAGTGTTCTCGTACCCGCCAATGCCCGGTTTGTCACATCTGGCGGAAGTTGTCACCCAACGGTTTGGGTTCTTCCACTCGCAGTAACGGTCCTCCGGGCAGGCCAAAGGCGTACACTACCGGCCTTTCACTTCAACGTCTAAATCCGTTCGGGAACAGGATTCCCGGCCGCCGCCACAGCCTGTCTGACCGGCACCCTCGCGAGCAGCACGGAACCGATCACGAAGAAGACCACCAACGAGATGATCGCATCCCGATAACTGCCGGTCAGCTGGTACGCGAGCCCGAACACCAGTGGCCCCAGCCAGCTCAGGCCGCGGTCGCTCATCTCGTACGCGGAGAAGTACTCGGCCTCCTTGCCGCGCGGCACCAGATGGGAGAAGAGGGACCGGGACAGCGCCTGGCTGCCGCCGAGGACGAGGCCGATCGCCGCGGCCAGCGCGTAGAAGAAGACCGGCGAGCCGGCGGGCAGGAAGTAGCCGGCGACGAGGATCAGCGTCCAGACGACGAGCGACCCGAGGACCGTGTGCTTCGCACCGTACGTCCGGGCCATCCGCCCCATGCCGAGCGCTCCGGCGACCGCCAGCACCTGGACCAGCAGCACCGCCGTGATCAGCGTCGTCTGGCTCAGGTCCAGTTCCTCGGAGCCGTACACGGATGCCTGCGAGATGACGGTCTGCACGCCGTCGTTGTAGACGAGGTACGCCAGCAGGAAGGCGAGGGTGAGGGGGTGGCGCCGCATGTCGCGCAGGGTCGCCCTCAGCTGCCGCCACCCGCTGCCGGCCACCGCCGTGCCGCCCGTCCCCGTGTTCCGGTCGCGCAGTCGCCGCAGGGGTATGACGGTGAAGGCGCCCCACCAGACGCCGGCCGAGGCGAGGCAGATCCGCACGGCGTCCGCCTCGGAGAGACCGAAGGAGTCGTGGCCGGTGTAGAGGATCAGATCGAGGACGAGGACCAGGGCTCCCGACGTGTAGCCGAAGGCCCAGCCCCGGGAGGAGACCGCGTCGCGTTCGTCGGGCTCCGCGATCTGCGGCAGATACGCGTTGTAGATCACCATCGACACGGAGATCGAGGCGTTCGCCACGATGAGCAGGAAGGCGCCGAGCAGATAGCGGTGGCCGTCCAGGAAGAACATCGCCGCGGTCGCGGTGGCGCCCGTGTAGGCCGCAGCCGCGAGCAGCGGCTTCTTGCGGCCTGTGCGGTCGGCCGCGGCGCCCGCCATCGGCATCAGGATCACCGCGAGCACGAGGGAGGCCGAGATCGTGTAGGCGAACAGCGATCCGGCGCGGACCGGGATGCCCAGCGGATGCACGTAGCCGTCGGCGTCGGCGGCGGCCTTGGCGACCGAGGTCAGATACGGGCCGAGGAACACCGTGACGACGCTCGTCGAGTAGACGGAGCAGGCGAAGTCGTAGAAGTACCAGCCGCGTTGCTCGCGGCGTCGTTCGCCGGGGTCTGCCGCCCCGCCGGTGGTGCCGTCCGCCGGTTCGGCGGTTTCCGCGGTCTCGGCGCTCATTGCGCACCCCTCGTCTCTCCCCGTGGAGACGTCACCGGGGCCGGCGTCAGGCCCAGGCCCCCCGCTCGCTCAGCACCGTTCGCAGCGTCTCGATGTGATCGGTCATGATGCCATCCACTCCGAGGTCCAGGAGCGCGGCCATCCGCTCCGGCTCGTTCACCGTCCAGACGTGCACCTGGAGCCCCCGCGCGTGCGCCTCGCGTACGAAGCGCCGGTCGACGACCCGGACGCCGCCCCGGCTCTCCGGCACCTGCGCGCAGACCGCGCCGGCACGCAGCGCCGCCGGAATGCCGTACGACCGGAGCCGCAGCCCCAGGACGCCCCGGACGCCGTAGGAGGTGGCGAGGCGGGGGCCAGCCAGCCGGTGCGCCCTGGCGACCCGCGCCTCGGAGAACGAGCCGACGCACACCCGGTCCCAGGAGTCCGTCCGGCGGATCAGCTCCACGAGGGGCGCGAGTGCCGGTGCGGCCTTGATGTCCACGTTCCAGCGCGCCTCGGGAAACGCCTCAAGCAGTTCCTCGAACAGCGGCAGCGGTTCGCGCCCCGCCACCCGGGCCCGGCGTATCTCGCTCCACGGCAGCTCCGCTATCCGGCCCCGGGCGTCCGTGACCCGGTCCAGAGTGGGGTCGTGGAAGGCGACCAGCCGGCCGTCCGCCGAGGCGTGCACATCGGTCTCGAAGTACCGGTACCCGGCGTCGGCGGCCCGCCGGAACGCGGCCGCGGTGTTCTCGATCCCGTCCGCCGCCCCGCCCCGGTGGGCGAACGCGAGCGGTGCGGGGTGGTCCAGATAGGGGTGGCGTACGGAAGTCACTGCGGCAGTATGGCCTGTCCGGGCGACGGAACGGTGGCCGTGGTGCCACCGCTTTCCGGCACCGTGAAGAAGCGCAGGAAGAGCTGGGCGAGCGGGCCGATGGCGAGGGCGTACAGGACCGTGCCCACGCCGAGGGAGCCGCCGAGCAGGAATCCGGTGGCCACGACCGCGATCTCGATGGCCGTACGGACGAGCCGGATCGACCGGCCCGTCCGCTGATGCAGCCCGGTCATCAGCCCGTCGCGCGGACCGGAGCCGAAGCGGGCGGCGATGTAGAGCCCCGTCGCCACGCCGTTGAGGACGACCCCCGCCACCATCACCCCGGCCCGCGCCGCGAGCCCGTGCGTCTCGGGGACGAGGGCGAGGGTGCCGTCCATCGCGAGGCCGACGGCGAAGACGTTGGAGACGGTGCCCAGGCCCGGCCGCTGCCGGAGCGGAATCCAGAGCAGCAGCACGATGGCGCCGATGATGATCGAGACGGTCCCGATGCTGATCCCCGTGCGCTCGGCGAGCCCCTGGTGCAGCACGCCCCAGGGCTCCAGCCCGAGTCCGGCGACGACCAGCAGCGCCGAACTCGCCCCGTACAGCGCCAGGCCCGCGTAGAGCTGGATCAGGCGTCGGGGGAGGTGCGACCCGCGCGGCACGGCGGTGATGGACAAGGGGTACCCCCTGGTGTGGTGGTTGTGGACTGCCGCATGTCACTCTGTGGCAGGGGATTGGCAGTCAACCATGGCCAATCAGAGGAAGGTGGACTGATTTTATGGCGCAGTGGACTTCAGCCGTCGGTGCGGCACAGCTCGCCCGGCAGCTCCACGCCCAGAAGCCCCGGCAGCCGGCGGGGCCCGGTGGCCGCAGGCCGCCCGCCTACCGGGCGCTGGCCGACGGCATCCGGCTCCTTGTGCTCGAAGGCCGTGTCCCGGTCGCCGCCCGGCTGCCTGCCGAGCGTGAGCTGGCCCTCGCTCTCTCCGTCAGCCGTACGACGGTGGCCGCGGCCTACGAGGCGATGCGGGCCGAGGGCTTCCTGGAGTCGCGGCGCGGGGCCGGCAGCTGGACGGCCGCCCCCGCGGGCAACCCGCTGCCCGCGCGCGGACTGGAACCGCTGCCGCCCGAGGCGCTCGGCTCGATGATCGACCTGGGCTGCGCGTCACTGCCCGCCCCCGAGCCGTGGCTGACCCAGGCCTTCCAGGGCGCCCTGGAGGAGCTGCCCCCGTACGCCCACACCCACGGCGACTACCCGGCCGGACTGCCCGCCCTGCGGCAGATGATCGCCGACCGGTACACCGCAGACGGCATCCCCACGATGCCCGAGCAGGTCATGGTCACCACCGGGGCGATGGGCGCCATCGACGCCATCTGCCATCTCTTCGCCGGCCGGGGCGAACGGATCGCGGTGGAGTCCCCGAGTTACGCCAACATCCTCCAGCTGATGCGGGAGGCCGGTGCCCGCCTTGTGCCGGTGGCCATGGAGGAGGGGCTCGGCGGCTGGGACATGAACCGGTGGCGTCAGGTGCTGCGGGACGCGGCGCCCCGGCTCGCGTACGTCGTCGCGGACTTCCACAACCCCACCGGCGCCCTCGCCGACGAGGACCGCCGCCGCGCGCTGGTGGACGCCGCGCGTTCGGCCGGCACGGTTCTGGTCGTCGACGAGACGATGCAGGAGCTGTGTCTGGACGACGAGGTGCGGATGCCCCGCCGTGTCTGCGCCTTCGACCCGGCCGGCAGCACCGTGCTCACTGTCGGATCGGCCAGCAAGGCCTTCTGGGCCGGCATGCGCATCGGCTGGGTACGGGCCGCACCGGAAGTGATCCGCAGCCTGGTGGCCGCCCGCGCCTACGCGGACATGGGGACCCCGGTCCTCGAACAGCTGGCTGTCAACTGGCTGATGCGCACCGGCGGCTGGGAGCGGGCCGTGCGGGTCCGCAGGGAGCAGGCGCGGGACAACAGGGACGCGCTTGTCGCGGCGGTGCGCCGGGAGCTGCCGGACTGGGAGTTCACCGTGCCGGGCGGCGGGCTGACGCTCTGGGTCCGCACCGGCGGGCTCTCCGGCTCGCGGCTCGCGGTGGCCGGGGAGCGGGTCGGGGTGCGGGTGCCGTCCGGCCCTCGGTTCGGGGTCGACGGGGCCTTCGAGGGCTATGTGCGGCTGCCGTTCACGGTCGGCGGTCCGGTGGCGGACGAGGCGGCCCTCCGGCTCGCGGCCGCCGCCCAGCTGGTCGGTTCGGGGGCGTGGGCGGGGGCCGAGGCGCCCCGCACGTTCGTGGCCTGAGCGCCTGTGATGCTGACGTGGGGCCCGTGGATCAACGGATCCGCGGGCCCCACGTCAGCACCCGGGTCAGTCGCTGAGGGCCAGGCCCTCGACGGCGACGGAAGCGGTCACGGTGTCCGCCGCCACCGGGTCGGGCACGCTCGCCTCGATCGCGGTGCGCCGCTCGGGAAGCAGATCGAGCACCGCTTTGCGCTGTGCCTCACTCGTCGCGTCGTCGTAGGGGTCGGGCGTGGCCGGCACCTGGATCCGGAGCACCTGGCCGGTGCCGAGCCGCGCGTACCCCCGGCCGGGCGGGACGTCAGGGGTGGGAGTGGTGTGCGGCTCCAGGCCGAGGACGGACTCGATCTGCCCGGGTGAGCAGCGGCCGAGCACGACCCGGGCCCTGGTGTGGGACCGGACGGTGTCGCTCAGGCCGTCCAGGCAGTCGAGCTGCTCGGTCATCACCACGGTGACGTTGGCGGCCCTGCCGTGCCGCAGGGGCACCTGGAGCAGTTCCTGCGGATCGGGTCCGCCGCCCGCCGAGGCGAGGTGGGCGAGTGCGCTCGGCCGGTCCAGCAGGATCCAGAGGGGGCGCCGGGTGTCCTCGGGGGCGGCCTGGCCGGACTGCCGGGCCCTGCTGGCGTCGATCAGCCGCCGCTCGGTCTCGTTGGCCGCCCATTCGAGGGTGGACAGTGACCCGGCCAGTCCGCACTCGACGGCCAGGACCCCTTCACGTCCGGTGAAGCACGCGTACTCGCCGGTGCCGCTGCCGTCGATGATCAGGATGTCGCCCTTCTGGAGCGCCTGCAGGGCGATGGAACGCAGCAGTGTGGTGGTGCCGCTGCCGGGCTGTCCGGCGATCAGCAGGTGCGGCTCGGTGGAGCGTGCGCCGGTCCGCCAGACGACTCCGGGCGCGTCCCGGGTCTCGTCACCGTCACTCACCGGGACGGTGCGCTGCACCGCGTCGTCGTCGGTGAACCCGAGGACGGTCTCGCCGGGGGCCGTGACGAAGTGCTGGGCGGCGAGAGAGGTGGGCAGGGGGGCGAGCACATCCATGACGAGCTGGTTGCCCTCCTCGTCCCAGCTGAACAGGTACTCCCTGCCGCGGCCGGACTTGGCGTGCAGGAGCTGTTCGATCCGGGCGCGGGAGGCGGCCTCGCTGTCGGTGAAGTAGGCGGGATATGTCACACGGAGACTGCTGACCCGGCCGTCGCCGTCGAACGTGTACCCGCTGAAGACCTTGCTCCACTCACCGCCGTGGGCGAACAGCGGACTGGGGTCGTCGGCCGTCGAGAAGTACGGCACGAGCGCCTCGTACAGAGCTTGCAGACGCCCGGTCTCCGCCTCGTCGGGGCCGGTCCTGACGGGGGTGCGTCGCCGTCCCTTCCACGCGGCGGCGCCCATCACCAGGACGAGGGCCAGCAGGGGACCGTGCGGGATGAGCGCGACCACGAGCACGCAGGCCGCGACGAGGAACAGCGTGGGACCACGTCTGTCCTTGGGCGTCGCGGCCCACTTCTGCCGTCCTGCACCGGCCAGCAGCCGCAGACCACGAGTGATCATGATCAGCGGATGGAGCACGTCGGTGGCGCTGTCGGCGGCCGTGCGCGCGAACTCGCGACTGCGAGTGATCGAAGCGCTGCCGCTGCTCAGAATGCGGGGGAGTGGTCGCCGGGCCACGTCGGTCTCCTGGAGGGGGTGGGAGCGGGAGCGGAGGTCAGAACTTGATCCCGCCCAAGAGGCCGGCGAGGCTCGCGCCGCCCGCGGTGATGCTCGGTGCGATGGCGGTGCCGGCCAGATAGAAGCCGAACAGGGCGGTGACGAGGGCGTGCGACGCCTTGAGGCCGTCCTTCCTGAAGAACAGGAAGACGATGATGCCGAGGATGACGACGCCTGACATGGAAAGGATCATGAGTGGTTCTCCTGGTTGTGGGGACAGTCACCATGAGTCCTTCCAACCTCACCGGAAGTATCTATAGGATAAAAGCTGCAATCGGGTGAAAAGTCTGGTTTTTCACTGGACTGGCGGACACGGGGGCGCGGTCAAGGAGCTTCCGGTGTCCGGCGCCCTCCCCTTCGTCACCCGACGTGACCGTTTGCCGCGGGCGGGCCGGGGCAGGGACGCGTTCGGGCAGTACCCTGTCGGTTCACTCGTACGGCCCACGCGGTGCACGCCCCGGCAGGCCGGCGCCGGCGGAAACGGCTAATGGAAGGTGGTCCCCCGATGAGCGAAACCCCCGATCCCGAGGTGGTCGAGCTGGCGACCAAGGTCTTCGACCTGGCGCGCTCAGGAGACACCGACGCGCTCGCGGCCTACGTCGACGCCGGCGTCCCGGTCAACCTCACCAACGACCGTGGCGACTCGCTGCTGATGCTCGCGGCCTACCACGGCCACGCCCCCGCGGTCGTCGCCCTGACCGGCCGCGGCGCCGACCCCGACCGCGCCAACGACCGAGGGCAGACACCCCTCGCCGGAGCCGTCTTCAAGGGCGAGGACGCGGTGATCGAGGCGCTGCTCGCCGCCGGAGCCGATCCGGCGGCCGGAACACCCTCCGCGCTGGACACGGCGCGCATGTTCGGCAAGGCCGACCTGCTGGAACTCTTCGGCACCCGCTGATGGGGCTTCGTCGTAAATGTGGTCGCGGTGGCGAAATGGCTGGGTCATCATGACGTCGCGGGCCCGATTCGGGCCACCGACGAGAGGCAGAGGAAGATGGTCTACACCAGGCAGAAGACGGCGGTCGGCCGATCATGTTGCTGCGCGGTCTAGTGCCCACCAGGCACGCGGAACTGCACAGTCCCCGGTTGCGTCGACAGCTTGATGTGAGGCTTTTCCCATGTTTGATCCGTTCATAGCGCCGAGCGGCACCCTGCTCGGCCTGTTGCAGAGGGGCCGCGGCGACGGCACGCTCCACGCACTCGCCGCACCACGCCCCGAGGCCCTGGCGGCTCTCAACCACTGCGTCCTGAGCGACCCGCGTCACGACTGGCAGGTCGAGAACCGCTCCCTCTACTACGCACGTCTGTATCTCGACCTCGACGGCGGGATCGAGGAGATCGAGCGGCACCTGTGCGATGCCGACGACCACCTCGACACGGACGACTCACGGACCGGCCTGGCTCTGGCCGTCCTCGGACACCTCGCCTCGTACGGCCGTGACGATGCCCTCGCCCTGTTGAGGCGCTATGCCGCGACCGGTGCCAACTGGGCCTGGGCCCTGGACGAGCTGGCGCTGCGTGACGACGACGCCGGGCTCCGTTCGCTCGCCGTGCCCGTGCTCGCCCGCTTCCCGGAGGATGCCGAGGGCCGCGCCCAACTGGCCGCAACCGTGCGCGACGCCTACGAGCCCCGCCCCTGGCGGCTCTGGGCCGACGATCCGCGTGAATCGGTCGGAGCCAGGGTGCGAGCCGCCTCCGAACAGGGCTCGTTCGACCGCTGGCAGCGGCAGATGCGGCCCGGCGGACCGCGCCCGGGATGGAGCGTCCAGGCGGTCTTCGACTGGGCCCAGGAAGGGCTCGACCGGGGCAGCCCCCTCCATGTTCCGGCCGCCCGCTGCCTCTCCGCGGTGGCGGGCCCCGAGGACCGGCCCGTGATCGTCGACGCCGCGCGCAGCGGTCCGGAGGGCGCCCGCTGCGCCGCGCTGCACTACCTCGCCGCCGAGGTCCGCGACCCGGCCGTGCTCGACCTGATCGAGGCCACGGCGGTCGGCGCCTCGCCCGCGGTCGCGGAAGCGGCCGTCGCCGCATTCGAGCGGATGTGCGGCGAACCTGCCGTGGAACGGGCCCGCCGCTGGGCTCGGCGGCCCGACGCGCTGGGTGCCTCGGCGGCCGGGGTGCTGGCCGGTCGTGGCGGCGCGCAGGACGCTCCGCTGGTCCTGGGCGCGCTGCGTGACGCCGTACGGGGCGAGGGGCCGGACGCGCCTCGCCTGTGGTCCCTGGTCGACGGCGCCGGCCGGCTCGGCATCGCCTGTGCCGCTCCCGTACTGCGCCATGTCTACCGCGAGACGTCCTCCTCGCATCTGCGGGGCAGGGCCGCCCGGGCCCTTGCCGCCACCGACCCCTCCTTCGCCACCGGCTTCGCCGTCGAATGCCTGTGGGACTGCGAGGAGACGACCCGGGAGGTCGCCGCACGCCACGCGGAGACCGGCGATGTCAGGGTGGCCGAGCGACTGCGGCGGCTGGCCGCCGATCCGGCCGAGGAGGCCGAGGTGCAGTCAGCCGTACGCAGCAGGATCGGGCCGGACACACCGGCGGTCTGACGAGGGCCGGACACCAAGCCGCGGGGACCGCACGCCGGGAACGCGCTTCGGACACCCCGTTCCGGGGACCGCACGGCCGGGGAACACGGGAACGCAGCGCGCCGGGGGCGCGCCGCGCCCCACCGGCTCCGCCACCCGGGGCCTGCGCCGTGCCCCGGACCGCATCCCCTTCGCGCCCTGCGCCCGTCCAGGAGGACCGCGCGCCACTATGGAGGGATGACCGGACGCTGGGAGTTCTGGATCGACCGAGGCGGCACGTTCACCGATGTGGTGGGCAAGGACCCCGAAGGGCGGCTGGTCACCCGCAAGCTCCTCTCGCACGACCCGGACCGCCACGGGGACGCCGCGGTCGCCGGTATCCGGCTGCTGCTGGGGCTCGCACCGGACGAACCTGTCCCCGCCGACCGGGTGGCGGTTGTCAAGATGGGCACCACCGTCGCCACCAACGCCCTGCTGGAGCGGCGCGGTGAACCCACCGTCCTCGTCATCACCGAAGGCTTCCGGGACGCCCTGCGCATCGCTTACCAGAACCGGCCACGGCTCTTCGACCGCCGCATCCTGCTCCCCGAGGCCGTGTACGAGCGGGTCATCGAGGTCCCCGAGCGCATCGATGCCCGGGGCCGGACCGTCAGGCCCCTGGACCGGGCGGCGGTGGCCGGGCGGCTGCGCGCCGCGCGCGCCGACGGCCTGAACAGCGCGGCCGTCGTCCTCATGCACGGCTACCGCCACCCGGACCACGAGAAGGCGGTCGCCGCCGAGGCCCGCGCGGCAGGGTTCGGCCAGATCAGCTGCTCCCACGAGGTCAGCCCCCTGATCAAACTGGTGCCGCGCGGCGACACCACCGTCGTCGACGCCTACCTCTCGCCGATCCTGCGCCGGTACGTCGACACGATCGCCGCCGAGCTCGAAGGCATCCGGCTGATGTTCATGCAGTCCAACGGCGGTCTGCGCGAGGCCGCTCACTTCCGCGGCAAGGACGCGGTGCTCTCCGGTCCGGCCGGCGGGGTCGTCGGCATGGCCCGTACCTCCGGGCAGGCCGGATACGACCGGGTGATCGGCTTCGACATGGGCGGCACGTCCACCGACGTGTCGCACTACGCGGGCGAGTTCGAACGGGAACTCGGCACCGAGGTGGCCGGGGTGAGGATGCGGGCCCCCATGATGAACATCCACACCGTCGCGGCCGGGGGCGGCTCGGTCCTGCACTTCGACGGCCGCCGCTACCGGGTCGGCCCCGACTCGGCCGGAGCGGTGCCGGGCCCGGCCTGCTACCGCAGAGGCGGTCCGCTGACCGTCACCGACGCCCAGGTGATGCTCGGACGGATCCAGCCCGCACACTTCCCCGCCGTCTTCGGGCCGGACGGCGACCTGCCCCTCGACGCCGGCATCGTGCGCGAACGCTTCGAGGAACTGGCCGACGAAGTCGCACGGGCCACCGGGACGAGGCGCACCGCCGCCGGGACCGCCGCCGGGTTCCTGGAGATCGCCGTGCTCAACATGGCGAACGCGGTCAAGAAGATCTCCGTGCAGCGCGGGCACGACATCACCCGCTACGCCCTCACCGGCTTCGGCGGCGCCGGCGGCCAGCACGTCTGCGCCGTCGCCGACGCCCTCGGCATCGACACGGTTCTCGTGCCCCCGCTGGCCGGCGTGCTGTCCGCCTACGGCATCGGGCTGGCCGACGCCACGGCCATGCGCGAACACTCCGTCGAGGCACCGCTCGACGCGTCCACCCGGGCCCGTCTGGGCGAACTCTGCGACGCGCTGGCCGCCCGTACCCGGGACGACCTGCGCGCCGACGGCGTCCCGGACCGTGCGATCCGTACCCGCGCGCGCGTACTCCTGCGGTACGAGGGAACCGACGCGAGTCTCTCCGCAGGCCTGGACACGGTGGCCGCCATGACCGAGGCGTTCACGGACGAGCACCGCGCGCGCTACGGCTTCACGATGGACCGGCCGCTCGTCGTCGAGGCGGTCTCCGTCGAGGCGACCGGGACGGCCGGGGAACATGCCGCGCCGCGGCCCCGCGGACCGGAGCGGGACGAGGCCACCGCGCCGCAACCCCACGAGACGGTGCGGATGTTCACCGGGGACCGCCGGCAGGACGCCGCCCTCCACCGCAGAGCGGACCTGCGGCCCACGGACACCGTGACCGGTCCGGCGGTCATCACCGAGGCCGACGCCACCACGGTCGTCGACCCCGGCTGGCAGGCCGTCCCCGGGGCCACCGGCCATCTGGTCCTGACCCGCGCCACCCCGCGCCCCGCCAGACAGGCCGTCGGTACACAGGTCGACCCGGTCATGCTGGAGGTCTTCAACAACCTCTTCATGTCCATCGCCGAACAGATGGGCGTGCGCCTGGAGAACACGGCCCACTCGGTCAACATCAAGGAGCGGCTCGACTTCTCCTGTGCCCTCTTCGACGCCGACGGCAGTCTGATCGCCAACGCACCGCACATCCCGGTACACCTCGGCTCCATGGGGGAGTCCATCAAGGAAGTGCTGCGCCGCAACGACGGCACGATGCGGCCCGGCGACGTCTACGCCATCAACGATCCGTACCACGGAGGTACGCATCTGCCCGACGTGACCGTCGTGACACCGGTCTTCGACGAGCCGGACGGCGCACCCGAACTGAGATTCCTGGTGGCCTCGCGGGGCCACCACGCCGAGATCGGCGGCATCACACCCGGCTCCATGCCCGCCTTCAGCCGTACCGTCGACGAGGAAGGCGTGCTCTTCGACAACTGGCTGCTGGTACGGGACGGCACCTTCCGCGAGCCCGAGACCCGCGAACTGCTCACCACCGCCCAACACCCCTCCCGCGACCCGGACACCAACCTCGCCGACCTGCGCGCACAGATCGCCGCCAACGAGAAGGGCATCGCCGAACTGCGCCGTATGACGGACCAGTTCGGCCCCGATGTCGTCGACGCCTACATGGGCCATGTGCAGGACAACGCCGAGGAGTCCGTACGCCGCATCGTCGCCGGACTGCACGACGGCCACTGCCGGTACGAGACCGACAACGGCGCCGTGATCGAGGTGAGGGTGACCGTGGACCGGGACGCCCGCGGCGCGCTCGTCGACTTCACCGGCACCTCACCGCAGCAGCCGGGCAACTTCAACGCCCCGAAGTCGGTGGTCACGGCCGCCGTGCTGTACGTGTTCCGGACCCTGGTGGCCGACGACATCCCGCTCAACAGCGGCTGCCTCACCCCCCTGGAGATCAGAATCCCGGAGGGCTCGATGCTGGCACCCATCCACCCCGCGGCCACGGTCGCCGGCAACGTCGAGACCTCGCAGGCCGTCACCGGAGCGCTGTACGCCGCCCTGGGCGTACAGGCCGAGGGGTCGGGCACCATGAACAACCTCACCTTCGGCAACGACCGGGCGCAGTACTACGAGACGGTGGCGAGCGGTTCGGGTGCGGGGGACGGCTTCGACGGCACCGACGCCGTGCAGACCCACATGACCAATTCGAGGCTCACCGATCCCGAGATCCTCGAATGGCGCTACCCGGTGCGACTGGAGAGTTTCCGGGTGCGCGAGGGAACCGGCGGGTCCGGGCACTGGCACGGCGGCTGCGGGGTGGAACGCCGGATCCGCTTCCTCGAACCCGTCACGGTCGCGCTCCTCTCCGGGCACCGCCGCGTCCCGCCGTACGGCATGGCGGGCGGCGGGACGGGCGCGCCGGGCAGCCAGCACATCGAACGCGCCGACGGCGGCCGGTCCCCGCTGAAGGGCTGTGACACCGCGGGCCTGGAGGCCGGCGACGTACTCGTCGTCCGCACCCCGGGCGGCGGAGGCTACGGAGCCCCGGACACCACGGGCGAACGGGCTTCTGGAGGCCCCCGTGACGGGGCATGACCGACTCGGGGCAACCGGCCGTATCTGCGCCGTTTCGACCGTTGTCAGTCCGAGGACCTAATCTGTGCAGCGTGACTTCGCCTGCCTACACGGAAAACGCTGCGCCCCAGCTCAGCGCGGGGCCGCGGCCCGCACCGGGCCCGGCCGCCGACGAGGGGCTCTCGCGACGGCTGCGGGCGCTCGCCTGCACGGCGCCGCTGCACGACCTCGACGTGCGCAAGGCGAACCTCGCGGGTGAGTACACCGTGTACGCGATGGCCGAGGTCGCCCTCGCCGCGATCGACCACGTCACCCTCAACATGGACTTCGACACCGGGGCCGACCACGACCAGATAGTGGCCAGACTGCTTCCGCGTGTCGCCGCGCAGGCCCCGCGCCGCCCCGTCGCCGAGCACGAACGGGTCGCCCGCTGGGTGCTGGAGAACCTGATCAACGTCGGCAGTGTGGACCGAGGCTTCCGGGCGGTCTACGGCACCTTCGGACCCGACGGCGTCTACGTCCGCCGGGACTACGACTTCAAGCTGATCGAGGAAGTCCCGGGATACGGCGGCAGCGTCTACCTACGCGCCACCGACGAAGCCGTCAACGTCCTGGTGGGCGCCCTCGACACGGACGTCACCAGCGCCCAGATCGCCGCCGAGGTGAAACTGGAGGTCCTGATCAGCCGGGGCCGCCTCGCCGACGCCCAGCTCGCCGCGGAACAGGCCCGCTACCGGACCGTCCAGTACGCGGAGACGCTCCGCAAGACGCTCGACGCGACCCGGCGCAACGTCCGCGCGGTCGACTGGCTCAACGCCGTGCCCGACATGATCGCCGAGGCGCTCGACCACGTCGCCGACCGCTACCGCCACGAGAACGCGATCCTCACCAACATCCGCAAGGCCCGCGACGAGGCGGAGGAGCCCGAGCACAAGAGGCGCGCCGCCGAGCTCGTCGACATCGTCAAGGACTGCATCCGCCGCCACACCCAGCTCCAGTCCCGCCTCCTGGAGGCCGGACCGCTGTTCCGCGCCGAGCAGGACCGCCAGGCCTTCGCGGCACCCGCCGTCCGCACCGGACTCGACCTGTACGGACAGCTCCTGGCCCCGCTGCTGCCGCTCCCCGTGGAGCAGGGCATCCGGGCCACCGACGCGTTCTTCGCCCACGGCACTGGGCTGCGCACCCCCACCTCGGTCCGGGTGGGCGACCTGGTCGACATGCTGCTCACACCCCCGCTGGAACGTGAGCACCTGGGCGCCGAGATGCCCGAGCCCGACCTGATCGCCACCCCGGACGACAGCCGGTTCAGTGAGGAACAGCTGGCATCCGCGATGGAGCTGCTCGACCTGGAACACGACGCACCGCGCCGCCTCTCCGGACTTCTGGCCGAGGCCCGGCGGAGCGACGCGGACCTGCCCTATCTGGTGGCCCTGCTCGCGGTGCACGCGGCCAGCCCGCCGGTCGGGACCGCGTACCGGCAGGGAGAGCGGCGCCTGCTGTTCTCCGTGGACGACGGCACCCCGCTCGACGACCCCGAGTTCGGCGGCGCGGACCTGATCGTGGGCACGGCCCTGCTGGATGCCGTCGGCATGGCGGCGGACCGCTCGGAGGCGACATGAGGACCTGCCCCGCCCCGGCCGCCCCCGGGAGAGCCCGCGCGGCCGCGATAGACCCCATGGCCCGCCACCCCGTACCGAGGACTCCGAGGACTTTTCGTGACGGCGTCGGCCACCTCGTGCCGAGGACTCCGAAGATTTTCCGAGACGGCCTCGGCCACCCCGTACCGAAGAATTTCCGCAGCAAGGAGCGACCGTCGTGAGCGACCACCGCGCAGAGCACGCCGACGCGTGGAGCGAGCCGGCCACCGCCCTCCCGGCTGAACGGGCGGCGCCCATGGGCGGTCACCCCGCCGACCGGCCTTCGTCCGGGCCGTCGCCCGCCCCCGTCGGGGTCACCCCGGCCGATGCTGCGGACGCCTCCCGGCTCGTCGCCTTCGGGCTCCAGCCCAAACTGCTGCCCGCCCGCGACGCCGAGTACGCCGAACTGCTCCGCCGTTACCGGGAGGAGCCGGCCTTCGCCCGGCTCGCCGACGCCGTGGCCACCGGCCTCGGTCTCGTCGTGCTGGAGGTGTCCACCCGGGCCGGCATGGCCGTCACGGCGGGCGAGGACTCGGTCTTCGCCGTCCGCATGGGCGACTACGCCCGGCGCGCCTCCTCCGACTCCGCCGACCGCTTCCTCCACGGGCTCGCCCACCTGGCCGTCGCCGCGATGGCGTTCCCCCGCCCCGAGGACCTCGCCGACGACGCGTACATCGGCCGGATCACGGTCAACGGAGTCGACGCCTTCGTCCGCCAGGCGTGCCACCGGCTGGAGGAGCGCGCGGAGGAACAGGGCGACAACACCGACCCGGCCAGTGACGGCCCCGGCCTGGAGGCGGGCTGGCGCGTCTACGCCCGGCGCAGCGCCACCGGAGCGACGAAGGACGCCCGGCGGCTGGCCGGATCCACCACCGGCATCGTCGGCAAGGCCGTGGCCTTCCTCACCGACTCCGGCTTCCTCCAGCGCACCGGGGACGACGCCGGAGGCGCCTTCCGCACCACCGCCCGCTACCAGCTCCAGGTCCGGGACATGGCAGGCGGTGCCGCCATGGCCGAACTCCTGGAACTGGGCGTGGTGCCGGTCACCGACGGATCGGCGACCCTGCTGCCACCGCCCGACCCCGATGACCTGGAGCTGGCGGCCGACGCCGGTCTGCCGTTCCACAGCTGACCCGCCCCCGCACGACCGGGGCCGGCCAAGGGCCGACCCCGCCACCGATGTCTCCTTCCCGCTGCCTGAACGACGAGAGTCCGCCGCCATGTACGAGCTGTCCCGGGTCCGCCTCTACTCCATCGGGCCCGCCGGCGCGCGCTACGCCGACACCGTGCTCGATCTGCGCGGCGTCGGCGAGCCAGTGCCCCACCCCGCACCGGCACAGGCGGAGTTCTTCGAGGACGAGCCGGTCGGCCCGCCGCGCCGGCCCGCCCCCGCCGGGGTGCTCTTTCTGGAGAACGGCGGCGGCAAGTCCGTCCTGCTGAAGCTGATCTTCTCGGTGATGCTGCCCGGCCACCGCAACACCCTCGGCGGCGCCAGCTCCGGTGTGCTGCGCAAGTTCCTGCTCGCGGAGGACTGCGGACATGTCGCGCTGGAGTGGCAGCACACGCTGACCGGCGAGTGCGTGGTCGTCGGCAAGGTCAGTGAGTGGCGCGGACGCCAGGTCTCCAACGATCCCAGGAAGTTCGCCGAGGCCTGGTACTCCTTCCGCCCCGGCCCCGGGCTCAGCCTCGACTCGCTGCCCGTCGCCGAAGCCACCTCGGTCGGCCGCCCCGCCGAAGGCGCCTCCGGCGCCCGGGGCAGGCGCCGCACCATGAAGGGTTTCCGTGACGCCCTCACCGAGGCGGGCAAGTTCTACCAGCACCTCGACGTGCACTGGGAAGAGATCCACGACCGCTGGAACGAACACCTCGGTGACCTGGGCCTGGACCCCGAACTCTTCCGCTACCAGCGCGAGATGAACGCGGACGAGGGCGAGGCGGCCGGACTCTTCGCGGTGAAGAAGGACTCCGACTTCACCGACCTGCTGCTGCGGGCCGTCACCGACACCCGTGACACCGACGGCCTTGCCGACCTCGTCAGCGGCTTCGGCAACAAGCTGGGCCGACGTGCCGAGCTCACCGCCGAACGCGACTTCACCGCAGGCTCAGTCGACCTGCTCGGCCGCATCGTGGAAGCCGCCGAGGGCCGCTCCAGGACCCGGGACATCCACGCCGGAGCCGAGCGGCGCACCCGCACCCTGGCCCGCAGGCTCTCCGTCCGCGCCGGACTGGAGCGCGGCCGGACCGCGGAGCTCGCCCAGCAGGTCACCGGAGCCGCCCACACCGTCACCGGCGCCGAGGAGACCCGGAGCCGCAGCGCCCTGATCGCCGCCGAACTCGCCTACCGGCACGCCTCCCTGGCCCTGACCGCGGCCGAGAAGAGCGCCGCCGCGCAACGCCGGGAGCTCGGCGACGCCCGTACCCTGCACTCCGCCTGGCAGGCCGCCGAGGCAGTGCTCCGCCACCGTGCCGCCGGCGACCGCTCCGCCCGCGTCGCCGTCGCCATCCGCGAGGCCGAGCGTGACGCCGCCCCGGCGCTGGCCGCCCGTGCCACAGCGGCCGGCGATCTCGTACGGGCCCTGCACTCCGCAGCCGAAGCGGGCGAGAGCGTCGCCAACGAGGAGGAGGCACGCTCCGACACCCTCCAGACCGCGGGCGAGGCCGCCCACCGGGACGCCACCACCGCCGCCACCGAGGCCCAGCGGGCCCGCAGCGAGGCCGGCCATCTGCGCCAGCGCCTGGCCGAGGTGGAGCAGGAGACCGCCGAAGCAGTCCGGGCGGGCTGGCTCGACGACACCGCGCCGGGCGCGGACCCGGCCCGCGCGGCGCTTGCCGCGAACGACGCCGAGCAGTCGGCGGTAGCCGCCTGGGACACCGCCCGCGAGGCCGCCGGCGCCGCCGCGGACCGGTCCAGGCAGGCCGCCGCCGCCGAAAGCCGCGCCGAACTCGCCGCGGCGCGGGCCGCCGACGGCGCACGCGCCGCGGAGCAGGCGTACGAGGCCGAGGTCAGGGCCGCCGAGTCCATCGCCGCCGACCACCGCCTGGCCGACCTCCTGGGCCTGCCCACCGCCGGAGGCGTTCCCCGGCCCCGGCGGGGCACCCAGGACGGTGCCGAGGACCAGCAGCCGTACGACGACGGCACCGGTACGGAGTCCGGATCCGCCGCCCCGGACGGGACCGAACCGGCCGCACACGGCGCCCACACCGCCACCGCCGCGCAGCCCAGGCCCGCCGGACAGCCCCTCACCGCAGACGAGTTCGACCGCAGCGCGGAGGAGTTGCGGGGCCTCCTCGACCAGGGCGTCGCCTCCGCCGAACGACGGCTCTTCGAGCTGCGCACCGCGGCGGCGGACGACTCCCGCATCCTGGGAGCGCTCGGTGACGGGGGGCTGCTGCCGCCTGGTCCCGACGTCCTGGCCACCGTCGAATACCTCGGCGAGCACGGCATCCCGGCGCTGCCGGGGTGGCGCTACCTCGCCCAGGCCGTCGACCCCGCCGACCACGCCGCCGTGCTCGCGGCCCGCCCCGAACTCGTGGACGGCGTCGTCATCACGGACCCGGACGCGCACGCCCGCGCCCGTGAGGTCCTCGGCGCCGCAGCGCTGCTGCCGCGCTCCGCCGTGGCCGTGGGCACCGCTGCCGCGCTGCTCGCGCCTGTACCGGACCCCGTCGCCGGATCCGCCACCGGCGCCGACGGGGTGTTCCTCGTCCCGCCGAACCCGGCGATGCACGACGAGCACGCGGCCGACGAGGAACGGCAGGCACTCAGGAGCCGTACCGCGGCGCGCGACGAGGACATCCGTACGCTTGCGGCCCGCCTCGCCGGGGACCGTTCGCTCGCCGCCCGTATCGGCTCCTGGCGTGCGGACTGCCCGCCCGGGATGCTCACCGAACTCGCGGAAGCCGCCCACACCGCCCGTACGGCAGCCGAGACGGCACAGGCCGTACTCGCCGAGGCCCGCACCGTGCGGGCCGAGGCCGACGAGGCGGCGGCCGACACCGCGCGTGTCCGCGACGAACGACAGGAGGCCGCCCAGCGCGCCCGCCGGGCCGCCGACGCACTCGCCGGACTCGCCTTCCGGCTCCGCGAAAGGGCGGGCTGGCAGGCGAAACTGCGCGAACTGGCCGACGAGGCAGCCGAGTCCGAGGCCCGCGCCACCGTCTGCCTGGAGCGCGCCCGCGCCGCCGACGAGGACCGCAGGGCCGCGCAGCGCGCAGCCGACGACGCCCGCCGCACCGCCCGTGCCCTGCGGGCCGAGCGGGCCGAGATCGCCGGCGCGCCGGAGCACCTTCCGGAACCGGAGGCGGGCGCCCCGCGCCACACCCTGCCCGCCCTGCGCGAGGCGTACCGAGCGGCGTCCCAGCTCTACGAGAAGGTCGGTGTCGGCGCCGACCTGCGCGCCGAACAGGCACGCGCGGAGAGCGACGAGAGCGCCGCGCTGGCCGAGCTCGACCGGCTCACCAACAAGGTCCGCACCCGCGCCGCCCAGCTCCTGGAGAGCACGGACGGCGCCGACGGTCCCTCCCGGCAGGCCGCCGCCGCCCGCGCGGAATCCCTGGTCCAGCTCCTGGAGACACGCGCATCGGCAGCCAGCGAGCAACTGGGCCGGTTGCGCGGCGAGGCCGAGCGACTGGCCCCGGCCGACGGCGAGAGCCTGCACACCGAGCTCCCCGACGAGCGGGTTCCCGCCGACGCCGAGCAGGCCCAGACGCTGCTGCGGACCGCGACGGCGGAGCTCTCCGCCGCGACCGCCGCGCTGGACACCGCCCGCGCCGCCCACGCCGAGCTGCTGCACGCCCACCGCACCGCCGAGGACTCGGCGGGCGGCTTCGACGAGACCGCGGCCCTGCTGCGCGACCTCCTGCGCGACCACGGCACCGAGGAGGACGCCGAGAACCCCGAGCCCTACCCCGGCAGCCTTGAGGAGGCCCGGCAGTCCGCGGCCGAGGCCCGCCGTTCACTGCGCGGCTGCGCCGCCGACCTCTCCACCGCCGAAGCGGCCGTACGGGAGGCGAGCGACGTCCTCGTACGGCATGCCAACTCCACCCGCTACGAACAGGTCCGCACCCCGGCCCGCCAGCAGATCCGCGAACTTCCGGCCGCGGCGCTGCCCGAGCACGCACAGAAGTGGGCGACGGCCTTCGCACCCCGGCTGCGGGTCCTCACCGACGAACTGGCCCAGCTGGAACGCAACCGCGAATCCATCGTCGACCGGCTGCGCGGCCTGGTGGAATCCGCGCTCACCACGCTCCGCTCCGCCCAGCGGCTCTCCCGCCTTCCCGAGGGCCTGGGGGAGTGGTCAGGTCAGGAATTCCTGCGGATCCGCTTCGAGGAACCCGACCAGGCCACCCTCACCGAACGCCTCGGCGAAGTCATCGACGAGGCGACCAAGGCGGCCCTGAAGAAGAATTCCGACCTGCGCCGGGACGGGATGTCCCTGCTGCTGCGCGGCGTACAGGCGGCGCTGGAACCGCGCGGCATCGCCGTGGAGATCCTGAAGCCGGACGCGGTGCTCCGCGCCGAGCGGGTGCCTGTCGGGCAGATGGGCGACGTCTTCTCCGGCGGCCAGCTGCTCACCGCCGCCATCGCCCTCTACTGCACGATGGCCGCCCTGCGAAGCAACGACCGGGGCCGCGACAGGCATCAGCACCGGCACGCCGGGACGCTGTTCCTCGACAATCCCATCGGCCGCGCCAACGCCACCTATCTGCTGGAACTCCAGCGCGCGGTCGCGGATGCGCTGGGCGTCCAGCTGCTCTACACCACCGGGCTCTTCGACACGACCGCGCTCGCCGAATTCCCGCTGGTGATCAGGTTGCGCAACGACGCGGACCTGAGGGCCGGGCTGAAGTACATCAGTGTCGAGGAGCATCTGCGCCCCGGACTGCCTCAGCAGGACCCGGCCGGTGAGACGGTGCACGGAGAGATCACCGCAACCCGCATGTTCAAGCGGTCCGTCCCGGCACCGGACGCGTCCACGCCCCAGGCCGAGGACACCAACCGCACGAATCCGGAGCCCGGCACGGCCCCGTAGCAGGAACTGAGGAAGAACCTGGTGCGGGCCCGTGGCAGGAACGAAAGAAGGAACGGGCGCGGGCCGTCGCGCGGAAGGGGCCGGAGAAGGAACCGGCGCGGGCTCCGTAACAGACCGAGGGTGAGCGGGGTCAGGCCCGGGAGAGGTGGCGGCCCGCGCCCCGCCGCCGTATCCGCGCCCCGTCCCGCCCGTCCGTACGCGCCGCCTGCCTCGCCGCCCGCCTTGCCGCGCGTCGCTCGCGGCGCAGCTGACGGGCCGAACTGCTGGGAACCGACACCACACCGTTGCGTTGATTCCACACCTGCCTGGTGACCCACACGTCCAGCACCGACCAGGTTGCCACCACCGTGCCGGCCACACCGCCGAGCACCATCGGAAAGGCCAGCCAGGAATCGGTCAGCTCCGCCAGGAAGGCGACCATGGCCTGGATGAGTGTCAGCGACGTGATGAGCACGGCCCGAACGGCTGCCGTGCGCACCGGATCCGGCATCCGCCTGTGTGTGGCCGGTTCCTCGACCCAGAGCGGCCGCCGAGGAACCTCCGGCCGGCCCGGCTTCCCCCCGGCCGCGGTGTCCGCCTCCTTCGCCGTCCTGGCCGGTGGCACGACCACCGCACCTCGACGCTCCTGCGTGTCCAAGGACTTTCAACTCCCCACCACTGTCCGACTTCAGGTTTGCTGCCCCGCATGCACCCTTTCTACGCGGACGGGACGCCACGTCCTGCCCAGTGCACTCCTGCGGCTCTCCTGCCCCCGTACAGACAGACGAGTACCGGAAGGTGAAGATTCCCTCGGTTCGGCACGGAACGAAGAGATTCAGCCAACCGGCAAGGGGAGGAATATGCCGCTCTGATAGGCGCCTTCTGTCGTATTCGCGAATTTCATCTCCCGGAATACCGGGACAACTCATGGTCAACTCCCAGTAAGGCGGCCGAAAATCGTCCGGATGTGCCTTCGAGTTGTCTGTGTGTCGGTAGTAGGCTCGCGCCGTTTGTTGACGGAACACCGTTCCCGCTCCGCGGGGCCGAGCTGGGGGAGGCCATGCGCTTTCGCGGAAAGTCCATCCGCAGGAAGATCGTGGCGTTGCTTCTGGTGCCGCTCGTCTCCCTCACCGCACTCTGGGGCTTCGCCACCTATCTCACCGGCCGCGAGGCAGGCCAGCTGCTGAGCGCGAGCACCATCGTGGAGAAGGTCGGCCACCCCCTGGAGGACACGGTCAGGGCCGTCCAGAACGAGCGCCGTCAGACCCTTGTGTTCCTCGCCGACCCGCGGGCCTCCGACGCCCTGCCGATCCTGCGCACGCAGCGCGCGGTCACCGACCGGGTCGTGGAGCGTGTGACCTCCAGCGCGCAGCAGAAGGACATCCGCGACGCACTGAGTCCCGACGCCGAAACCCAGCTCAGCTCGATCCTCGGAGCGGTCGAGGAGCTCGACGCCCTCCGTGACTCCGTCGACCGGCGCACCATCGACCGCGCCAAGGCGATGGACTACTACAACCGCCTCATCGACCCCTGCTACAGCTTCCTGACCGGCCTCCACACGATGGAGAACGTGTCCATGGACAAGCAGGTCCGTGCGCTGACCGGTGTCTCGCGCGCCCGCGAGATGCTCGCCAGGGAGGACGCACTGATCGCCTCAGGGCTCCTGGCAGGGCGGTTCACCGCTCCGGAGCTCCGGCAGATCTCCGATCTGGTGGCCGGCCGCAGGCTCCTGTACGAGATCAACCTTCAGGTGCTCCCCGCTTCCGAGCGGCGCCGTGTGGAGCAGTACTGGACGGGACCCGACAGCGAACCGCTGCGCACCGCCGAGGAAAGTCTCCTCACCCAGGGGCCCACCAGCAACTCCCGAGCCGTGGACAGCGCCCGCTGGCAGGAGGTGGCGCCACCGGTCCTGGACCGGCTGGCCAACGACTCGACCGAGATGAACAACCGCTTCCAGGACCGGGGCAAGCCCGCCGGCTACAGCGTCCTGATCAAGGCGGGCGCCGCCGGAGTGCTCGGATTCCTCGCCCTGCTCGTCTCCGTCTTCGTGTCCGTACGCATCGGCCGTGAGCTCATCCGTGACCTCTCCCGTCTGCGCAAGGACGCCCACGAGGTCTCAGGAGTGCGGCTGCCCAGCGTGATGCGCCGTCTCGCCGCCGGCGAACAGGTCGACGTCGAGACCGAGTCCCCGTACCTCCAGTACGAGCGGGACGAGATCGGCCAGGTCGGGCAGGCGCTCAACACCCTGCAACGGGCAGCAGTCGAGGCGGCCGTCAAGCAGGCGGCGATGCGGCGCGGGGTCTCCGAGGTGTTCGTCAACCTCGCCCGCCGCAACCAGGTGCTGCTGCACCGCCAGCTGACGCTCCTGGACACGATGGAGCGCCGCACCGAGAACACCGACGAACTCGCCGACCTGTTCCGCCTCGACCACCTCACCACCCGGATGCGGCGCCATGCCGAGGGGCTGGTGATCCTTTCCGGAGCCGCCCCCTCCCGCCAGTGGCGCAAGCCCATCCAGCTCATGGACGTGGTGCGCGCCGCGGTCGCCGAGGTCGAGGACTACGAACGGATCGAGGTCCGCAGGCTCCCGCGGATCGGCGTGGGCGGCCCCGCGGTCGCCGACCTCACCCATCTCATCGCCGAACTCCTGGAGAACGCGGCGGTGTTCTCGCCCCCGCACACCGCGGTCCAGGTGCACGGCGAACGGGTCGCCAACGGCTTCACCCTCGAAATCCACGACCGGGGCCTGGGGATGCCCCCCGACGTACTTCTGGACGCCAACCTCCGGCTCGCGGAGACTCCCGAGTTCGAACTGTCCGACACCGACCGGCTCGGCCTCTTCGTCGTCAGCCGGCTGGCCCAGCGGCAGAACGTCCGCGTGTCGCTCCAGACCTCCCCCTACGGAGGCACCACCGCCGTCGTCTTCATTCCGGCCGCGCTGCTCACCGACGCCCCGGACTCGCACGGCACCGGATTCCGTCTCGACCGCAGGTCCGAGAAGGCGATAGCCGGTGGCAGGCCGGACAGCGAGCCGCCCGGGGGAACGGGGGAGGGAACACCGGACCGCCACCTCACCGCCGCCCGCCCGCAGGACCGGCAGGGAAGCCTCTCCCCGGTCCCCAGCGGACTGGCGGACCCGGCCCTGCTGGACGGCCCGGTAGAGCTCGAAGGGCCCCTCGCGATGCGGGACTTCGACCGCGACCCGCTCCTCGAAGCCGTCGTGGATCGGGGCCCCGACCCCCTGCTCGACGGAGTCCCCGACCTGGACGACACCGAGAGCGAGCGCGGTGGCATCTTCCGCGCCCGTGAACTCCGGCGCGACGACGACCGCGAGCAGCATCAGCAGGCGGCCGACCGCGCCGAGGAACCGGACGGC
The DNA here is from genome assembly GCF_055568375.1 of Streptomyces sp. NPDC026062. NCBI lineage: Bacteria > Bacillati > Actinomycetota > Actinomycetes > Kitasatosporales > Streptomycetaceae > Streptomyces > Streptomyces sp. NPDC026062. Next base: position 108,956 of record NZ_JBVHOQ010000028.1, read on the forward strand.
GTCCGGGCACTCCGCCCGGACGGCCCGCGCCCGCTGCCCCGCCGCAGACCGCCGACCCTCGTCACCGACCGGGGCCGCCGCGTCGACGAGAACGGCCGCGCCCACCCCACGACCCCCGATCCGGAGCCCGCGCGCCCCTCGGCCCGGCGCCCGGTGACCGGCCCCGTGCGGCACGAGGACCAGCCTTCGGTGACTGGCCCCGTCGAGCACGAGGAATGGCGCCGCCCCGCCGAACCCCGGCCGTCCACCGGCCCCCGGACCTCCGCGGGGCCCGCCGAAGTCACGCCGTCCGCGCCTGCGCCCCGGTCGTCCCCGGCCGCGGTCCCGTCCCCGCCGGCCGCCCCCGACACCCTGGGCGGGCTGCCCCGCAGGGTCAGGCAGGCCAGCCTCGCCCCGCGCCTGCGTGAGGGACCGGACGCCGCCGGGCCGGACCGGGTGGAGAGCGCCGAGGACATCGAGCGGGACGCCGACGAGGTACGCGACCGCATGGCCTCGCTCCAGCGCGGCTGGCAGCGCGGACGCCTGCAGAACGCCGAGGACGTGAACGGCCCCGGTGACTCAGCACACGGAACCACTCCGGGAAGGGACGGTCCATGACCGCACCGAACGCCGCAGCACTCAACTCCGCACGCCAGGGGTCAGGTGAACTCAACTGGCTCCTCGACGAACTCGTCGAGCGCGTCGCCAGCATCCGCAAGGCGCTGGTCCTCTCCAGCGACGGACTCCCCACCGGCGCGTCCAAGGACCTGACCCGCGAGGACAGCGAGCACCTCGCGGCCGTCGCCTCGGGGTTCCACAGCCTCGCCAAGGGTGTCGGCCGCCACTTCGACGCCGGCCGGGTCCGGCAGACCGTCGTCGAGCTCGACGAGGCGTTCCTCTTCGTCACAGCGGCCGGTGACGGCAGCTGCCTCGCCGTGCTCGCCGATTCCGACTCGGACGTCGGGCAGGTGGCGTACGAGATGACGCTCATGGTCAAGCGCGTGGGAGCCCACCTGGCCAACACACCGCGGACGACCGGTCAGTCCACCGGAAGGTGAGTGGACGGGATGAACGCCGACACCTCCCGTGCCCCCCGGAACCCCGGCGATCCGCAGTCCTCGCGCTGGTACGACGCCGACGCGGGGCCGGTGGTCCGCCCGTACGCCATGACCAGGGGACGTACCAGCAGCGCGTCCCGGCACCGCCTCGACCTGATCGCGATCGTCATGCCGGAACCCGCGGCCGACGATCCCGGCGGAGACCAGATGCTCTCCCCGGAACATGTGGAGATCGTCGAACTCTGCAGTGACATGCCTCAGTCGATCGCCGAGCTCGCCGCCGGTCTGGACCTCCCTGTCGGGGTGGTCCGGGTCCTGGTCGGCGATCTTGTCGAGGACGAGCTGGTGCACGTGACCCGTCCCGTTCCGCCGGCCGAGCTGCCGGATGTGAACATTCTTCGCGAGGTGATCAATGGCCTTCGGGCGCTCTAGCCGCAGCAGGCGGCCCGTTGAGCCCGTTACCCTCAAAATCCTGGTGGCGGGCGGCTTCGGAGTGGGCAAGACGACCCTGGTGGGCGCGGTCAGCGAGATCAGGCCGCTGCGCACGGAGGAGAGACTGAGCGAGGCAGGGCGTCCGGTGGACGACCTGGACGGTGTCGAGGCGAAGAGCACGACGACGGTGGCGATGGACTTCGGGCGGATCACCTTGCGCGAGGACCTGGTGCTGTACCTGTTCGGAACGCCCGGACAGGACCGCTTCTGGTTCCTCTGGGACGAGCTCGCCCAGGGCGCGCTGGGGGCGGTCGTCCTCGCGGACACCCGCCGGCTCAAGGACTGCTTCGCGGCGGTCGACTACTTCGAGCGCCGTGAGATCCCGTTCGCCGTGGCCGTCAACTGCTTCGAGGGTGCCGACCGGTTCCCCGCCGGGACCGTGCGGGCGGCGCTGGACCTGGATCCGCAGGTGCCGGTGCTCATGTGCGACGCACGTGACCGGTCGTCCGTACGGGATGTCCTGGTGGCCGTCGTGGAGCACGCGGTGGCCCGGGTGGACCGGCTTCGCGAGCCGGTCACCACGTAGGACCCGGAGGGCGGAACGCGGCCCGTACCCCCGCCGACAGGGGTACGGGCCGCGCGTCGGTGAGCGAGGGGAAAGCGAAGTCCTGCGGCTACTCCTGCCAGCCGAGGCTCCGCTCCACCGCCTTGCGCCAGTTGCCGTACTCGCGTTCGCGGGCCTCCGGTTCCATCCGGGGCCGCCACTCCGCATCGCGCTGCCAGTGCGTCCTGAGCTCGTCGAGCCCCTGCCACACGCCGGTCGCCAGCCCCGCCGCGTACGCCGCGCCCAGGCATGTGGTCTCCGCGATCCTCGGCCGGATCACCGGAACACCCAGCACATCCGCCTGATGCTGCATCAGCAGCTGGTTGGCCGTCATACCGCCGTCCACCTTGAGCGTGCTGATCGGCACGCCCGAGTCCTGGTACATCGCGTCGACGACCTCACGCGTCTGCCAGCTGGTCGCCTCCAGGACGGCGCGCGCCAGATGTGCCTTGGTGACGTAGCCGGTCAGTCCGGTGATCACCCCCCGGGCGTCGGAGCGCCAGTAGGGGGCGAACAGTCCGGAGAACGCGGGCACGATGTACGCCCCGCCGTTGTCCTCGACGCTCGCGGCCAGCGTCTCGATCTCCGCCGCGCTGCCGATGATCCCGAGCTGGTCGCGGAACCACTGCACGAGTGCTCCGGTGATCGCGATCGACCCCTCCAGGCAGTAGACGGGCGCCTCGTCGCCGATCCGGTAGCCGACGGTGGTGATCAGCCCGTTCTTGGAGGGCACGGGGCGGTTCCCGGTGTTGAGCAGCAGGAAACTTCCGGTGCCGTACGTGTTCTTGGCCGTGCCCGGGTCGTAACAGGCCTGGCCGAAGACGGCGGCCTGCTGGTCGCCCAGGGCCGAGGCGACAGGCACCCCGGCGAGCGCGCCCACGGCCGTTCCGTACACCTCGGACGACGATCTGATCTCAGGAAGCACGGCCGCCGGGATATTCATGGCGGCCAGGATCGACGGGTCCCACCGCAGCGTTTCCAGGTCCATCAGCATGGTGCGCGACGCGTTGGTCACGTCCGTGACGTGGACTCCACCCGCGGTACCGCCGGTGAGATTCCAGATCAGCCAGGTGTCCATCGTCCCGAACGCGATCTCGCCGCGCTCGGCCCGTTCGCGCAGACCGGGCACGTGGTCCAGCAGCCAGGCCGCCTTGGGGCCGGAGAAGTAGCTGGCCAGCGGAAGGCCGGTGGTGGCGCGGAACCGGTCCTGCCCGTCGGCGCCACCGAGCTCGTCGCAGAGATCCGCGGTGCGGGTGTCCTGCCAGACGATGGCGTGGTGGACGGGGACCCCGGTGGCCCTGTCCCAGAGCACGGTCGTCTCGCGCTGGTTGGTGATGCCGAGAGCGGTGAGCCGGTCCGCCCGCAGGCCGGCCCGGTCCAGGGCTCCGGCGACGACGGCCTGCACGGTCGTCCAGATCTCGGCGGCGTCGTGCTCCACCCAGCCCGGACGGGGGAAGATCTGCCGGTGCTCGCGCTGGTCGACGGCGACGACGGCCCCGTCCTGGTCGAAGATGATGCAGCGGCTGGAAGTGGTGCCCTGGTCGATGGCGGCGACGTACCTGATCGTCATGGCTTCCTTTGTCCGTCGGGTGGATCCGGCACGGTCCTCAGAACGCGGCGTTGAACACGAGACCGCCCAGCAGCCCGCCCACGAGCGGCCCCACTACCGGTATCCAGGCGTAACTCCAGTCGGATGTCCCCTTGTTCGGTATCGGGAGCAGTGAATGCACCAGCCGGGGACCGAGATCGCGGGCCGGGTTGATGGCATAGCCGGTGGGCCCGCCCAGTGAGAGACCGATGCCCACCACGAGGAGGGACACCAGGAGTACGGAGATCCCGGAGCCGTAGATGCCGGCACCGGCCCCCGCGACCGGACCGATCGCGATCCCCTCGTTCTTGCCGAAAGCCAGGATCGGCAGTACCAGAGCGGCTGTCGCGATGATCTCGGTGACGAGGTTGGCCACCGGATTCCGGATCTCCGGGGCGGTCGCGAAGATCCCGAGCGTGGGCCCGGAGGTGTCCTCGTCGGCGTTGGCGCGGAACTGCGCGTAGTACGTCAGCCAGGCCAGCACCGCGCCGATGACGGCACCGGTCAGCTGACCCAGGATGTAGAGGGGGACCTTGTCCCATTCGCCGGTGTCGACGGCGATGCCGACGGTCACCGCCGGATTGAGGTGGCCGCCCGACAGCGGGGCGGCGGTGTAGGCCCCGGCGAGTACGCCGAAGCCCCATCCGAAGGCGATGACGACCCAGCCGGCGGCCCTGGCCTTCGAGTGGTGAAGCGTGACGGCGGCGCAGACGCCGGCGCCGAAGAGGACGAGGACGGCGGTTCCGAGGAGTTCCCCGGTGAAGATGTCTCCATTGCTCATGGCGCTCCCAGTGGTTGTCCGGCGGGTTTCGCCGGGCGCTTCCATGGCTACGGAGGCCGGGAGCAGGCAGGAGCCGTGCCCCGCCCGGCGACCGTGACGAGCGTGGGACCAGCCGGCCGCCGTGATGGGGGAGGACGGCGTCGGCTGGGAATGGAGTGTTCACCGCGCTTGATGTGGCGTCAAGAAGACTGACAGCAAACGCAGTTGGGGATGGGTGCGGGCACCGGGGTGACGCTCAGCGCACCGCCACGACGGCGGAGCCGTGACCGAACAGCCCCTGGTTCGCAGTGATCCCGGCCCGCGCCCCCGGAACCTGCCGTTCCCCGGCTGTGCCCCGCAGCTGCCAGGTCAGCTCGCAGACCTGGGCGATGGCCTGGGCCGGCACCGCTTCACCGAAGGAGGCGAGCCCGCCGCTCGGGTTCACCGGAACGCGCCCGCCGAGCGCCGTGGTCCCCGCGCGCACGAGCGCCGCCCCCTCGCCCGGGGCGCACAGCCCGATGTCCTCGTACCACTCCAGCTCCAGCGCGGTGGAGAGGTCGTAGACCTCGGCCAGGGACAGGTCTCCGGGGCCGATGCCCGCTTCCTCGTACGCGGCGCGCGCGATCGAGGCGCGGAAACTCAGGGGCGACGGTTCGACGGCCACCGCCGAATCCGTGGCGATGTCCGGCAGATCGAGCACCGCTTTCGGATAGATGGGCGTCACGGTCGACACGGCACGGATGCGGACCGGGTCGGCCGCCCCGTGGCGGCGGGCGAAGTCCATGCTGGACAGGACGAGGGCAGCGGCTCCGTCGGAGGTGGCGCAGATGTCCAGCAGCCGCAGCGGATCGGCGACCACGGCGGAGGCCGCGACCTGCTCGGCGCTCACCGGCGCCCGGTAGCGGGCGTTCGGGTTCAGCGCTCCGGCCGCCGCGTTCTTCACCTTGACCCGGGCGAAGTCCTCGGGGGTGTCCCCGTACAGGGCCATCCGGCGCCGGGCGTACAGCGCGAAGTACGCGGGATTGGTCGCGCCCAGCACCCGGAACCTGAGCCAGTCCGGATCATCGGGCCGTTCGCCGCCCGCCGGGGCGAAGAACCCTTTGGGGGCGGCGTCCGCGCCCACCACGAGCACGACGTCCGCCATGCCGGCCAGGATCTGCGCCCTGGCCGTGTTCACCGCCTGGGCGCCCGACGCGCAGGCCGCGTACACACTGGTCACCCTGGCGCCCTGCCACCCCAGCGCCTGGGCGAAGGTCGCCCCGGACACATATCCCGGATAGCCGCCGCGCACGGTGTCCGCGCCGACCACGGACTGTACGTCGCGCCACTCGATGCCCGCGTCGCCGAGCGCGTCACGGGCGGCCGCGGTGCCGTACTCCACAAAACTGCGGCCCCACTTGCCCCAGGGATGCATGCCCGCCCCGAGGACGGCCACGTCCCCGCTCATGCCGCACCGTCCCCGGAGCCGGCGGCGACCGGCCGCCAGTGCCAGGTGGTGCGCACGGCCCCGTCGTCACCGGGGCCGGGTTCCATTACCCCGGGCACGGCCTCCACCGTCATCCCGACCGAGAGATCCCCGACCCCGACGCCGGGCGCCGCCTGCCCGAGTACGACCATCCGCTCGGCCGCCAGCTCCACCGCCACCAGTGTGTACGGCTCCCAGGGCGTCTCCGGATCCGAGAGATAGGGGGCGGGCGGCCGGTAGCGGCCGTCGGTGTACGACCAGACCGTGCCGCGCCGGGACAGCGGCACCTCGACGAGTTCGCCGCCCGAGCAGCCCGGATTGCGGCAGAGCCCCTTCAGGGGCGGGAAGAAGACCGACGAGCAGAGCGGGCAGCGGGTGCCCAGCAGCCGGAAGTCCCCCTCCGTGCTTTCCTCGGTGAACCACCCGGCCACCACAGGTATGCGCTTGCGCGACAAAGCCCCTCCCGGCACTGGATCTGACGGAACGTCAGAAGTGTGCCACGGTCAGCTGTTGTCGGCGAGCCACTTGGCAGCGGTCTCCGCGAGCTCCCGGTCGCGGCCGGTCAGCATCATCCCGATCATCTGCGCGTCACCACGCAGCGACCAGGCGGGATGGCCGAAGGTGGCCGGGTTGTTCTTCTCGATCAGGAAATGGGCGGGCCAGGCGGTTCCGTACCCGATCAGCGGCAGCGCCGCCGCATACCGCTTGCGGCCGCGCGCCAGTCCGTAGGCGGTGATCGCGAGACCGGTCAGGGTGCCGGTGAGATGGACCCAGCGGGTCGCGGCGCGGGAGTGCATCGCGACGTAGTAGGGCCAGAATTCTTCGTACGAATCGAACGTCTGCTGTGACATAGGGGCACCGTAATGGCTGGACCGGCAACCGGATACGGCAGGTACGCGTCCGAGAAGGAGACAGGGCGGCCGGAACCCACGGGGGTGGTCCCGGCCGTCCGCTCACCTTCTCCGCCGGGTGTGCCCGTTCAATGGCCGGCGACGGAACTGCGGGCCACCGGGAAGTCGAAGTAGGTGTCCGGAAACAGCTCGGGCTTGAAGGTGTAGTGCCACCACTCCTCGGCCAGATTCACGAAACCGGCGTCGCTGAGCGTCCTCTTGAGGAACTGGCGGTTGGCGCGCTGCACGCCCTGGATCCGCGGATCGTCCGTGTGCGAGAGCGTGTCGAAGCAGTCGAAGCCGGTTCCCATGTCCACCGAGTTGTCCGGGAAACGTTCGCTCCGCGGCGCGTAGCACGGCACCAGCTTCTCGCCCGGACGGTACGGCCTGGTCGGCTGCGCCGGCAGCCGCACCAAGGTCAGGTCCACCGTGCTGCCCCGGCTGTGCCCGGACTTCTCGGCGATGTAACCGTCCGCGAACAGGCGGGTCTTGTCGACCTGCGGATAGAACTCGCCCTTCATCGTCTCGTCGCCCAGATCCTTCGCCCACCGCACGAAGTGGTCGACCGCCCGCTGGGGCCGGTAGCAGTCGTACACCTTCAGCGAGTAGCCCTGCGCCAGCAGCCGGACCTGGGCCCTGTGCAGCGCCTCGGCCGCCGGCCGGGTCAGGACGCACAGCGGCTGACGGTACCCGTCGACCGGTACCCCCATGAAGTCGTGGCCGGTGGGGTAGCGCATCTCCTGGATGATCGTGCGATCCACCGAGCGCAGCGCGACGAACTCCAAGGGAGCCTTCGGCTCGGGCTTCGCCTGCGCCACAGGGGCGGCGGCGGTGACGGCGAGCAGAGTGGCGGCAGCCGCCGCCAGGACACGGAATACGGAACCCATGGATGTCATGAGCACATCGTCCCCTGGCCGGGGCCTCCCGGGTGGGCGATCGGATACAGTCCGCGCGTGCCCGCGACGACGAGGAAGCCGGTCAAGCCTGTGAAGCACTCCCACTGCGGCAGCTGCGGAACCCCGTACACCGCACTCGGCTCCCCCTCGGCCTGGCCCCGCACCTGCACGGCCTGCGGAACCACCGCCTACCGCAACCCGCTGCCGGTCGCCGTCGCCCTGCTCCCCGTCACCGGCCGGGGCGGCACCGGACTCGTCGTCATCACCCGCACCATCGAACCCCGCCTCGGCGGCACCGCCCTCCCCGGCGGCTTCATCGACCACGACGAGGACTGGAAACACGCGGTCGTACGCGAACTCCGCGAGGAGACCGGCATCGAGGCCGGACGCGACGAGGTCCGGCTCGCCGACGCCCTCAGCGACCCCGAAGGCCATCTGCTCCTGTTCGGCCTGCTCCCCGCCCGCCCGGCCGCCGCACTCCCGCCGTCCGTGCCCACTGCCGAGACGTCCGGATACGCGGTGCTGCGCGCCCCCGAAGAGCTCGCCTTCCCCCTCCACACCGAGGCGGTCCGCTCCTGGTTCGCCGGCCGCTACCGCTGACCGCGCCCGCGCTTCCCGCGCTCAGAGCCCGCGCACCCGGACCGGACAGTCCACCAGCCCCTCCTCGCCGTCCCGCTCCACCACGACCCGGCCGCCCACCAGCCGCGTCACGTACCGCTCGACCACCGCCGGCTCCCATCCGTCACCCGCGTCACGGACCACCGGACCACCCCCAACGAGCCCCGCCACCGGAGCCCACACCTCCAGCTCCACCCCGCCGTCCGCACCCCGCACCGGAATCACCGCACCGGCCCGCGCCAGCACCGGCACCCGCGCAAGCGGCGCGTCGACCACCACCCGGCCGGGCCCCTCGTACACCGCACCGCTCACCGTGTCGTACCACCGCCCCGGCGGCAGCCGCACCGCCCGCTCCCGCGCCCCCGCTTCCAGCACCGGCGCCACCAGCAGCGCGTCACCCAGCAGGAACGCGTCCTCGCACGCCCGCAGCGCCCGGTCACCCGGCACCGCCCACCACAGCGGACGCACATACGGCGCCCCGGTCAGCCGGGCCAGATGCGCCAGCGTCACCCAGTACGGGCGCAGCCGCTCCCGCTCCACCAGCACCTCCCGCGCACCGTCGAGCACCGACGGGCCGAACTCCCACGGCTCCCGGCGCCCCGCGTCGATCGCCGCGTGCGTGCGGAACAGCGGAAGGTACGCCCCCAGCTGGAACCACCGCAGATACAGCTCCGGCGACGGCGAGCCGTCGAAACCGCCCACATCCGGCCCCGAATACGGCACCCCGCACAGCCCGAGACCCAGCACCAGCGCCAGCGAGGCCCGCAGCCCCGGCCAGCCGGTCGCCACATCACCGGACCAGGTGCCCCCGTACCGCTGCATCCCCGCCCAGCCGGACCGCGAGAAGAGGAACGGCCGCTCCCGGGGCCGCAGCCGGCTCAGCCCCTCGTACCCGGCACGCGCCATCGCGAGGCCGTACACGTTGTGGGCCTCGCGGTGATCGCCGCCCCGCCCCTCCAGCGCGTGCCGGGACGAACGGGGCAGCGTCGGCTCACCGAACGCCGTGAACGACACCGGCTCGTTCATGTCGTGCCAGACACCGGAGAATCCCTGCGCCAGCCGCTCCTCGTACAGTCCGCCCCACCACGTGCGCACCTGCGGATCCGTGAAGTCCGGATACACGCACTCACCCGGCCACACCTCCCCGCGCACGGTCCGCCCGAGCGCGTCCCGGACGAACGCGCCCGAAGTCCCCACCGCCGCACCGGTGTCGAAGACGGCGTCACCCGGCACCGCCGCCACGGCCGGGTCGACGATCGACACCAGCCGCACCCCGTCCTCGCGCAGCTCCTTCGCCAGCCCCGGCAGATCGGGGAAGCGCTCACGGTCCACCGTGAACACCCGGTGCGCGTCGAAATGGTCGATGTCCAGATGGAGCACCGACAGGGGCAGCCCCCGCTCCCGGTACCCCGCGGCGATCCGCCGCACCTCCTGCTCACTCCCGAACCCCCACCGGGCGTGCTGCGGACCCAGCGCCCACGAGGGCGGCAGCGCGGGCGCGCCGGTCAGAGCCGACCACCCCTGGAGCACCCGGGCCGGCGTACCCACCACCACCCAGCAGCGCAGCGGCCCCCCGTCCATCCGCACCTCGGACGTCCCCGGCCGGTCATGACCGGAGCCCGCCCCCTCCTCGCCCTCGCGCAGCGCCACCCGCCCCGCCCAGGAGTTGTCGTGGAACGCCAGATGCGTCCCGGCGTCCGAGACCACCATCTGCACCGGCATCGTCAGATACAGCGGATCGTCCCCGGGACCGAACCGGCCACCCGTATCGGTGTTCCACAGCCCGTACACACCGTCCCTGAGCCGAGGACCCGCAGCCCGCCCGCCCAGCCCGAAGAACCTCGCGTCCGCCGGAACCTCGGACCGCTGCACCCACCGCGCCGGACCACCCGCCACCGGCTCCCACCACCGCGGCGGCAGCTCCCGCCTCAGCACCACCCCGCCCGGCGTCCGCAGCTCCACCGCCCCCAGCCGGGACACCGCCACCGTCAGCCGTTCCGACACCACCTGCCAGCCGCCGTCCTTGTCCGGCTCCAGCAGCGCCCGGGGATCGGCGCCGGGCGCGGCTCCCGGCAGCGCGTACGACGGCAACGGCTCCGCGCCGTCCCACCCCCAGAAGACCGCCCCGCCCACCGCCACCCGGATACGCAGCTCCGAACGCGCGAACCTCACCACACCGCCGCCCGGCTCCGGTTCCGCGGCCACCACGGTCCCCGGGACCCGCGCCCGCTCCGGACCGCGCGCGGGCAGCGCCCGCGCGTCCGCCCGAGCCCGCCGCCACGCGGAGCGCACCGTACGCAGCCCCTGCTTCGAACCGACCAATCTCACCGAGCGCACCAGGTCACGACCGTCCATGCGGCTCACCCTGCCACCCGGTGATCCGGTATCGGGCGTTGTTCAGCTTCCGTTCACCCGTGACCGGCCGGCACAGGCGTGGCCGCACCACATACCGGGACACGCGACCATGGGCGGGCAACCCTGGTGCGAAAGACGATCACATGGCATCGTCCGTGAAGCCGCCTCACGCGCACACCCCAGCCCGTGCGCGCGACACACGCACACACCGCGTAGCCGTAGAGCCAGGGAGCCGCCCCATGACCACACCAGCCGACGAAGCCCCGCTGTGGCAGCCCGGCCCGGACCGGATCGCGGCCGCGGCCGTCACCCGCTTCCAGCGCTGGGCGGCCGCGCACCACGGAGCCCCCGCCGAGGGCGGTTACGCGAGCCTGCACCGCTGGTCCGTCGACGAGCTCGGCTCCTTCTGGCAGGCCGTCGCCGAATGGTTCGACGTCCGGTTCGCCACCCCGTACGAGACCGTCATCGGGGACCGCTCCATGCCGGGCGCCACATGGTTCCCCGGCGCCACCCTCAACTACGCCGAACACGCGCTGCGGGCCGCCGAGGACCCCCTCCGCGCCGACGCCCCCGCGCTGCTCCACGTCGACGAGACCCACACCCAGGTCCCCCTCTCCTGGTCCGCGCTGCGCCGTCAGGTCGGCTCGCTCGCGGCCGAACTCCGCGCCCTCGGCGTCACCCCGGGCGACCGCGTCAGCGGTTACCTCCCCAACATCCCGCAGGCCGTCGTCGCCTTCCTCGCCACCGCCGCGGTCGGCGCCGTCTGGACCTCCTGCGCCCCCGACTTCGGCGCCCGCAGCGTCCTCGACCGCTTCCAGCAGGTCGAACCCGTCGTCCTGTTCACCGTCGACGGCTACCGCTACGGCGGCAAGGAGCACCACCGCGCCGACACCGTCGCCGAACTGCGCCGGGAACTGCCCACCCTGCGCGCCGTCGTGCACATCCCACTCCTCGGGACCGACGCGCCCGAAGGCACCCTCGACTGGACCGCCCTCACGGAGGCGGACACGGAACCGGTCTTCGAGCAGGTCCCCTTCGACCACCCGCTGTGGGTGCTCTACTCCTCCGGCACGACCGGCCTGCCCAAGGCCATCGTCCAGTCCCAGGGCGGCATCCTGCTCGAACACTTCAAGCAGCTCGGCCTGCACTGCGACCTCGGCCCAGAGGACCGCTTCTTCTGGTACACCTCCACCGGCTGGATGATGTGGAACTTCCTCGTCTCCGGCCTCCTCACCGGTACCACCCTCGTTCTGTACGACGGAAGCCCCGGCTACCCCGACGTCAGCGCCCAGTGGCGCGTCGCCGAACAGACGGGTGCCACTCTCTTCGGCACCTCCGCCGCGTACGTGATGGCCTGCCGCAAGGCCGGCATCCACCCGGGGCGGGACTTCGACCTCTCGCGCGTCCAGTGCGTCGCCACCACCGGCTCCCCGCTCCCGCCCGACGGATTCCGCTGGCTCCACGACGAAGTGGCCGAGGACCTGTGGATCGCCTCCGTCAGCGGCGGCACCGACGTCTGCAGCTGCTTCGCCGGCGCCGTACCCACACTCCCGGTGCACATCGGCGAGCTCCAGGCCGCATCCCTCGGCACGGACCTCCAGGCCTGGGACCCCGAGGGCCGGCCGCTGACCGGAGAGGTCGGCGAACTCGTCGTCACCCAGCCCATGCCGTCCATGCCGGTCCGCTTCTGGAACGACCCCGACGGCAGCCGGTACCGCGAGAGCTACTTCGAGACCTACCCGGGCGCATGGCGGCACGGGGACTGGATCACGATCACCGACCGGGGATCGGTCGTCATCCACGGCCGCTCCGACTCCACGCTCAACCGGCAGGGTGTCCGCATGGGGTCCTCGGACATCTACGAAGCCGTCGAGCGCCTCCCCGAGATCCGCGAATCCCTCGTCATCGGCCTGGAGGAGCCCAACGGCGGCTACTGGATGCCCCTCTTCGTCCACCTCGCCGAAGGCGCCGCGCTCGACGACGACCTCCGAGACCGCATCAAACGCACCATTCGCGAGAACCTCTCACCGCGCCACGTTCCGGACGAGGTCATCGAGGTCCCCGGCATCCCGCACACCCTCACAGGCAAGCGCATCGAGGTTCCGGTCAAGCGCCTCCTCCAGGGAACAGCCCTGGCCAAGGCCGTCAACCCCGGCTCCATCGACAACCTGGAACTCCTCCACTTCTACGAGGAGCTGGCCCGCGAGCGCCGCTGACCGAGGCCACTGTCAGTGCCGATGATTACGCTGAGTGAGCAATGTTCGACAGCGCACTGGGGGAATCATGGCGCAGACCAGGAACAAGCGGGCCACAGCCCTGGGCCGTAGCGGCACCACGATGCGACGCGCTCTTCGCCGCGAAGCACCGAGCGTCATCGGTCTTCTGACCGATGAACAGGACTTCGCGGCGATGCGGCGCTACCGCACCTTCGCCTTCACGGACCACACCGTCTATCTGCAGCAGGTGGAAGGGCTGCTCAGGACTCTCGCCGCACAGGGCATGCACACGACCGTCGCCCTCTTCGATCCCGAGGAGTACGCGGAGTTCTGCGCCGAATCGGGAATCGCACCCGACACCCCGGAGGGCCGCAGCCGGTTCACCGCGGAGGTCGCCGCCTGCGGCGCCACCATCGCCTACACCGGACAGCCGATCGACACCCTGATCCCGCTCCTGGCCGCCCGGGCGGTCCGGCGGGCCACCTGGGAGTACGCCACGATGCTCCTGGCCGGGCTCGGGGACTGCGCGGACTGCGGACAGGACATCGGCCGCGCGGCCTTCGACCGCGCATCCCATCTGCTGCTGCGCACCCTTGAGGCGGCAGGACCCGGCACGCACCATCTGGTCTGCAGCACTCCCACGGAGAACGAGCAACTGCTCGCCGCCCTGCACACCGAGCGCGACGCCGGAGGCCCCGCGCACCTCGACTCGGAGGAGGGCGCCGAATTCGTGACCGTGCTCGCCGTCGGGATCGCCCTCGAAAGCCATGGGGGAGTCGTCCTGCGGACAAGCGCCCCAGGGACAGCGGACCGGGTCCACGGCTGGCGCCTGACCGGCGGCAGCCTTGTGCCGCTCACCGAGGGTGAGGTGTTCAGCGCGTACTGCACGGACGCCGACACCGGTGAACCCGTAGCCCCCGAATCAGGCGTGGAGTACTGCGCGGGCTTCGACATCGGTGCCGACACACCGGAGGCGCACCGCTGACGCAAAAGGGCTTCCCGCCGGCACCGGACACAGCGTCCGGCACCGGCGGGAAGCCCCTCATACCTCGCACGACAACGTCGTCCCGCGTGGTGCCCTATTCGCCCGACAGCACCGCCTGCGCGGCAAGGCGGGCCTCCTCGGCAGAATCGGCCGCCCGTGCGGCCGAGGCCGCACGCTCGCACTGGGCCAGCGTGTACTTCGCCAGCGTCGTGCGTACGTAGGGGATGGACGCGGCACCCATCGACAGCGACGTCACACCCAGACCGGTCAGGACACAGGCCAGCAGCGGATCGGAGGCGGCCTCACCACAGACACCACAGCTCTTGCCCTCGGCCTTGGCCGCGTCGGCCGACATCGCGACCAGATCCAGCAGCGCGGGCTGCCACGGGTCCTGGAGCCGGGACACCGCACCCACCTGACGGTCCGCGGCGAAGGTGTACTGCGCCAGGTCGTTGGTCCCCAGCGACAGGAATTCCACTTCCTGCAACACCGAACGCGCCCTCAGCGCGGCCGACGGAATCTCGACCATCGCGCCGAACTTCGCCTGGAGACCGGCGGACCGGCACGCGTCGGCGAAGGCCTTGGCATCAGCCCGGTCCGCCACCATGGGCGCCATGACCTCAAGGTAGACAGGGAGCCCCTCGGCAGCCTTGGCCAAGGCGGTCAGCTGGGTCCGCAGCACATCGGGGTGATCCAGCAGACTGCGCAGCCCGCGCACGCCCAGCGCCGGGTTCGGCTCGTCGGCCGGTGTCAGGAACTCCAGCGGCTTGTCCGCCCCGGCGTCCAGCACCCGTACCACGACACGGCCCTCGGGGAAGGCCTCAAGCACCGCACGGTAGGCGGCGATCTGCTTCTCCTCGGACGGAGCCTGCTTGCTGTCGTCCAGGAAGAGGAACTCGGTACGGAAGAGCCCCACGCCCTCCGCCCCGGCCTCGACGGCTGCCGGCACATCGCCGGGGCCACCGATGTTGGCGAGCAGCGGCACCTTGTGCCCGTCGGACGTCGCACCGGGACCGGTCGAAGCCGAGAGCGCAGCCTTGCGCGCGGCGGCGGAGCTCTCCATCTCCGCCCGCTTCTCGGCGCTCGGCTCGACGAAGATCTCGCCGGTGCTGCCGTCCACGGCGATCACGGTTCCCTCGGCCAGCTCGCCGGCGCCGGGGAGCGCCACGACGGCGGGCACACCGAGAGCCCGCGCCAGAATCGCGCTGTGACTCGTCGGCCCCCCCTCCTCGGTGACAAAACCGAGGACGAGCGTGGGGTCGAGCAGAGCCGTGTCAGCCGGAGCCAGGTCGCGCGCGATCAGTACGTACGGCTCGTCACTGTCCGGCACACCGGGCATCGGTACGCCGAGCAGACGGGCCACAATCCGGTTGCGCACGTCGTCGAGATCGGCAACGCGCCCGGCCAGGTAATCACCCGCCCCGGCCAGTAGCGCGCGGTACGAGGCGAACGCGTCGTACACACCGCGCTCGGCGGTGCTGCCGACAGCGATGCGCCGGTCCACATCCGCCATGAGCTCGGGGTCCTGGGCCATCATGGCCTGGGCATCCAGCACGTGCTGGGCCTCGCCCCCGGCCAGGTTGCCGCGCGCGACGAGGTCGGCCGCCACAGCCTCCACGGCCTGCCGGGCCCTTCCCTGCTCGCGCTCGGCCTCCTCGGCCGGAATCTGCTTGGCCGGCGGTTCGAGCACAGCCGTGCCCATGTGCCGTACCTCGCCGATCGCCACACCGTGGCTCACGCCTACGCCTCGCAGCGTTGTCTGCATGTCACCCGTCTCCGGTTGTGTGCGGCGGCCCATGCCTCCGCGGTGGATATCCAGTCGGCCTTCACTGAGCCGAACGCGTTACTGCCAACCGAACAACGCGTCGCCGACCTTCACGTCGCCGTCCTCGACAACGGCGGACAGCGAGTCGGCCGTCGCCTCCAGCGCCACGACGGGGCAGACCGGCGACTTGCCGGCCGCCTCGACCGCGACGGGGTCCCACCGCACGACGCCCTGGCCGCGGGTGACGGTGTCACCCTTGTTCACGAGCAGCTCGAAGCCCTCGCCGTTGAGCTGGACCGTGTCGATGCCGAGGTGGGTCAGTACCCCGTGTCCGTCGCTGTCCACCACCACGAAGGCGTGCGGGTGAAGGGAGACGACGATTCCGTCGACCGGCGAGACGGCCTCGGACGGCTCGCGCTCGGGGTCGATGGCGGTCCCGGGGCCAACCATCGCCCCGGAGAAGACCGGGTCGGGTACGGCAGCGAGCCCGATGGCGCGTCCGGCAAGAGGGGACGTCACAGTGGTCATGGGGGAGCCTCCCAGAGTGGAGCTTCAATGGCGCCGCCGCGGCTTGTAGGGGGACGGCGTACTGCTCAGCAGCGTAAGTCATAAGAAGTCCCGGTTCCGCCTGAGTCGTGACGGTTCGAGGACCTAGGGGTGCACCGGAAACGATTTGCCTCGACTCCCGGCAGCCTGTACTGTCGTACTTCTGCCTGGCCCCAACGCGACTTTGAGTCGGGGGTCGGCGGCGCCTATCAAGCTCAAACCCTAACCCGATATCGGGCACCCGCATGCTTGCGGGGGCCGGTCAGGGACGGCGAAAAGGCCTGATAGTGTCTGACTCGCCGGAAAGGGAAGCGCGAAAGCGAAGAACTGGAAAGCGAAAATGCGAGACCCGCTTCGACCGGGAATCGGA
Source organism: Streptomyces sp. NPDC026062 (assembly GCF_055568375.1). NCBI lineage: Bacteria > Bacillati > Actinomycetota > Actinomycetes > Kitasatosporales > Streptomycetaceae > Streptomyces > Streptomyces sp. NPDC026062. Next base: position 125,483 of record NZ_JBVHOQ010000028.1, read on the forward strand.
CGCGAAAGAGTCTGATAGAGTCGGAAACGCAAGACCGAAGGGAAGCGCCCGGAGGAAAGCCCCAGAAAATGTTCTGAGGTGAGTACAAAGGAAGCGT